>QKHS01000096.1 GCA_003249955.1 Bacteroidales bacterium | reverse complement strand
CGTAATCAATACATGTCAGACACTTACAAGTAACGCTGCAGTTTTAACAATTAATCTTTTGCCGTCAATTGCAACTCAGCCGGTATCAGCTATGCAGTGTGAGGGTACAGATATTACGTTATCAGTTTTAGCAAACAATGCAAGTTCGTATCAATGGAAGAAAAACGGTTCTGCTATTGGCGGAGAAACAGGTGCGGAATTGGTTTTAAATTCTTTGGCAGCAGCCGATGATGCGAATTATAGCGTAGATGTAATAAATTCATGCCAGGCACTTACCAGCGATATTGCTTCTGTTACGGTAAATCTGTTGACTGTGATTAATGCACAACCGGTCAGCCAGTCTGCTTGTCCTGGTTCTGATGTAACATTCAGCGTTGAAGCAAGTAATGCGGGTTCATATCAATGGAAGAAAAACGGCTCGGATATTTTATCCGCGAATAGTCAGGATTTAACTTTATACGATGTCTCAGCAGCCGATGAGGCATATTATACATGTGTGGTTAGCGGAATATGTAATGAAGAAATCAGCAGTCAGGCCGGACTGACAATAAGCAGTTTTCTTGTCATAGAGAATATAGAATCACAACAGGCATGCGAAAACGAAAGTGTTAGTTTTGTGGTAACGGCAAACGGCCCGGATATGTCATATACATGGAAGAAAGACGGTGTTGCTCTTGTTGACGGAGGCAATATTTCAGGTGTCGGTACATCCGAATTAATAATATCTGTGCTGAGTTCTTCAGACGAAGGTGAATATTCCTGTTATGTAGTGAGTTCATGCGGAAATGCAGAGTCAAATCAGGCAAGCCTTACAGTTGCGGCACCGGTAGCAATTGTTTCTCAACCGGAATCGCTTATAAATATTGAGACCGGTCAGCCGGCAGCTTTTAGCATAAGTACAACAGGTACAGGTTTAACTTACCAGTGGAAAAAAGATGGAGTAAACTTAGCAGATGATGCAAATATCTCAGGTTCAAATTCGGCAGAATTGTCAATAATATCTGTTTCTTTAGCCGATGCCGGGGAATACACTGTTGTTGTTACCGGGTTTTGCGGATCAACAGAAAGTGAAGTTGCAAATCTTTCTGTACTTCCGACAGGGATTGAACAGAAACTTGTTACTGCTGTGAATATTTACCCGAACCCTGCAACTGATTTTACAAAAATCGTGGTTTCTGCTTCGGGAAATATCATTGTTAATTTCAAACTATATAATGTTTGCGGACAGGAAGTTGCAGTAATGACAGAGTATGAAAATTCAGGTGAGGAACATATATTTACCCTGAATGTCAGCCAACTTAAAAAAGGAATTTATTTTGTTAATATTGAAACAGGTAAAGAATTGATTATAAAGAAATTAGTAGTTGAGTAGGGGGCGGATTATCAGGCATTTTTTGAAAGCATAAGGCAATACTTTAAGCATTCTTTAAATGTCTGATTTTTTATTTTTAAAAACTTACATTTAAAAAACATTAAATTTTTTTTAAAGCTTATTTTGTGTTTTCTCAGGTTTACTAACCACCCGGTTAATTATTACTGCAATCATAGAATCACCCGTAATATTAACAGTGGTTCGCAACATGTCGAGAGGCCTGTCAACTGCAAAAATAAGAGCAAGACCTTCGGCCGGAATGTTTACGGACGCAAGAACAATAAGCAGCATAATTATTCCTGCTCCGGGAACTGCAGCCGAGCCGATTGAAGCCAGAGTTGCTGTCAGAATTATTGTAAGAATATCGGCAAAACTTAAGTCTATTGCAAAAACCTGAGCAATAAATATTGCTGCAACTGCCTGGTACAGGCTTGTCCCGTCCATGTTAACAGTCGCTCCTATAGGTAAAACAAAGCTACTGACTTCATCTTCTACGTCAAGATTTTCTTCAACGCATTTTTTTGTGAGCGGAAGAGTTGCGGCGGAAGAGCTTGTACTGAAAGCCATGAGTTGAGCAGGAAAAATACCTTTCATAAATTTTCCGATGTCAATCTTTCCCAAAAGTTTTGCTATAAGCGGATAAAACACCAGAAGTAAGATTAACAATCCAGAAATTACACAAATGCCATACATTCCCAGAGCTTTGAATAATGAAACAGAACCTGCCGGGTCCTCACCAGCGATATCTGTAATTACCGAAGCCATTAATGCAAATACTCCTATCGGAGCATACATCATAATTATTTCAATTATTTTTAGAACAATATCATTAGATGAATCTATAAATTTTCTGAATGCTTCTGTTTTGCCCTGAGGCAGGAGTAATATTGCTATCCCAACCAGCAGTGCAAAGAAAATTACCTGTAACATCAAAGAGTTTTGTGAAGATGCGAATACAATATTTTCAGGGACAATATCTATCAAAAATTGTAAAGGGCCTTCATCTTTAAACTCAACGGCTTTTGCTTCTCCGGCTTCTACATTTGAAGAATATTTCTCAAACAAGGTTTGCTGTTGTTCTTTTGGGAAAAAGTTTCCCGGTTTTACCATATATGCAATTCCGACTCCCAGACTAATAGCAATGACTGTAGTTGCCAGATACATTAAAACAGTCCGGATTCCCATCCTGGATAGGCCTGCTGTACTTTTTAAGTCAGCAACACCTTTTATAAGACTGGCTAAAATAAGCGGGATTGCAATTAGCTTTAGCAAGCGGACAAATATTTTACCAAACGGGGAAATCCAATCGGAACTGAACTTTGCCCAACCAAAATTAACTGCCAGTAACCCGAAGCCAATCCCTAAAGCCATTCCAAGGAGAATCTTTACGTAGAGCGGTATGTTTTTTAAATTTAACGGCATTATTGACAAAGCTATAAATTTGTTATGAACTGACAAAACATAATTCAGTCAGATGAAGTCTGATTTGACAGGAATTCTCAATCCTGTACTTTATTTTTTTAATCGGAGTTGTTTGAAAAATATTTTAATCTGCCGGTTATATTCCACTTTAAAAGCAGTTTAGAGTTTTCTCTGTTTTCATTAATGTTCATTATTCTTTTCCATGATAAAACATTACAGTTACAGTTTAGTCTCACAGTATCGTTTGGCGATGAGGCGATTTGCAGAATTGCATTTTTTTCGCAAAGGTTTTCCTTAAAATCGGTTTTGTCAGCATTGGTAAAAATGAACGAAACAAGTAAAACCATCGGAATATACATAAGAGTCTTTTTAACAGGAAGATTTTTTATCAATTTTACTGATGACGAAACATAAACATAAAAAATCAAAATTGTAACAGGAAGAATTGTGTCATATCTTAATATGTTAGGCCTGTAATCCCGGTATCCTCCAAAAGGTAAGAGTAATATGTAAATAAGGCAGAAGCAAAGAACCTGAATATAGGTATTTAAAAGTTTTGATTTTTCTTTTTTAGGAAAAGCTTTATTGAGCAGAATTATATTTATAGTAATAGCAATAAACAAAACGGGAAACCCCGGCTTTTGCGAAAACTGACGGATAATCCCGTTAGGAAGTTTTAGAAATATCTCTGACAAAGGAGTTTGGTAAAGATTATTTACATCGTTGTGTGTCCCGAGAATTAATGAGTAAACGGAAAGAATTAAAACCGGAATGAAGTAGAAATAGTAGTCTGCCGGGATACTTTTTATAAATTTTACTATTTGGGTTTTAATTCCGCTACCCCTGTGTTCTTTATAATTTTGGAAAACCAGTTTAAGAAAAACGAGAAGGATTATTATCAGGTTTATTCCGGGATTGAGAGGGCCGCTTAAACAAATAATCAATGCAAGTAACAGCCATATTATCTTTAGAAACAAATTAAGTTTAATACTGTGATTGTAATAATAATTCAGTACTAATGGCAGGTAATAAATAATGAGAAGGAGCAGAGGGAACGGGTAGAAAAACAGATAGGTGCTAGATTTGTCAACAATTCCCATGTGATTTTGATAGCCATAAACCTGAAAAAGCGGAGTTAATATTATCAGAAAGAGCAAAAAACCAAATGAGAATATTTTTCTGTTGCCACTGAAGAGTATTCCCAGCACTGCTAAAAAAGCAATATGCAACAATATTTTTACAATTGCACATGACCAATATATACTGTCAACGGGGGACATGAATTTTTGAAGGAAAAAAGGCATTGAATTAAAATAATTGTAAAATGCCCAATGACTGAAAAATCTGTTTGGGTTCGGATATTCCGTATTATTAAGAATCGCATCTGTTCCTATAGGATTATTCAGAACCGGCTTTACATTATCGGCGGGTAAAATTCCTCCGGCCATATCCCAGTCAAGAGGATTTGCCAGATATTGTTTAAAGGAATATCCTATATCTGAGATTAAAAGAACAATAAAAAAAATGTAAAGTGTTTTTTTGAGAGTATTGTCTTTTTGCAGGCTCAAATTCATTTTATTTTCCTGTTTTAGGTTGATGTTCTTTTCTAAGCAGGTCATTAAGTTCCTTTACCGGATTAAATGTGATAAGAGGAACTTCAACAAATATTGTAAGCCAGTCAGCCATTGCTCCGTTCCATAATCCGGGGTGTTCCAGAACTCTGATACTCTTTCCCTGATGTGTTTTTTCGGAAACAAAGCAAGCATTTTTATCCACAAAATTATTTAAGTCTAATTTTTTACCTTCGGGATTTTTAAGGTAACAAACCAGATCTACCGGGTTAAAATGTGTAGCCCCGTTAAAATATTCTTTCTGGTCTGGCAGGTTTAGATTAATCTGCGCTTTTTCTACAATCTGTAAACTGTCGGTTCCATCGGCGTTTCTTACCCAAAACGGACCGCCACCCGGTTCGCCGGTATTTTTTACCATCCCGCATACACGAACCGGACGATTAATAAATGTCAACACGTCTTCTTTCAGATTTGCGGATTTGCTAAAATCAGCACCAAATTCTTTTTCAAGATATTCAGCCGCATTTTTAATTTCATCACCTGATTTTGCAGAGGATACATTTTTGAAAATTTCAGACAGCTTTTTAACAATATTAATCAAAATGCCACCAAGCATTTTTTTGTACTGAATTGTTTCTTCAAGATAATCGCCATGTGTGAGATTATCAATGTTTTTTACGAAAATAATATCAGCATCAAGTTTGTTGAGGTTTTGTAAAAGTGCTCCGTGACCACCTGGCCTTAACAATAGATTCCCGTTGTTATCTCTTACCAGGGACTCATCTTCATAAAGAGCCAAAGTGTCTGTCGATTTCTCCTGAAATGAAAAACTTACATTGAGATTTAAACCTGTTTTGGCTTTTATTTCATCCAGCGTTCTTTCAAAAGCATCTTTATGCTCCGGCGAAACTGTAAGATGAATATCTATTTCATTTCCACCGTTGCTCATCCCGACTGATTCGTGCAGATGTTCTTCAAATGCTGTCCTGGATTGGTTGTCGTATTGGTGAAATTCAATAAGCCCCTTTGGAATACCTGCATATCCAAGCCCTGAGTACAGAATTTTATCAGCAAGCTGTTCAAGATTTTCAAGATTGGCACAGGATGATTTAAGAGTGTTAAAAAATGCAAATATTTCTATTTTCTCAAAACCCGATTTTACAGAATAGAAATCGCCTTCGTTAAGATTTTTAAGATTCGGCTCCTGATGAAATGAAATCAGACGTTTAAACATTCTTGTTGCCGCACCTGATGCAGGGACAAATTTGCAGATTTTATAATTGCCTGATTCAACATCAAAAATGTTGACGTATTCCTCAGGTTTTTCAACAATCATTATGCCTTTGCCGGGAGTTGCCGGAGCAGATATATGCAAAAAACTGTCATTCTTTTTCAGAAGCTCAATTTGTTCCAGCGCGCTTTCTTCTGTAATTCCAAAATTATTCAGATATCCAATATCGTCTTTGCTTAACATGGCCTGTTTGTTTTTCAAATTAAGCCGAAAAATACAAAATAAATGGATATGAGACAATTGAAAAAATAAGAAATCCTGAATAGTCAGACAATAATATTATTATTGCTAAAACGGCCAAAAGCTGTTGTCGAACCACACTTTTTCCATAAGTTCTTTATCGAGTTGTGCAAGAATCTGCAGATGGTCATTTTCCCAGTTTGCCAACCATGCATATAGTTCTTTCTCGCTTTGTTCGGAGGCAGTAGATGCTCTTTCAGAATAAACAGCAATTGCTTTCTTTTCCATATCTATTGCGGCTGAAATTGCTGCCGCCTCATAACCGGCAGCAGAAAGTTTTTCTTTCAGGTCTTTTGAAAGAATTGTATTGGCAATACTATCTTCAGCCTGTTTCAGACTTAGCTTGTCGGGATTGAGCCTGTCGTTTTTCTGATAATATGCAAATTGTTCAGATAAAAAATCAATGTGTACCTGTTCTTCATTTGCCATGATGTTAAAGATGTTTTTCACCTCTTCGTTGTCGGTTTGTTCTGCAACTTTTTTGTAAAATGCTTTCCCACGATGTTCCATTAGAATGGCCATCTTTAAAATTTCTGTAGTTTTGGATTCTGTCATGATAATAATGTTTTTAAGATTAGTTAATTGTCTGTATTAAAAACACGTTTCATGCTTATTTGTTTATACTCAATAAACTAATGATTCTGGAGAAGTTCAGATTTAAAATTTTAAAGAAAAGTTATTTTTGTTTTTAAGTTTGGCAATTAAAACTAAAAATTCCCTCTGCCATTACAGCAGAAGGAATCTGGTTGAACTAAAACCATGGTTTGTTCGGGAATTTTTATCTATTCATCATTATCATCTTCGCCTTGTTCCATTAGTTGTTGCATCATTTTCATGTATTCGTCATTGTTGGTGTAGGTGATGCCCTGAATTTTTTCAAATTTTGACGAAGGAATGCTTATATTTTTATCAAAGCTGATTGCAGTTTCATTAGCGGTTACACCTAAGGTTTCTACTTCTGATTTAAGAGTTACTCCTTTGCAGTTCCAACCTTTTGAACCAAGCAAAGTGATTATTTCGCAATCGCAGCCAAGAATTCTTTCTGTTCCGAGCCTCTCTCCTCCAAGGCTATCAATCAACTGGTTTGCAAATTGTTCTTTTTCCGAATCTGTCATTTCATTTATTTCGGTATATCCGAGCATTGAAGTTAAAGATCCTTCCTGACCGGTCTTGTCATCCAGATTTGCAAACCAGTAATTATCTCCGTTAATAACAGAAACAGTATGCATTTTTGTTTCGTTTTTTATCCCGAACATTTCAATTACTGTTACAGAATTTGTTTCTGTACGGCTTTTTGCTCCGTAATCGTCCCACCAAAGAGATTTTGTTCCGGTGGTGTTACCTGTTAGTTTGTATTCAATATGTCCCGATTTAAAACCATACATGTTTCTTGTAACCTGTGCATTTGCTGCAATTGCTGTAATAAGCAATAATCCTGTTGTTAAAATTATTCTGTTCATATTTGTTATTTTTGAGGTTCAAATTTTATAGTCATACTGGCTCCTTTTTGATTTGTAAGAGTTTTAACAGCAGACTCTCCGTTATTTAATTTCGTTATTATTGCTTCGTCGAGTTTATTCCATTTAAATGCGTACGGACTGTTGTCATTAACGCAACCCACAACAACAGGAAACAATAGAAACTCGGACGGATCTTCGCCCTGTAATTCAACATTAAACTCCAGAAAAGTAAAAATATAAGGAGACTCGACAGCTACTTTTTTTATTGCAAACGAACCTTCTTCAATTACACATTCAGTGAAGTTTGTATTAAGAATTTCTTTACTTACGACAAAGCCTTCTTCGTCCTGTTCAGGAATATTGCTGTAAAAACTGAATTTTCCATAAGGACCCAGGTTGGCAGTAAATGGAGGTTTCATATCGTACATGTCGCCGGTTTGTTCTGCCGGCAAAACAGAGAGATCTTCAGGGAAGCCTACAGAAACGTTATTCCATTTATACTTGATTTTTAATAACTCAGGATTGTTGTATTCTGCAATAACGTTATAAAGGACAGGTTTATTTATAACATTAACTTCGTATGTATAGTTTTGAGTCTCATTTTTTTGAGGACAATTACAAACTTCAACCAATTTTGCATTATCCTGATTACCGGCTACGTAAACACTATATACACCGGATTCTATCTCTTTAAATTCATAGGTCCCGTCAGATTTTGAATCAATTCTCAGATCTGTGAATTTTGCCGGTGTGAATTCAGGTTTTAGAATGACCTTGACACTTGTTTTAACAAGTTCTCCGTTACTGTCAAGAATATTGCCTTTTATTGTGTTGGATTTACTGTAGAAAGTTTTTAAATCGCCGGCTTTAATAGATTCGGTCTTTAATGTGGATTCAGGGACAACTGTTCCGTCAGACAAGACTTTAATATATTTCCATTGTACCTTTGATTTCTCCAGTCTTAATACCGATTCATAGTCACTGAATTTATCATAATTGGTAAACTCCTGTGAACAACCTCTGAATTTTACAACCGGGAGATAATAACCCGGGCTAAATACATCTGAAATAGCAACCCGTCCTCCGATATCAGGAGTTCTTGTAAAATCTTCGCCGGTTTTTGTGTTTGATGAATTATTACCAGGACCAACGCGGATATAGGAAATAAGAGGCATTATATTGCCCCATGATAAATCCCAGAGAAGTTCTGCCCCATCTTTATCATAGAAGTAAACATCTGATACAATGGACCCGTTTGCAGGTTTCTTAACAATAGCGGCAACACTTACTTCAATTATATACTGACTGAATTTTCCGTTTATATTAGATTTATAAGTGTAACTTGTTGATTGTATGTGGTATTCTGCAGGATTATTTGTGACCAGTTCGGCAAAAATTCCAACTGCATAAATGTATCTTCCAGGCTCTTTAACTTCTTTAGGCACAATGTCGAAATTAAAATTATAAAAATTCTGTTTGCTTACGAAAAGGCTGGCCATGTAATTCAGATTGTCAAAGACTTCAGGGTTTTCATACATTTTTGCCTGAGTATCTCCTTCCGTGGTTTCCGAAATTGTTACACTAAACCAAAGACCGTAAGGATCTGATTTAACAATAGATTTCCCGAGATCGTTAATGGATTTTTCAAATTGGCCTTCTATTGCACTTTTAATGTCAGGATAATCTTCCTGTGCATTTAAACTGTAAACTGAAAGTGAGAACAGAAAGGTTGAAACAAGTAAGATGTTAATGATGTGTGATTTAGTTTTTTCTCTCATTATATAATATTATTTTTTTATATTTTATTGTAAGTATGAATTTCTGCTGTTGTCCCGTCGCTAACCCATAGTTCTGTTCCATGTTACGCATCGTATGCAGCAAAGATTACAAGTCCTTTTTCTGTACATTCGAAAAACTCTGGTATTGCTGAATAGTTATCTCCGGCAACGATCCCGGCGAACAACTCTGTTTTTTCAGCTTGTGCTTTGCAAAACAAACCTGAGAATACCAGGATAATTATAAAATTAATTTTTTTATAAATTATAAGTTATATGAAAAGACATTTGCTTTTAGAACTCAAATTTCATCATAGCATATGTATTCACCGTATAATTAGTATTTTATACTATACTTTGCATTTGTTACTTCCGGACTTGAATCATCAAGAATTGATTTAAAGTTTCCGCTGAATTCCAGGTCAAGAGAATATGAGTCCAGTTCGGGGCCGGCATTTTTTGTTTTTACTGAAGAAAATTCTACAGGAATGTATTTGCCTGACAAATACACTAAAGTTTTGCTTTGGCCTTCATGTGATTTCTCAGAAACCATAATAATAATTTCGCTTGCTTCGATAGTCCCGTTATTAAGTTCGGACGGGACATCAATTTCTATCGAAATCTCTTCGCCGGGATTTTCGGCATTAATTCCGCTTACCCATACTAAAGAAGTTTCATCTTCTTTATTGTAACAGGCAAATGGAATAATTGTGGATTTAACAGTAGATTCGTCAAGTTTGTAAAGTTTGTCATCAATTGTAAATTCAAACGAAACGCTTTTGGGCTCGTTTGAGTCTTTAAGGTTTTCGATAGCCTCTTCTTCTTGTTTTGTTATGCCTGAATCGTCAGATGTCTTGTTTTCAGAATTACCTCCGCATGCTGCGAACATTGCTGCTGCCGCGAGAATCGCAAAAAATGAATTAATTTTTTTCATGTTTTTAATTATTAAGTTATTATTTATTTTGGTTCAAATTCTAATTTAATTGTTGCTCCGTACTTATTTGTGTAATCAAGTGTCGCAGAATTGCCGCCGGAAAGTTTGTTTATTATATCCTGATCCAGTGACTTAACCTTAAAGCAGGTCTGTCCTGTAAGCATCTCTTCTGCAGCATCGGGGGATAAGTGAATTGCCATTTGCATTTCTTCAATGTTCAGATCAAATTCAAGTTCAATATGGGTTGCCGGATTCTCAGGAGTTTTACCTATCTGTAAATAGTTTAGAGCATCTTCTCCTGTTGCCAGCCATGCGTTTCCACCCATTAGCGATTTTATCATAATTACTTCAGGAGTATCGTATTCATCTTCGCACATGCTGTAAAAATGTTCGTCACCATAACCTGCTACCGTTACTATATATGGCGGTATAATTTCTGATTCGTCACCTGAATATGAGTCTCCGTTAATACGGGTTATATTACTGCCGTTTTCATCGGGGAAGACAATCATAACATTTTTCCATACCCATTCGGCCTGAGCAAAATCTTTAGCATAATATTTTACTTTAACATCGTAAAGGACATCACATGAAAATCCGATTACCTGTTTTTTTACGATATTGTTGTAACCTTCTGACATTAGCGATATCTGTTTTAATGTAAAGACATTGTTTCCTTTGTCGTTTTCGAAATCGCTGCAATTATATGTCTGGTACTCAAAACTGATTTTATCTCCGCCGTAATACATGTCTTTTCCATCAAACTCTACCCAATTGGTGCCTGTTTGGGTAAATTTTCCTTTTTCTGCTTCGAGGCGAAAACGACATACTGTATTATTGCGGGCTTCGCCTATTAATATATCCTGAATATTAGATACTGTTACTGTTCCGGTATTAATGCCGTTTGCCTGCTGGTCGGTTTCGCTGTACCTGATTGTGGCATTATGATAGTTGGTATAATGTTTTATGTCTGCTTCCAGTTCTTCTACTTTTGGCATTTGATCTTCTTCGAGCAGTTTTAGAGCCATTTCGGCCATTTCTTCGGCACTTAAATGTGTTTCTGATGTCCATTGACCATGAATCTTATATTTGCCAACTATTCTATTAGTGTGTGGATCAATTAAACTTGCATAAAACATAAAATTATACACAGCTTGTATGCCCGGATAATCTTCGTTTTGCACACCGTATTTTAGTTCATCCATAAAAATATAAAAACCAAAATCGAGGACAAAATTTGTAATTGACTCGGGAATGTCATGAGTAACTTTGACATTTGCATTGCTGCCTGTTTTATATTCAATATCTGGAATTCTTGAAGGGAATTCACTTCTCATTATTTCCATAAAGGCATTGTATCTGTCAATCTGATCAGACGGTTTATCATCATCTCCGGCTATGTATCCATATTTTTGTCTTCTTTTCTCCAGTTCTTCGATGTCGATACCATCAGCACGTAATCTGCTCAGAATTTCGACATTTACACGATTAGCGAATCCCGATGTCATTAGTGAAAACATCAGGATTGATATAAATACTGTTTTTTTCATTTGATTGAGCAAGATTTACCTTAGGTTAAAATAAAAAACAGGGACAAAACCGAACAAAATATTGCTATGTTCTGTCCCTGAATCTGTTATTGTTTTACAATTTTAAATGAAGTGTTGTTATTTGAGAAATCTGTTATTCTTACAAAATACACCCCTGCTGCAAAGTTTGAAGTATTAACAAAGTCTTTGATGCTTTTCCCTTCGAGCTTTACAATTTCAACTCCGGTTTGATTATAAATTACAATCTGTGAAATATTCTCAGAGTCGCTCAGGTAGAAGAAATCTGTACATGGATTAGGATAAATTGATGTAAGATTTGAAAACTGATCTATTCCCGAAATATCGTCGAATTGTGCAGTGATTGAAATGTCATCTGTCAAGCTTAACGAAAGCGGGTTTTCTGTTGATTCTATATCTCCGGTCCATCCGGCAAAAACATTATTTTCGCCAGCAACAGCAAGAATACTTAATTCGGTATCTGTTTCGAAGAGGTATATACCTTCGGCAGTAATTTCATCGATAACTACTGATCCGTTACCATTATTAGTAATATTTAATACAGCAATTTCGGTTTGGGAAATATCCATATCACCAATAGCATAGTCGAGATGGCTAAAGTTATTGTCCGAACCCGACAAACTAACAATATGATAAGAGTTTACGGAATAGCCTAGTACTTCTACTTTAACCCGGTACGTTCCGTCAGGAATATTGCTAAACGAATAATTTCCATTTGCATCGGTTATGGTTTGAGCAACCAGGCTTTGATTTTCATCATTTATAAGATATACAACAACATCGCTGGCAACTTCGAGTCCCGGTTCAATTTGCTTAATGCCGTTATTTGAGTAATAAACATATCCTGAAATGTTTCCATCGCCCGATAGCAGATCTTCGATTGTTATCATGCTTAAATCAATTGTAATTGTCTCGTCACAACCCATGCTTACCGGAGAAGCCTGTTGCCATTCGAAAACCTGATCGAGTATAGTGTTAAAGTAGCTCACAACATATTCCGGATACTCTTCGGGATTATTTAGTACTGCACGCAAAATATAGACCCCTTCAGTAAGATTTGTGAAACCAAACTCCCCTGAGTTGTCAATAATTGCAGAGTTAATAAAATTGAACTGGTCATTTGAAAACATATATAACTCCGCGCTTATAGCCTCGTTTGCCAGCATTGCAAGTTCTGCATTAACAAGTCCGTTAATTGTTCCGTTATCGCAATTGCCGGTTTGACCAATTTCTACTTCTGCGTTATAATAAAATGCACAATTAAAATTTCCTGCAGGCATTATTGTTAACGCGAGTTCGTAAGTGCCTTCTTCGGTATAAGTATAAGTTCCTTCCAGAAGATTGGTATCACCCGACCCGGTTCCTTCGTCGCCAAAGTACCACGAGAAATTAAAATCTTCGATACCTTCAACCGAAACAGAGAAATTCAGATCCATTCCATCAACATTGGTGTCAATATTTACCACAGGGCTGTAAACTGTAATGTTCCGGTTAACAGTTACTGTACATTCAGAATCTTCGTTATCGGTTGCAGTAAGAGAAATGGTATGTTCTCCGGCAGCAAGTGTAAGAGGCGAAATTTCAGCAGCATCAACATTTACTCCATCAACTTGCCATTGAATAGTGTATGGATTTTCATTGTTGAAAACATTTTCAGAAATTGCAAATTCGGTACAGGATATTTCATAAACATTTATATCTGCGGTTAATTCGCATGCAGCCGGCTGCTTTACTTTTTTAACAATCATTTTAAAAAGGCCACTTTCCATACCGTAAAACTGGAACAAATCAAAAGGAGTATTTATGTCGGTAACAAATTTGTAAGTTAGTACATCCGGACCACTTGCCATTTCGGGGTTTATCTGAGACAGAATCATGTCGGAGCCATTAAAAACCCTTGCTCCGGTGCAATTATTTCCACAATTATCGAAGAAGTCTATTGAAACTTCAAGAACTTCGCCGTCGAGCTGAGCAAAATCTGCAATAAAAGTATCGCTAAAACCATATACATATACGGCATCAGAAATAAAAATATCGCAGACCCCTTGACCCGGATCGCTGCTGGCACCACTAAAAACGACATTTTGGTTTACAAGATCTTCGTTACAAAGATTTCCGGAAAATTCGATTTCATCAAAGATAAAAACCAATTCTTCAAGCTCGATACCTGCATCTTCAACAATAATAATGTCTGTAAAAGTCACGTTGTTTGAAATGGTCCCATTGCCGGCAGTGAAAGACACCGAATATGTTCCTGGTTCGTTATAATAAAAAACAGGATTTTCTTCGTTTGAATCAACTATCCCGTCATTATCAAAATCCCATTCAAATACATCAGGAACTTCTGTAAGAATCCATGTACTGGCATTAGTAAATTCAACTCTTAACGGAGCATATTCTCCATAAGCCGAAAAAGTAAAATCTGCTGTAATTGTGGGGTCAATATCCTGATGATAGTATAAAGCTCCGATGTCTGATCTTGTTCCGTCAGCATCACGATCATCTGCATCTGTCAGGTAAGATTCTGTATCCTGGTCAGTATCCGGATCACCCGCATCAATACAGGGCGAAGAAATTTGCAGGTTAAAATCGTCGTTTGCAAAATCTGCAAACAGAGGATCTCCGGAAATATTTCCATCACCATATTCAATTTCAGAATTAGAATTTGCTGTTGCTATTTCATTTGCACTAACAGGTAAACAGTTATAATAAAAATATTGCTTGCAGTAAAGTCCCGAATAATCTGCATACAATTCTTTATCAGTGCTTTCGGTTGCGTTATCTCTGATAATATTGTTGCGGAAATATGTATAAGCAAAGTTAGAGCTTCCGGTAAGATAAATTGCCGCACCCTTATAAATTTCTCCATGATTAACAAGATTGTTATTTACAATTGTATTATTGGTTATTCGTGAGCTGCGACCGGTAATATAAATTCCTGCACCCTTTGAATCAGCAGTATTGCCGAATATTAAATTTTTAGAGATTACAGGCATTGTTCCTGTTACAGAGCCAATAGCCAGATAAATTCCACCGCCATTATTTGCAGAATTGTTTTTTATTACATTATTGTTTATGTTGTAAGAAACATTAGTGCTTAAGCCTGCGTTTATAGCACCACCATAACCGCCTGCTGTGTTGCTGTCAAAAGTGCAGTTTTCGATTGCAACATTACGGTTGTCGTTACCGAGACTAATTGAGATTGCTCCTCCGTTATAAGATGAGTTGTTGTAGAAATAAGTGTTTGTTATTGTAGCAGAGCCATCCCAGATCCTAATCGCACCTCCGGAATTATTAGAAGAGTTATTAACGAATTTGGAATTGTCAATATTTACCGTATAACCAGATTGGTATATTGCGCCACCATCCGACGAAGCAAACCCATCTTTTATGGTAAGTCCGATAATATTCAGAGTGTAAGTTAAAGACCCCGAAATACTTAAGACAATATTAGACGGGCTGGCAGGACTTTTAATAATTGTTGCATCAATGTCGGCTTCGCTAAGAGAATTAATATATTCAGAAGCAATAGTAAGGTTCTTGTTGGAAACAACAAGATTCTCCTCATAAGTACCATTGGCTATCAAAATTGTTGCGCCATCTTCGGCAGCATCTATTGCCAGTTGAATAGTTGCATAATCGGAAGGGACATTAATTGTTTGCGCAAACAGGTTTACACTGATTAAGCCTGTTAAGATAAAGAAAATAAATTTTGCTTTTTTCATATTGTAAATTTTTAGAATTATTCTTTATTAAAATTTTACAAATTCAACTCTTCTGTTTTGAGCCTTACCTTCGGCAGAAGTATTTTCATTTATTGGTTTTGTTTCGCCAAAGCCTTGTGATTTCAGCCTTGATTTATCAATTCCCATTTCGATAAGTTTATTCATTACGGTTTTTGCTCTTTCTTCTGATAACTTAAGGTTTGTCGCATCGTCACCGTCGCTGTCTGTATGACCTTCGACACTAAAATTAATCTCAGGCTGTTTTACCATTAAATTGTAAATTTCATTTATCGGGCCCATTGATTCGGGACGTAATGTAGCTTTTCCAACATCAAATTTGATCCCGTTAACAACTATTTTACCGTCCTGCATAGCCCTGTCGTAGTATTTTACCCCACCTTCTGCAATACGGACGTTTTTAAGGAACCATGCCTGGTTATCGGCGTTGTCGGCCCAATAACATTTTATTGATAATCCGGAAGGATTTCCTTCGAGATGAGGAATATTCGTCAGGCGTGTGTCGTCAAGATATATTTTAAATTTACCTTTTGTGTAAGCCATGGAAACATGTATCCAGTTTCCGTTATCGTTACTCTTTCCTGAGTCGTATTCGCTCACAATACCTCCCACGTCCACACGGCTCAGGTTAATTTCAATATCATCTACATTTCCGGCATTGCTTTTTTGATTTTTGCGATCGTAAAGATATACCCAGAATCTGTTGCCGTTGGCCGGACGGAAAATGTCAAATTCAATTGTAAACACATCAGGAAGGTAGTCTTTATCTGCATTTTCGAGGTATGGTACAATTTCAGGTCCCCCGCCAATAAACATAATTACGTTTTCTCCGTTTACATTAGCTATTTCTACCTGGCCTTCCAGCAGATCCCAGCGTGAAGGAAATTCTCCGTTTTCTTCGCTTACAGAAGGCCCGTCCTCGAAAATAATTTTGTCTCCGGGTACAAAGTCAAATTTGTTCCAAACTACTGTCGGAGATTTAGGCTTTTCCGGCTCTGCTTCTTTTTGAGAATGTCCGGAATCATTTGTGTCGCCACCAACCATATCGTCGTTATTGTCACCGGAATTCTCTTTTTTATCTTTCTTGTCAGACTTATCGCTTTTTTCAGCTTTATCACTTTTATCGGTTTTTCCACCTTTTTTCATACTATTGTCAATGTCGTCCAATGCATTATCAACGCCATTATCAATCTTGTTCTCGATTCTGTTTTCAATTTTTTGTTCAGTTCTTTTTTTGCTGTTTTTGACTATTTTTTCCAGACTGATCTGACAAAAAGCAGATGTTGTTACGGACAAGATTAACACTGCCACCAGTAATAATTTCTGTTTCATTTTTTCTTAATTTTATTTGTAGTTAAATTTTAGTTCAAAAAAGTGTTTTTGAGTCAATGACAGAATGGAGGCATTAATACAAAAACCGGTCAAAATTAGCTATGGCAGCTTAACTATGACCGGTTAAATTTGAATTTGCAATTCTTTGATTTGAAACTGCTACAATTTTTGAGAAAATCGTGAACCAACAAATCTAAATAGTGATGTGTTGATACAAATATCCACTAAAATAATCATCTTGTTGTGTAAAAATGCGACAAATCTTAAAAGATTGTTAAAAAAAGATATTTGTAAATAAAAATATTCAGATTATCTTAATAAGCCTGATATAAGAGATGTTTTAGCTGAAATAAATTCAAAAGGCTTTAAAGATGAGAAACCGGCAAAGTCTTTCCTGAAATGAGAATAATCGAAGTAATACCCCTGGAATACAAGATCGTTCCATTGTAATTCGGGATTTTCGTACATGAGTCTAAGTATGTGCTTGTGTCTCAGGATTTTAGTGTATGTTTTCGGGCTTATTCCTATAACTTCGGAGAAATATCTTTGGAGTGTTCTGACTGAACATTTGTTATTTATAAGCTCGTTAATGTCAGTTAATCCGTTCGACTGAGAAATCATGTCAGTAATACTGTCGAGGTAATTATATTTTTTGATATCGTGTTTTTGATTTTTTAAGATAAAATTTTCAGCAATATCTACCATATCTGATTCTTTTGTTACTTTGCTTAAAGCCTCTATAACATCTTCAATATTTTTATCTCCGAAAAAGTCTTTACTGTTAACAGATAATTCTGTCTTCCCGGGTGGAGTCATCCCGAAAAGATTATAAAGTCCGTAAGGTTTAAAGTTAATTACAAATAGTTTTAGTCCGTTTGACGGATTAATCTGAATATGTGTTTTTAACTGGCCTATTATAATAGAATTGTGATTATAGTTGTCTCTGACATAAAAGTCATTAACCAAAGATAAATGGAAATGTATACATGGCATTGCAAGCGGAGGAACAGATATTTTATCTGAACTCTTTGTTACTGAAGAAGCCTCAAAAAGCCAGTAGCTTTCTACCTGGGTTTTCAGATAGTTGTCTTTTACGTTTAATACCTTTTGTGTAATATTCATCTTTTATTTGTAATATACATAACCACCACCATCGGAGATTATCATAACAGAATCTGTATAAACAGATGCCGCTCCGACTATTCCTATCCCGTCAACTATATTTGAGAAAACCATTACAGGTTCTGCAAACGGATCACCACTTGCATCCTGATTTTTTGTGAAAGAAACCAGATACTTGTAATATTCAGGTGAAATAGTGTAAAAGTCTATAAATACTTTATTTGTATCCTGATAAAGGGCATATCTGTCAACCCGTAGTTTTAATGAATATTCTTCCCCGTTTATAAGTTCGTCTGAAAATACAACAGAATTATTGGGATATACATAAGCATCAACAATCATATCGTCGCTCTGGAACCAGATGTTGTCCGTTGACTCAGCCATTCTGTATCCTCCGTATTCTATATGTACTATTGTTGTATCCGGCCCTACATAAAGAGTGTCATAAGTAATCATGGTTTCGTCCCAAATTTCGTATGAGTAGTGATTACGCATACTTATCATGTAGTAATTAGGTCCTGATGACGGGTCTCTGAATTTTATCGTAAAGTTGTAAAATTCACTTCCATATTCATCAAAAGATTTTGTTGTGTCAATTTTCGTTGTATGAACAGCTTCCGGGATTGTTGTCAGTCCGTAAACATTATCAAAATTATCATGCTCAACTTCAACTTTATATGTTTTGCCGGTAACAGGGCGGTAATCAATTCTGTAGAATCCATTGCCGGAGTAAGTGAGGTTGCCGATAAAAACATCATCTTCATAGAGTTTTACAACAGCATCGGTCAGAGGAATAATGTCGGCGTTGTCCAGTATATGGCGGCTTCGCGTTACATGAACCCTTATTGTTGAATCAGATCTTAGCTCTGCGTTAACAACAATTCGTATTTTTGCGTCTTCAAGATCAATATCAATAGTTTTTTCACAAGCTATACCGATAAAGAATAATAAAATTATTCCTGATATTATAATTGACTTATTCATAATCTTAAAATTTAAATGCATATCTAACAGAAGGAATTATCGGGAACAGGCTTACCTGTTTTAACACCCGCTTGTTGTTGTCGTAGCCAAAATAGAGATAGAACGGGTTCTGTCGGCTATAAGCATTGTAAAGCCCTACACTCCATGTTCGTTCTCCCCATTTCTTTTTTTTGTGAAAATTTGCACTTACATCCAAACGATGGTATGCTGGTGTACGATAAGAATTTCTTCCGTTGTAATATTCTATTTCCGGGGCATAGTCGTAATAAAAACCATTGTTGTTGTTTGTAAATATACTTGAATATCTGGCTACTCCTAAAGTAACAGCATTTCCGGTCCCGTACACCCAGGTCATTCCGAAGTCGATATTGTCATTTAACTGATACATGGCAACAATTGAAATGTCATGTCGCCTGTCGTATTTATACGGGAACGGCTCACCGAAATTTATGTTTTCAAATTCCCTCCATGACCATGAAAGGGTATAGCCAAGCCAACCTGTAAGTTTACCGAAATTTTTTCTTAGCAATATCTCAGCACCATATGAGTATCCTTTCCCTGTTTCTATTTTTGATTCCCAGTCAGCTGATAGTTGAAAGAAGCTGGCTCCTTCTTTGTATTCAATAAGATTATCCATTGATTTATAATATCCTTCCACAGACAAATCCCAGTTATCGTCAATATTATAAGCAACCCCCAAAGCTGCCTGTCTGGACTTTTCAGGAAGGATTGAATCTGTTGAAGGTAACCATAGATCCGTTGGAAGCCCTATTGTTGAGTTTGTAAGGAGATGTACATACTGATTCATATGAGAATAAGCTGCTTTTAACGATAGTCTTTCGTTTATAAGAACACGCAAAGAAACACGTGGCTGAAAAGATTTGTAAAAACGGTCTTTAACAGCAAATCCTGAAAAATGTCCTCCTAAATTAAGCTTTATCAAACCGGATACATCCCATGAGTCTTCAGCATATCCATAAAATTCATTTGCATAAATATTCTGATTGCCGAAATTCTGTTGTATGCCGGAGCCGTTCTCTGACATGCTATAGGTGGATACTCCGGGTTTAAAAGTGTGGTACAGATAATTGCCCCCGAATTTAATGCTGTGTCTGGGAATAGGATTGTAGTCAAAGTCGATAGTTCCTCCGATATTATTAATCCCGGATGAGTAATCAAACAGGGATTCTGATGTTTTTACACCTCCGCGTTTTTGAGTGTATGTTTCCCGCGTGTCAAATAAATAGTTGCTGTAAACGGCTGTTACATTGGCAAAAAGCCTCTTGGTAAAAACATGGTTCCAGCGCATAGAGCCTGTTATGTTTCCCCATAGCAGAGCAAACTCAGCTTTTTCAATATTTGTAGTATCTTCATACACATAATCCTGAACGGATTTTGTGTATGCTTTATCTCTGCCTGCGTAAAAGCTAAGGTATAACCTGTCGTTATCAGATAATTTATAGTTTAATTTGGCATTTGCATCATAAAAATAATAACCTGCACGGAATTTATCTCCGCTTCCAAAAGAGTTATTAACTGCCTGAACAATAGGAGCGGCTAAAACATCAATATAAGTACGGCGTGCCGAAATGATGAATGAAGATTTGTCTTTAACAATAGGACCTTCGAAAGTAAACTTTGAAGAAACATTTCCTATTGAGCCCTCACCATGAAATTCTTTCATGTTTCCTTCTTTCATTCTTATGTCAATTACAGAGGATAAGCGACCTCCGTATCTTGCAGGGAAACCTCCTTTAATGAGTTTTACGCTTGAAATGGCATCTGTATTAAAAACAGAAAAGAATCCGAAAAGGTGAGATGCATTGTAAACAGGAACTCCGTCAAGCAAAATAAGATTTTGGTCGGGGCCGCCACCTCTGACGTAAAGACCGCTGGTCCCTTCACTTCCTGACTGAACTCCGGGCATAAGCTGAAGCGATTTTAAAACATCTGCTTCTCCTAACAGTACTGGCAATGCTTTAATCTGGGTAACCGGCATTTCAATCATACTCATCTGGGTACTTTTTACCATTTCGTCAGACTTTTTGTCCATGATAATAACTTCTGCCAGTTGGATTGAAGGGTCCAGCTCAATTGTTAATTTTATGTCTGATTTCAGAAATATTTTTGTGGTAAATGCTGAATATCCTACAAAAGAAACTGACAGATCAACAGAATCAGAGTTCAGGGTAAGACTGAAGAAACCATATTCGTTAGTAGTTGTACCTAGTTTTGTTCTTAAATCATATACATTGGCACTGTATATTTTTTCGCCTGATCTCATGTCCTGTACATACCCGCTGATAGTGTATTTTTGTGCGAATGTGAGTTGATAGCACAGGATTACCATAAGAGTCAACAGAAACAATTTTATTCTGTTCATAAGTTTTGCTTTTTCAAATGTTCTAAACGCAAAAGTATTTAAAAAATTGTATTAAAATAGTTACAGAATTATTATTTTATTACGGATTTTTACTGTGATGATTTAAATAGCCCTGATAACCACTCAGGACAACGGACTGCTTTGAATTTTTCTGTATTTACAAAACCTAATGTAACAAATGCCCGGTTTATAAGATTATTTTCAGAATCGAACATCTCCTGTGTAAATATAAGCTTTGAAGAAGGTACTCCTTCAACATAAGAAATAATTTTTACTTCCTGATCAAATTTTGCAAAACGGAAGTATTCGATGTTTACATTGATTGCCGGACAAACAATGCCCCTGGATTCCATTTCGGATAAAGAAAGACCTGTTTTTCTCATAAAGTCGCCGCGGGCAGCTTCATACACTCTTAAATAATTTGCATAATACATCACCCCCATTGCATCTGTATCTGCATATAAAATGCGATAGCTCATCTCATGCTTAATCATTGTTCAGAAGATTTTAATTTAATATAAATTTCCCGGCTGATCCAGGAGTCGGTAGCTGCGTATCGTATTTGTTTTTCGTTTAATTCTTCTGCGGCCCAATTGCTTAATTGTTGTGCTTTGGATATTCTTACTCCAAGGACTATGGCCGCCAGTTTCTTTAAACTCATATCAGTAATACCGTAAAGCTTTGCCATATCCTGAAGATCGATAAAACCGGCAGGAGCAAAATTGTGTAATTTTTTCAGTGATTTTAAATCGTCTCTTATTGAAACTCCTACTTTAGTATAGGATGGAGAAGCAAAAAGTCTGATTATTTCTTTCTGTATCTTTAGTTTATTTAAGCGGAATAAATAAGTTTTTTCGGCACTGCTTATCTGCAGAAGAGAAACCGGTGTGTTGTTGGCAGCCCCCTTCTGAAAACATGGCTTTGTTTCTGTGTCAAATCCCCATATGCTGTCAAGAAACAACTCAGGACTTATCTTGTTGAAAATTTCCATGCTGTCAACAATAACCACTTCGCCTTCGTATGAAAACAATGGTAACTCCTGAATTTCGGGATTTGTTATGTTTGTCTTAAAAATCAATCTTCGTTTTCGCTGTTAGAATTATATTTTATTTCGTGTAAACTTTTTAAAAGTATCAAAGCTCTGATTCCCCAATATGTCTCAAAGTTTTGCTGACAATAATACAGGGATGCCAGCATAGTTTCATCAATTCCGGTACGATAGGCACCTATAAAATCACCGGTTTCCTGATAAATGTCGGCGAATAGTTCGGATAGTCCGACATTAAGGTAATCTATACTGTTAACAACTCCGGCATCCTGAACCTGTACATACTGATCGTCTTCGTCAAGTTTAGCGGCTGCTGTTTGCTGAATGTATGACCATGCCGATTCATCCACAAACTTCTCTGTATATTCATCGTCAAACTCGCTTACAACAGGCAAAAGAGTTCCCTTTAAATATAACAGAGGCAGTATTTTTACAGATTTGTCGATGAATTCTTCTTTCGACAGATCTTTTGCAGATTCTATAAAAGCGAGAAACTCTTTTGCTACGGTGGCAAACTCAATGGATTCTTTATGATATATGAGTGAAAACTCTTCCATAATAGTAAAATACAAAATTAACAAATGATTTTGAAAATAAAAACTGTTGCTGATTTAAGCCTTTATTCTTTGTCGTTTTGTCCTGACTGATCTAAAAGAATCCAGAAATAGACAGCATTAATAGTTTCCATGTCAGGATATTCAATTACAAAATACGGAGCTACAGCAATTACACGTTTTTTAAATTTTCCATCAGAGATAAACCATTCTTCGAGAAAACGAAGTTTCTTTACATTGCGGTAATCGAGGTGGATATTTATTTTCTCGGTTTTGTATCTCTTAACAGTAGTGTCAACCAATTCAAATTCGTAATTCATTACGTTATCCATATAAGGTTTAAGGTCAACATCTTTAATTTCGTCGAAGCTCTCATAATTACCTGTCATATCATAATAATATGTTTTAAGCTTTCCGCTAAAAGCATCGGAAAGAAGTGTTTTTATGAAATCATCAGATTCAGGTGTAGGCAGGTTTTCCCAGAACCAATCAGGACTGTTTTTTGATCTGTCACCGATTATTTCATTCACAATAGGAACATCATACATTATTTTATCTGTAATTACGAGCTTGTCCCCATAACCATATTCAGATTTTTTTGTATCATTTTTTTCGTCGTTTTTTTTGTTTGAAGAGTTGTTGCAGGAAACAATTGTAATTGTTGTCAGAACTATAAGTGCTGAGATTAATCTTATTTTTGTTTTCATTTCAGATAAATTTGGTTCAAAATTAAAAAAAAATATTACGGATTTAATAGTTTTTTTATAAAAATGAAGATTTATTCATAATAGTATTCTTGCTTTCATAATGTTAAACCACAGATAAAAATAAAAAGGTGTAAGAAAAACAAAAGCCTCTGTTCAGAGGCTTTTGTGATCTAGTCAGGATTCGAACCTGAGACCTACGGCTTAGAAGGCCGTTGCTCTATCCAGCTGAGCTACTAGACCTTTTTGTTTCGGGCTGCAAAGGTATAATAAGATTATAAATAATGCAAAAAAAAATAAAATTTTCTGAAAATATATTTTGAAGTGCCTGTAAATCATGGGCAGCAGCGATTTGTGATTGCTTTGTTTTAATTATGCGGTACTAAAAGTGCTTTGCTATTTTTTTAACAGTTATAAACTGGTTTAACATGTGAAAATTACTGTAAAAGCTATGTCAATGTGTGGTTTTAACAAATGTAAGTTGAAAAGTACCTGAATACTTATAGTTAAGACATTTTTTATTAAACTATTTTTACTCAAAATTCAGAGAATGATTAGAACCGGTATTTACGGACATTTAGACATGGATCAGGACATAGTTGAAAAGCTAATGGATGTCCCTGAGCTAAATCTGGTTGGGTTGTATTGTCCGGAGATTACAGACAATAATTTTTCAGAGCATGGTGGCATAATGCTAAAGAAATACGCAGAAGCGGATTCCCTGCTTAAAGATGTTGATGCTATAATTGCTTTGTCTCCGTTATCAGGTCTGGACAATGTAGAACTGTTGGTTAAAAATTCCAAACATGTGTTTTTTGAACCAAGTGCAGAATATTACAACCGTGATGTAAACAAATTGTCAGGAATAATAGAGGAGGCCAATGTTAAAGTACAGGCAGGTTTTCATCACCGTTTTAATAACACTTTTCTTTCGGCACGTCCGTTTATTGCAAACCCAAAATTTATTCAGGCAAACAATTTCAGACGTTTTGATTTTGATACGGAAGGCTGTTCTGTGTTAATGGATATGCTCATAAACGATATTGATATTGTGTTAAGTGTAATAAAATCGAATGTTAAAAATGTACATGCCAATGCAACTTCAATAAATTTTGCAGGCCCGGACATTATTAATGTGAGGATGGAATTTATGAACGGAAGCGTTGCTCAGTTGACAGCAGGCAGAATTGCAACGGAAAATTCACACGAAGTCAGTTTCTATTGCGAGAAGGATTACACCAGTATCGATCTTTGCCGGAATAAAGCCTGGCAGGTTAAGAAACGTAATGCAGGCAGCGAAATAAAACTGTTTCAGGAAAATATAGGAGATTTGATTGTTGATCCGATTCCGGTTAAACCAAATAATCTGTATTTTGACGAATTTTCGTCATTTGCCAAATCAATAGTTTTTAATAAATCGCCTGAAGTTGATATTGAAACAGTATTGAAAACTTATGAGATTGCAGGTCTTATAAAGGAAAAAATAAAGCTGTCCACATCAATGTAAAATAATTGTTTTAAGAATGCAATAATACACATATATTTGCGTTCATATTTTTGCATGTTAATGAAAGTGATTTATTGTGAGCAAAATTTTATTATTTTTCAGCGTTATTTTTTTATTTTTACTGGTGTCCTGCGAAGTTATCAATCCACCTGAGCAAATTCCTTCGTATATAGCTGTTGATACAGTCCGTGTAAAAATTAATTCTCCCGGTGAGGGAACTTCTATTCATGATATCAGTGATTGTTGGCTTTATGTAAATAATAAGCTTATAGGTGTTTTTGAAGTACCGTTTAAAGTTCCGGTTCTGGAATACGGAATACAATCCATACAGATTGAGCCCGGAATAAAAAACTCAGGTTCTGATTCCAACAGGGATATATATCCGATGATGTTTGGTTATTATATAGACTCTTTGCTTACTCAGGGAGAGGTGCTTACAATAACTCCGGAGTTTACTTATCGTCCTGCAACTTTTGATCTGATCGAAGATTTTGAAGATATCGGGATTGAATTTGAACCAAGTGCAGAAAGCGATACAAATATAGTTCTTGTTGCAGGTAGCGAAGCTCAGGAGGGGAAGTCAATGTACGTCGCTCTCGATGATGACAGACCGAATTTTGAATGCCGAAGCACAAAATTATATGAGATAGAGCAGGAGGGGTCGGCATTTCTTGAAGTTAGTTTTAAGTGTACCGATGCTTTCAGTTTTGGGATTTTTGCTCTGGAATCCAATGGCTCTTCTCTGGCAGAAGTAAGATATAACGTCTATGTGTTTAACCCTTCGGATACGTGGAAGACTGTTTATATAGATCTGAATTACCACGTGATAAACACTGATGCTACCCAATTCAGATTGTTTTTTACAGCAGTAAGGCCGGATGATGCGGCAGCGGACAAGACAGAAATTTATATTGATAATGTTAAACTATTATATATATCTACTCAGTAATGCAACAATCAAAACAAAATCTCAAGTATATATTTTTTGATTTCTGTGCTGCAGCTATTGCCTGGACATTCTTTTACTCGTTCAGAAAATTATACATAGAGCCGATAAAGTTTGGTTATGAAATCCCTTTGTCTTTTGACAGAACATTTTATTTTGCATTAATAATATTACCGCTATTCTGGATATTCCTTCATTTGCTGAGCGGTTATTACAAGACACCTTACCGTAAATCAAGATTGCAGGAACTGGGGCAGACATTACTTACCACTATGTTGGGAGTAACGATAATATTTTTTGTGTTTATTCTGGACGATTGGGTTGGGACATACAAGCAATATTATATGTTGTATCTGACATTATTCTTATTGCAATTCTCATTTACATATATTCCCAGACTGATTATTACAACGAGAACCAATAAGCGTGTCCATAACCGTAAGTTATGGTTTAATACAATTATTATCGGTTCAAATAAAAAGGCTTTGAAATTGCTCGAAGAAGTTGAATCTCAAAAGATTTCGTCAGGGCTGAGGTTTGTAGGCTTTGTGTATGTGGACAAGCAGGAACATTACCTGTTGGATAAACATCTGCCTAATCTTGGTGAGATTTCCGAAATTAAGGAAATTATTGCAGCTCACAAAATAGAAGAGATCGTGATTGCAATAGAGTCTAGGGAGCATTGTAAGATTAAAAATATAATAAATAAACTTCAGGGAACCAAGGTGTTAATAAAGGTTATTCCTGATATGTATGATATTCTTATTGGTAAAGTCCGTATGTCCTCAATTTTCGGAATGCCGCTAATTGAGATAAACCATAATATTATGCCGGTGTGGCAGCAGCACGGGAAAAGGTTTCTTGACGTATTCCTTAGCATTTTGGCAATAATAATTTTGCTTCCTGTTTATATTGGTCTGGTTATAGGAGTAAAGTTAAGTTCTCCGGGGCCGGTATTGTATAGTCATTTTCGTGTAGGCCGTAACGGGAACCCGTTTAAAATTTATAAGTTCCGCTCAATGGTGGTGGATGCTGAGAAAAACGGGCCGGCATTGAGCAGCAAGAGTGATAACAGAGTTACAAAATTCGGCAGGTTTTTACGTAAAACCAGACTTGATGAGATCCCTCAGTTCTTTAATGTGATAAAGGGGGATATGAGTCTGGTTGGTCCTCGTCCCGAACGTCAGTTTTTTATTGATCAGATTATTCAAAAAGCCCCGCATTATGTACACCTTCTTTCTGTCAGGCCGGGAATTACTTCATGGGGACAGGTAAAATACGGGTATGCAGAAAATGTGGATCAGATGATAGAAAGATTGAAGTATGATATTATTTACATTGAAAACAGGTCTCTTTTTATCGACTTCAAAATTATGATATATACAATTAAAATTGTGTTTCAGGGTAAAGGTCTGTGATTTGTCGTTGCGAAAATTATAACTTTTTGAATGTCAGTAAATTAAATTAAAAACAAAGTTTCTCAACTTTTCTTCTGAAGTTTTTAAAAAAGTATTATATTTGCAAACTCAAAAAAAAACGAAGTTTTGATAATTTTTAAATATTCTTAAAATGACAAAAGCAGACATTGTAAACGAGATTTCAAAAAATACCGGAATCGAAAAGTTAATAGTGCAGAAGACAGTTGAGACTTTTATGGATATAATAAAAGACTCATTAGCAGAGGGAGATAATGTTTACCTGAGGGGTTTTGGAAGTTTCGTTATTAAAACCAGAGCTGCAAAAACGGCCCGTAATATTTCGAAAAACATTACCATTACAATTCCTGCTCACAAAGTACCGTCTTTTAAGCCATCAAAGACATTCACATTACAAGTTAAAGATAACAATTAAAATTTTACAGTTATGCCAAGCGGAAAAAAAAGAAAAAGACATAAAATGTCTACACACAAAAGAAAAAAACGTTTACGTAAAAACAGACATAAAAAGAAAAAATAAACTTTTTCTTTAAATAAATGTTTTAATCGAACCTTTGGGACTTTCCTGAAGGTTTGGTTTAATAACTAAAACTGAATTATATCGTGGATTTGCAAAAAGATGATATTCAGGCCGAACTCTATTTGGATGTTCGAAGTTCTGACATTAATATTGCACTCTTACATAATAAGAAACTCGTAGAGATAAACAGAGAGCATGCTAATATTGAGTTCTCTGTGGGGGATATTTATCTGGGTAAGGTAAAACGACTTATGCCCGGTCTTAATGCTGCTTTTGTCGATATCGGATATAAAAAAGATGCTTTTTTGCATTATCTCGATTTAGGCGCCGGTTTTCAGACATTGAATAAATTTTTACATCTGGGGATTTCCAAAAAGCAGAAGACTGTAAATATTAGCAAAATAACCCCGGAACCGGATATTGACAAAAACGGTAAGATTACCGATGTGTTGTCTGTAGGCCAATATGTTTTGGTTCAGATTGCAAAAGAACCCATTTCTTCAAAAGGTCCAAGGCTTTCATGTGAGATATCTCTTGCAGGAAGAAATCTGGTGCTTATGCCGTTTACCTCAAAAACATCGGTAAGTCAGAAGATTAAATCTGTTGAGGAAAGAACCAGACTCCGGAAGCTGATAGAAAGTATTACCCCCGAGAATTTTGGTGTTATCATACGCACTGTTGCCGAGAAAAAAATGGTGGCTGAACTGGATAAAGAACTAAATTCCTTACTCGAAAAATGGGATAATCTTTACAGGTCTTTGCCGAATCTTAAACCTCCGGTTCTTGTAATAGGAGAGGTAAACCGCACCACGGCAATACTTCGTGATATTTTAAATTCTTCTTTTAATCAGATAGTCGTAAATGATGAATTGACTTATGAGGAGATTAAGAATTTTATCTCGGAAATAGCTCCTGAAAAAAAGAAAATAGTCAAATATTATTCGGATAAAGAACCTATATTTGATCATTATGGCATTGAAAAACAGATTAAAACAGCTTTTGGTAAGACTGTCCCTATGCGTAACGGGGCTTATCTTATTGTTGAGCACACAGAAGCTGCGCATGTTATCGATGTAAACAGCGGGAACAGAAGCAATTCAGAACAGGATCAGGAAGCAAATGCTTTTGACGTGAACATGATTGCTGCCGAAGAAATTGCGCGTCAATTGCGGTTACGCGATATGGGCGGTATTATAATTGTCGATTTTATTGATATTCACGACGATAAAAATAAAAAGAAAGTTTACGAGAAAATGAAGGAATGTATGGAAGGTGACCGCGCCAAATTCCATATTGTTCCTCTTAGCAAATTTTGTATTATGGAGATTACCCGTCAGAGGGTAAGACCAGAAATGGAGATTAAGACTTCCGAAGTTTGCCCTGTTTGTAAAGGATCTGGTAAAATAGGAGCTAGTATTAATCTTACAGACGAAATAGAAAATACAATTAAATACATTGTAAAGAAAGAAAACTTAAGCAGTTTAATTCTTAAAACACATCCTTATGTATCAGCATATCTTACAAAAGGACTTTTCAATTCAATGCGCAAAACCTGGCAAAAATCATATAAATGCAAAATTAAAGTGTCTCCTATGATGTCTTATTCATACATGGAGTATCACTTTTTTAATGAAAATGGTGAGGAATTAATTTACTAATTTAAATTACTTTTATTTATGGCCTTAAAAAAAATGTTTGCGGTTTTAACAGGAGTTTTAGCCCTTTTGTTTAGTGTAAGTACTTTGTTTGCGCAGGTTGAAGAACCTGTTAAATTCAGGTTTTCTACTGAGAAAATTGATGAGACCCATGTGAATTTAATTTTTGAGGCTCAGATTGAGGATAAATGGCATTTATATTCTCAGTATATGGACTTTGGTGGGCCTATGCCTTTATATTTTTCATTCGAAGAATTGGATAACTACCAGATTATAGATAGTGTCACCGAAAGTCCCGAACCTCATGCAGAATATGATGATGTTTATGAAATGGAAGTAAAGTCATTTACCAAAAGTGCAGTATTTACACAACAAATCGAATTGTTGAACAAAGATGCTTTTGTTGTAAAAGGTTATATTGAAGGACAGGCATGTATTGACGGAATGTGCGTTCCTGTAAATTCTGATTTTGCTTTCGGATTAAACGGTGCAAAGGTTGAAACTGCCGGTGACGCAGATGTTGAAGGTGCTGCCGAAACTCCTCTGTTGGTAAAAGAAAATAATTTCGGAAATGCCGAAGAAAAAGAAAATCTTATTTTCTTCTTTTTATTTGCATTTTTAGGTGGGTTACTGGCAATCTTAACACCTTGTGTTTTCCCGATGATTCCAATGACTATTTCGTTCTTTATGAAGGAAAACAATAAAATTAAAGCAAGAATGAACGCTTTTGCTTTCGGAATCAGTATTATTGTAATCTATACTCTTATCGGTTCTGTATTGGCAATTATATTTGGTCCTTCTATTGCAAACTGGCTAAGTACACACTGGATTCCGAATATTTTATTTTTCCTTATATTCATGATTTTTGCCGCTTCATTTTTCGGGGCATTTGAAATTGTTATGCCTTCGAGTCTGGTCAATAAATCGGATTCAAAGGTTGACAAAGGAGGGATATTAGGTTCTTTCTTTATGGCTCTTACGTTGGTTCTGGTTTCTTTTTCATGTACCGGGCCTATTGTAGGGAGTATTTTAGTTGAATCTTTTGGTGGCAGTATTTTAAAACCAATTATCGGTATGCTTGGCTTTGCTCTGGCATTTGCATTGCCGTTTACTTTACTGGCTTTGTTCCCGGGATGGTTAAAGAATTTACCGAAATCAGGCGGATGGCTGAATACCGTTAAAGTAGTTCTTGGTTTTATTGAAGTAGCGTTCGGGTTTAAGTTTCTTAGTGTTGCCGACCAGACATATCATTGGGGATTGCTTGACAGACAGGTTTATCTGGCTATATGGATTGTAGTCTTTGCAATGCTGGGATTTTACCTGTTAGGCAAACTTAAATTCAAACACGACGATGATGTAAAGCATATCGGAATCGGCCGTCTTGGACTTTCTCTGGTTAGTTTTACTTTTGTTCTTTATATGATTCCGGGAATGTGGGGAGCTCCGTTAAAAGCTTTATCAGGTTATTTACCTCCGATTACAACACATTATTTTAACATACCTCAGATTATTGCAGATAATAACACCCAGCTTATGAAGAAAATGGGACTTGAGGAAGAAAATTCTGCTTGCGAAGAACCTAAATACAAAGAAAAACTTCATTTGCCATTCGGACTGGTAGGCTATTTCGATTATAAACAAGCATTTGAGTGTGCTAAAGAACAAAATAAACCAGTGTTTATCGATTTTACCGGACATGGTTGCGTAAACTGTCGTGAAATGGAAACTGTTGTATGGAGTGATCCGAGAGTTCTGGAGCATCTTCGTAACGACTTTGTAGTTCTTGCAATGTATGTGGATGATAAAGAAATTAAATTGCCTGAGGAAGAATGGTTTAAGTCCAAAAACGATGGTAAAATAAAGAAAACACTCGGAGAAGCAAATGCAGATATCCAGATTGTGAACTTTAACAGAAATGCTCAGCCGTATTACGTCCTGATTACTCCTGACGGAAAAGTGCTTGCAGAGCCGAGAGGCTATAACCTGAATCCTGATGAATTTGTTGTTTTCCTTGAGAAAGGGCTTGCTGAATTTAATAAAGCTGCTGCTCCTGCAAAAGAATAACAGTTAAATGATAAATAAAAAAGCCCGGACATTGTTCCGGGCTTTTTTATTTATCATTCTGATGATTATATTCTTATGCTATATTTATTTCAAAGGTGAAATTAATAATTATCTCTCACACAACCCTAAGAAAAACTAAAGTTGTGATATCTCAACCACCCTCTGCTATTTATTAACATTCCCATCTATAGTTGCCGTTAATAAACTTTGGTGTTTTTTTTTAATAAGACCCGGAAAATTAATACTTTTGTGCAATAAAAGAAAAACAATGGAAAAAATACAAAAATTAGAGGCAGTTGCGAGTCAGGTAAGAAGAGATTTGTTAAGGATGATTCATGCAAAGAATTCCGGGCATCCCGGGGGTTCTCTCGGAGTAACCGATTTAATCGTTAGTTTGTATTTTGAGATTATGGATCACGATCCTAAATTCGACATGAACGGCAATAATCAGGATTTATTCTTTCTTTCCAACGGACATACTTCTGCTGCATGGTACAGCACGCTTGCACGTGCAGGTTATTTCCCGGTTGAGGAATTGGGTACTTTTCGTGCTTTGGATTCCAGATTACAGGGACACCCTACCACTGCCGAGCATTTGCCGGGTATCAGAATTGCTTCCGGTTCACTTGGACAGGGCTTATCTGTCGCATGTGGTGCCGCTTTGGCAAAAAAACTGAATAAAGATTCTAAATTTGTTTATTGCCTTATGGGCGACGGCGAAATAGAAGAAGGTCAGGTCTGGGAAGCTGCAATGTTTGCTCAGGCACGTAAAATAGACAATCTGATAGCATTTGTTGATTTCAACGGACAGCAAATAGACGGTTCGGTTAAAGAAGTGCTTAACCTGTCAAAAATTCGTGAAAAATGGGAAGCTTTTAACTGGAATGTACTCGAATGTGACGGGAACAATATGCAGGAATTAATCAACACGATAAATATGGCAAAAGATTTGTCGGGCAAAGAAAAACCTGTAATGATAATTATGAAAACCGAAATGGGAAAAGGCGTTGACTTTATGATGGGATCTCACAAATGGCATGGTGTTGCACCGAATGATGAGCAGTTAAAACTGGCTCTTTCCCAACTCGAAGAAACTTTAGGAGACTATTAAAAATCTGTATTTTGAAAAAAGCTGCATTAATATTTGTCTTGTTGTGTTACGGTCTTCTGGTTGCTGCCCAGGTCAGGAATAATCCTGAACCGGAAAAGCCGCTTACCAGAATATTGATAATATTTGACTCTTCCACCAGCATGATGGAACGCTGGGAAGGTAATGTGAAATTTAACAGGGCAAAAGAACTGCTTTTCGAACTGCTTGACTCCCTTGAAACGATTCAGCAGGAACAGAATCTGGAAATAGCACTGCGTGTTTACGGACATCAGAGTCCGACTCCGCCTCCTGATTGTATGGATTCAAAGCTGGAAGTATCTTTTGGAGCAAATACAATAGGAATGATAAGGGAAAAGATGAATTCTATCACGCCCAAAGGAGTTACACCTATTGCTTATTCGTTGGGTAAATCAGAAGGAGACTTCCCGACATGTGATGAATGCAGAAATATTATTATTCTTATTACAGACGGATTGGAAATGTGCGAAGGAGATCCTTGTGAGGTAAGTCTTGCCCTGCAGAAAAAAGGAGTCGTTCTGAAACCTTACATTATCGGGGTTGACATAGATATTTCACTGGTTGACATGCTTGAATGTATGGGAAATTACTTTAATGCCGCAGATACAAAACAATTCCGTCAGGCCATAAACACTATAGTGGGACAGGTTACAAATCTTACCAGTGTTCAGGTAAATCTACTTGACACAGACGGAAAACCTATAGAAACAAATGCAGTTATGTCATTTCACGATAATCTGTCAGGAGACATCAGATATACATACATGCACACGATGAATTCTGCCGGGAATCCAGATACAATTTATCTTGATGTTTTGTCCGTTTACGACCTTAAAGTTCACACAATTCCACCTATGTACAAAGACAGTATTGTACTTAAAGAAGGTGTTCATAACATTATTAATGTGCCGGCACCCCAGGGAGTTTTATTTGTGAACATCGCAGGAGATACGGCGGCAAATGCAGCAATAAAGTGTATCGTACGAAATACCGGTATTCCGCAAACACTTTACATTCTGGATGCAGACAAAAAACAAAAACTGATAACAGGCTTATACGATCTGGAGATACTAACAATGCCCAGAATATATGTAGATGCTGTAAAAATCAGTCAGTCAAAAACCACAACAATAGATATTCCGGAACCCGGAAATGTAATTCTGAATTTCAGAAATCCTTCTTATGGGACACTTCTGGAAGAGCACGGAGATGTTTTAACAAATCTTTTTGACTTTACACCGGATCAGACACATTACAAATTCAGGCTTCAACCTGGTTATTACCGTGTGGTTTTCAGAGAAAAACAAAAACAGAAATCCGGGAATACAGGAGAATTCAAATTCAGGGTAAAATCCGGGGACTTTATTATTGAAAACTTATAAAAAATCATAAAATGAGTAAATATACCTACACAGAAAAAAAAGACACCAGATCGGGATTTGGTGCAGGACTTTTTGAAGCAGGCAAAAAAAACGAAAACATTGTTGCTTTATGCGCCGACCTTACAGGCTCATTAAAAATGAACGATTTTGAAAAAGCATTTCCTGAAAGATTTTTTCAGGCAGGGATAGCCGAAGCCAACATGACAGGCACTGCAGCCGGGCTAACAATAGGTGGCAAAATTCCTTTTGCAGGAACATTTGCAGGTTTTGCAACAGGCCGTGTTTATGATCAGATTCGTCAATCAGTGGCATACTCGAATAAAAATGTAAAAATCTGTGCATCTCATGCGGGGCTTACTTTAGGCGAAGACGGAGCAACACACCAGATTCTCGAAGACCTGGGTCTTATGAAGATGTTACCGAATATGACTGTTATCTGTCCATGTGATTACAACCAGACAAAAGCCGCTACAATGGCAATCGCGGAATTTGAAGGGCCTGTTTATTTAAGATTTGGCCGTCCGGCAGTTCCAAATTTTACAGATCCTGACCAGAAATTTGAAATAGGTAAAGCTCAGCAATTATACGAAGGTTCTGATGTTACAATTCTTGCAACCGGTCATATGGTATGGAAAGCAATTGAAGCATGCGAATTACTTTTGGCAAAAGGAATAAAAGCAGATTTATTTAATATTCATACAATTAAACCTTTTGATGCGAAAACTGTCTTATCATCTGTGAAAAAAACAAGAGCTCTGGTTTGTGCAGAAGAACATATGCTTAACGGCGGTCTTACAGACATTGCAGTGCAGACTACTGCATTGAACTTCCCTGTACCGGCAGAAGCTGTTGCTGTTTTTGATACTTTTGGCGAAAGCGGAACCCCTGATCAACTTATGGAAAAATACGGACTTACAACTGAGAACATTGTAAATGCTGCCGAAAAAGTAATTAAAAGAAAGTTATAAAACTTTATGGGGAACATTAATGATAATGAAATTTTAAGTTTGCTGGCCGATCCAGGCTCAAAGAATGCAGCTTTTAACATTATCGTTAAAAAGTATTCCAAACAGCTCTATTACCATGTTCGTCGTATGGTTATAGACCATCAGGACGCAGACGATATTATTCAGGACAGCCTTATTAAAGCTTATGTCAAAATAGATAATTTCAGGTCTGAATCATCTATTTACACATGGTTGTACAAAATTTCTACAAACACAACTTTAAATTTTCTGGCAAAAAAGAAACGCTCATTTACATTCTCGGCTTTAAGCTATGAAGATACCCTTGCCGATAAAATTGAAAGTGACGAATTTTTTGACGGGGACAGTCTTCAAAAAAGTTTGCAAAAAGCAGTTTTAAAATTGCCGGAAAAGCAACGTCTTGTTTTTAATATGAAGTACTACGACGAAATGAAATACGAGGATATAAGTGAAGTTTTAGGCACCAGCGTAGGAGCACTTAAGGCTTCTTACCATCATGCCGTTACAAAAATTGAAAAATATATTAATGAAAGTTAAACCATTGCTGCTAATGATTGTCTAAAAAAGTGACTATGAAAAAACTGGAAGACATACCAAAGAAGAATAGCTTTAAAGTTCCTGATGATTATTTCGAAAATCTGGAATCAAAAATTGAAGAACGTGTTATCAACGAAAAACCGGTAGCTAAAGTTTCTGCTTTTGATATTTTTAAGCCATATATTTACATGGCTGCTTCGGTTATTATTTTAGGCTATGGAATAAAAGCTGCTCTCGTATTTTTTGTGGATAAATCTTCGCCTGTAATTGAAGTCTCTGACAACAAAGAACTTGAAGATTACGAGGATTTAATTTCGGAACTTAGCAGTGATGATCTTACATTATATGAATATCTTCACGAAGATACTGAACAGGAACTCGCATCAAACACTTTAATTGCATCTGACGAAGATGCTGAGTATGTGGAAGATTATTTATCACAATATTATCTGGAATACGAGTTACTAAACGAATAAAAGGGATATAATTAAAATTGTTTTGCAAATCATAAATAATAACATGGCTTACAGACTAAACGAAGTTAAAGAACATGCGGGGTTACAAAAAGCCGACAATAAAATAAGAATTATGAAAACGAACAAAATCATTATTACAAGTCTGGTATTATTCCTTGGCTTATCATTTTCTGTTCTCGGACAGGAACGTAAAGGGGGTAAGGATTGTCCTCTGGATGATGAAAAAATAAAGGCTGAAAAAATAGCTTTCATTACCGAAGAAATAGATCTTACAGTAAAGGAAGCTCAGCAATTCTGGCCGGTTTATAATGAATATAATGAGAAAATGGATGCTTTGTTTAAAGAAGAGCATTCAATATCAAGAGATATCAAGAAAAACATTTCTACATTAAGCGATAAGGATCTTGAAACAAAACTTGACAGATTGGTAGAAATAAAAGAAGAAAAAGCAGAACTGGAAAAAACCTATCACGATAAATATAAGAAAGTATTACCTGTAAAAAAAGTTGCTTTATTGTATCAGGCAGACCGTGAATTCAGGAAACATCTGCTTCAGAAATATAAAGATCATCCATGTGCAACTGATAAATAATTCAGTCCTGCATATCGTCATCTCTGCCGGCAGTATAGTTTCTCCATTTTTCTATGCAGTTCTTCATATCATCGGGAAGTTCTGATTCGAAGAAAACATCTTTACCGGTTGCAGGGTGTACAAATCCCAACGACTTGGCGTGCAGAGCCTGACGTGGTAATATCTTAAAGCAATTCTCAACAAATTGCTTGTATTTTGTAAACGTAGTCCCTTTTAATATTTTATCGCCTCCGTATTCCCAATCGTTAAATAAAGGATGTCCAATGCTTTTAAAATGTACCCGGATCTGGTGAGTACGACCTGTTTCAAGACGGCACTCAACAAGGTTTACGTACCCAAATCTTTCCAGAACACGATAATGTGTAATTGCTTCTTTACCGTAATCACCTTCGGGAAAAACATCCATAACCTTACGGTTTTTAAGATTCCGTCCCACATGTCCGGTAATTGTACCGGTATCTTCTGGCAGATTTCCCCAAACAAGTGCCTGATAAGAACGCTTGCAGGTATGATCAAAAAATTGTTTTGCAAGCTTATTCATTGCAATATCAGTTTTTGCAACTACCAATAATCCAGAAGTGTCTTTGTCAATACGATGAACCAATCCGGGTCTGACTTCTTTGCCGCTGAACATAGGCAATTGCTGAAATCTGTATGCAAGGGCATTAACCAGTGTTCCTTCATAATGTCCGAAAGCGGGATGAACAACCATGCCGGGTTTTTTATTTACAACCACCAGATGCTCATCTTCATAAAAAATATCCAGAGGAATATCCTGGGCAACAAGTTCATGCTCTGTTTTCGGATAACTTAAAACTATACTTACGACATCTCCGGGTTTTACTTTATATGAGTTTTTTGCAGCTTTCCCGTTTACAAGAATATTGCCGGCTTCAGCAGCATTCTGAATACGGTTACGGGATGTAGAAGCCAAACGACAGACAAGATACTTGTCAAGTCTCATCATTTTCTGACCCGGCTCTATAACTAAGCGGTGATGTTCAAATAACTCGGATTGCTCAAACTCTTCTGATGTTTCGTCAATTTCAAAATCCTCTATACTCATAATTTTATCTTACAATAAGCAATTTCTGAGTTTTATAAACAGTTGTTTCCGAAACAAGCTTTACATAATACATTCCGCTTGTAAGAGTACTTACATCTATATCTGACATTACATTTGCAGAAATTATCACCTTGCCGGAAGCATCAAAAATCTGAACCGAACAAGAATCGTCCTGAGCAGAAATATTAATCCTGTCCATAGCCGGATTTGGATAAATTTCAAAATCCTGCGAATAAGTAACCGGGGAAACAAAAGATTCCTGTGGCTTACTCCCGAATACAGGTCTTACCATCAAAGCTCCTTCAATTGAAGAATTAACCCATTCGCCGGTGACATTATAAAACAAATGCTGGTTAGAGACTCTGTTAAGGTCAAATCCGCAGTTGAGCATATCGTCAGTAGTTTTTGTCCATCCGATATAAAAGGTTGTATCAATAAAAAGTGCTGTATCCAGAGGATAATAAATAAATCCGTTAATTTCATCACTATATTCAGGGATAACCCCTGTCTTTTGATAAATTGTATCTCCCGGGATACCATTATCATCAGTCCACACATTCAAAAAGAAATATTTACGGTTTCCTTCGTTCATTACCTGATTAAAATAAATGTAAACTCCGTATAATGTGTCAGAAACTATAGGTGTGAACTGGTATGCAAGGCTTGAATAAGCAGTGTTCTGCCCGGTTATCCCGTATCCTTTTTCGGCTGTTCCGTCATCATAAGCATAATAATTTGAGAAATGCTGATAATAATGAATGGTGTCATTCCACCTGTAAATACTACGTTCAGATGTTAAATCAGTACCCAGAAAACCTTTAATCAGAAAAGTCACAGAATCTTCCTGATCTGAATCAAATACATAATCGAAATACTGCTTGTATTCCAAAGTTGATAAAGGGTCAATATTATCATTATCATTATGTTCAAAATACTCCATACTATTACTGCTAAGATCAAAAACCTCGCATTGTCTTATTACATTTAGGGTGGTGTTAAGAGTTGTATTATTAAAAACATACAATAAACTGTCTTTCATTAATTCCACAGGGTTGGTTTTAAAATGTTTCCACGGAACAACTTCAAAACTGTCAACCATAGAAGAAAAGTTTTTTACAAATGCTGCTTCATTATTAAAAGTATCTGCGAAAGTTCTGGCAGTATCCAGTTTGACATAATCTATATTCCAGTGATCGGTATTGCTGATCCAACTGGGTTCATAGTTCGAACTAACACTGGCATAATTTAAAAACCTGAACTGGAAACCGTCAACCAGCCATTGTTCGTCAACAACCGGAATCATAACAAGCTTAAATGTATCCATTATTTCTCCTCCGCCTACATGCCAAACACTCTGCCATTGAGTTTCGGGAGCTTTGAACTGTAAAACCAGAGAGTCTCTCAGTTCGGGAGAATTACCAAAGCCTCCTGCCTGATAATAAAAACTCAGATAAACAGAATCTGCAATATCGACATTAAGTTTTACCGGTTTGGATGTCATGTAGTCAGCAATTGCAGAACTTAGTGACGGAAGGTGTGTATAAACAGCTCCATATTGATTTATCGCATCAAGAGTTGCTACGCCATATGATACAGGACTTTTTGCATATTCGTTGTTTATAAATGCAAATTTATCCATCCATATACTGGAATCGGGATAAACAAAAGAGTTTGCAAAATCGTCAAAAAAAGGCAAATCCAACGTATCCGTTGTCATAGTATTTTTCAGACTGTTTTTTTTGAAATATTCTGCACTGTATTTCCTGAGTGTAGCATTACCAATATCCGTTAAGGCCTCCTGTGAAAACAGTGTGGCAAAGGGACATAAAAATATTAAAACAGCAAGATATCGTTTCATTTAAACAAGCTTAGTCATTATTTATTATCTTCTTCTCCGTCATTATCTTCCAGAGATGCATTTAACAAACTTTCATCTTTAGTCAGCCAAATATCTACATTATAACCGAGATTTACCTCATTTATTGTGCTGGCATAAGGAGATTGACGGTAAACTTTTGCTTTAAGAGAATCATTTTTGGTCTTTACTGTTTTATCGTAATTAACGGCTCCGGTATTAAGAAACAAATCAAGTAAAGTATTGCTGGCCTCTTTATATGTCTTTCCGATTAAAGAAGGTACTGTAGTTGTTTTATCACTTATTCCCAATCCAAGAACCAGGTCTATTGTAGAGCCTTTTTTTATTTTTGCGCCGGCATCTATCTCTTCTCCTTTGTACATTTGTTTAATTACGACATTTACAGCTATATCCGGCACATATCTTAATCCTCCGATATTAAGTCCGTAAGTTTCTGCCATTGACTGAACCTGTCGCATGGAAAATCCTACCAACTGAGGCATAGATATCATTTCGTCCTGATTACTGTTAACTATAATGTAAATTTTTCTGCCCTCTTTAACTAAAGACTCAGGAACAGGGTTCTGCTCAACTACAGATCCTTTATCATACTTATTGTCAAAAACAGTATCTATGATTTCATATTTAAACCCGTTTTCTTCAATTAAGGCAATAGCTTCATCAGTCTGCATTCCGATTAAAGTAGGAATTGTAACAGTCTCACCATGTTTTGTATATGATTTAAGACTCAGGTTGAGTATAACAAATATTAAAATAAAAAAAACAACGGCTCCGCCAAAATTCAGTAAAAACAATTTACTCTTAAGAAAATTTAAAAATTTCTTCATCATACCCCAAAAGTTTTAGGATGTAAAAATATTAAAAAATACAGAAATGACAATATAAAAAATAAAAAAAGGCTGCTCTGTGGCAGCCTCTTATATTGTTAGTAAACGACAACTACAACTCCTGTAAACGGCTCCATTCCGTTACGTAAATCAATAACATACTGATATGCACCGGCAGGCACATACTCTCCGTTAAATTTACCATTCCAGAACGGGGAACCCGGAACTCCCTGATAGATTTGTTGTCCCCATCGATTGAAAACGTTAACAAATGAACCAGAGTACATCTCAATATACTCTATTTCCCATGTGTCATTTATTCCGTCTCCGTTAGGAGTAAATGCATCAGGAATTCCTATACATAATTTTGTACTCTCCGGCACACTTATTCCGATTGTTCTGCTACAATCGTTGTTGTCTGTGACAGTTACAAAATATTGTCCTGCTCTTAAGCCTGTAATTATTGACAAGGAATCTCCCGTACTCCACTCTATATCGTATGGGAATGTTCCGCCATCAATGGAAACAGCTATCATCCCATCGTTAAAACCTTTACATGTAACTGCAGACATTTCACTTCCGACAATTAATTCCGATGGTTCTGTTATTATAAAGTTTGTCTCTGACTGACAATTGTTTGCATCAAATAATTCAACGGAATAATTCCCTGATCTTAATGACTGTATCTGCTCTCCGCTTGCAATAAGAGTCCCATACTGAAGCCAGTAAACTGTATATGGAGGAGTTCCTCCTTCTCCTGAAGCAATTGCTGTCCCGTCAAACTTTCCGGCACACGAGACCCCTTCAGTTGCCAGATTTATGGAAACAGATTCATCGGGTTGACCTATTACAACATAGTCATTCAAAATACAACCGTTAATATCTGTTACTTCCACACTGTATGTGCCTGCAGTAAGTGATGAAATATGGCTTGATGTCGGGCCATGTTCCCATGAATAAAGATATGGGAATATTCCGCCTGAAACAGTTACTGTCGCACTTCCGTTATTCCCTCCGCGACACAACACATCAACATGATCAATAAGCATTGTGAGCTGTTCCGGTTGTGTAACAGGGAAACTGGCCTGGCCGGAACAGCCGTAAGCATCTTCTATTGTAACAGAATATGTATTTGCTCCTATTCCCGACAGGGTTGCATTTGTCTGGCCAGGTACAGACCATTCATAACTTAAAGGAAGAGCACCACCATCCATATAAGATGTAAGCACCGCTGTAGTTTCTCCATAACATTTTATAAACTGATTTTGCTCAATTGAAACATCTCCGGCTCCGAAGAATCCGACTGTTACCGTAAGTATTTCTGTACATGAGTTTGCATCTGTGACTGTTGCGGTATAATCTCCGGGATGAAGGCCTGTAATATGATCTCCGGTATGCGATTCTGTCCATATAACAGTGGAGACACCAGTTCCTCCTGAAATGTTCAGAGTGATTTCGCCATCAAGGTAGCCGCATTCTGTCGGAACTGTAGAGGACGTAACTACCAGTTCTGCAGGGTCTGTCAATGTATGACAGATTTCCAGGCTACAACCTGCGCCATCCTGAATTGTAACACAATATGGGGTTCCTCCCAGACAATTTATTACAGAATCCTCTGTTGCACCGGTATTCCAGATGTAACTATATGCAGGGGTCCCGCTTGTTACATCTATATTTATGCGACCACCCGGCTCCTGGTAACACGGAGGATTAACTGCTATTACATTGGCTGTAATCCCCGGATTTACAACAATATTGGTATTTGCAGAGATAGTACAACTGTTTGCATCTGTTACAGTAACAGAATATGTGCCACCATCCGTAACGACACAATTGGCAATAGAAGGATCTTCAACTGCCGAACTGAAAACCCCGGGACCAGACCACGAGTATGATGCTCCGATAACAGTAGTTGCATTTAACTGGATGGTTTCTCCTTCACAATACGGGCTTCCGCTGGTAACGGAAACAGGAGTAACAGCATAAACAACAACATCTGTACTAACAGTATCTGTACAATTATAAGAGTCTGTAACAATTACGGTATATGTACCGCTCATTCCCGGAACAGCATTTGAAAGACATGGATTTTGCGATGCCGACGAGAAAGTTGCCGGCCCTGACCATGAGAACGTTGATGCCGGATCATCGCTGGTTGAACTAAGATTCAACGAAGAACCTTCACACACCGGGCTATTACTTGAGGCTGTAGCATTTATAGGTGGAGCTTCTGTTAAATCAACAGTCTCAATGAACTCACATATTCCTTCCGAATCGGTTATGGTAACTGTATATTGATCAGGACACAAGCCCGAAATAGTTGCACTCGTTGAGGAAAAACCTGACGTTCCGCTCCAGTTTATATAATACGGAGGAGTCCCTCCCGACATGTTGGTGATGCTGATTTCTCCGTTGCAATCGCCGCTACATCCTGCAAGGCTGTTAATGTTTACATCTGCTGTAATTCCGACAATAGAAAAGAAAAGCTGGTTTTGAGCATTAACATTTGTACATTTATCTTCAACACTTCCCGCGTTAAGAGTTAAGGTGTAGTCTCCGGTTTGTGAAAGTACATCACCGAGAGTCAGGGTCCATACATCATCATACCATGTTCCTGAATAAGTATTTGAAGATGCTGACATACAAACAATACTGTAAGTATCATCAACAGAGTAAGTGCCATTAGGACCGGTAAGTACAAAGTCAGAAGGCTGTACACTGGAACACCATACAGATTCACTGAACTGAACAGTTATAGAGGAAGATCCGCAATAAGGCTGGTAAACGAGATCCTCAAGCACAGGCGCAGAGTTGTCAACAATAGAAGCTGTGCTTGCACCAAAATTTATTGAATATCCGTTTTGTGAAGAACTGAAATTTGACACAGTCAGTACATAAGTCTGACCTGTTGTTACAGCAAATGTAGAATTAAAGCCGACATCTGCAACCGGACCAACACAGGAAGAAGAACCACTGCCAATACCAGTATTCCCGTTTCCGGAATCAATATATGCATAATTACAGCTAACCGGAGGATGAGCACTCCAGTCTATCAAATCAAGGCATTCTACTCCACCGTTTAAACTATACAAAGCCCAGTCATAGTCATCGGAATTATCTACAGGATCAATTGTAAATGCAAGGTTTCCGTTATTTTGTGAAGTAAATGTGTACCAAACATTATTTCTTTCTCCTGTAACCAGACAATTCGGACAATTATTTGTGCTTACCGCCATTCCTTGTTGAGCATTAAAATTGAAGATATCATAATAATGCCCGGAACCGACATAAGACTGCGGATGGTTTGACAAACTTGAGCAAAGCGGGCGGGCTCCCAGACAATCCTGCTCTGTAGGAGTAGGTAGCAATTTATATGCTAATGTCCCCATTGCAGCACCATTTGTAAGACAAGGGAAATCATAAATGCCGACAGAATATGTACCGCTGGTAGAACAAACCCAGACTAATTCTGCACCATATCCGCAATGGTCATCATTTGAATCATAAACAATCGTTCCGGCAGCATTGTGAATCTCAAGTGTAGGGTCATTTGAGTAAGATCCGCCGCCCTGACAAAATGAAAAAATGATTACTTCTCCGGCGCCAATTGTGAATGTGTATCTGTCTCCGGCCTGCACAGCACTTATTGTTTGCCAGTTGTCGGTAAGAGTAAGATTACCTGCCAGAATACTACCGGTACAAGCTGTGGCAGAATTTAAAAAGGCAGCCGATAAAAATATGACTGCTGAAATTAAAACTTTATTTAAAGACTTTATCATGGGAGTTAATCTTTGGCGTTGTTTAAATTATTTTATAACATATTTATCAGGTTCTGCTAATAGTCTCTGTTTCTTTTCTTCAGAATATTTATTAAAATCTTCCTTCTGAATGATTATAGGGTACTCCGTTGTTCCCTGAGAACGCTCTTTTTTATATTTTCTCTCATTTTCTGAAATCCATTTCTCTTTAGCAAGACGGTAATCATCAGCATCTTTTTGCTTATCTCCGGTTTTTACATATTGAGGGAAATCTTTTTCCGGAAGATAAGATACAGACACAAATGTTTCAGGATCTTCAGCATCTTTTAGCTTACCATCAACCGAAACAGTTGTAAAATCATAATCATAACCGTATGAGTTTATAATAGACCTGATGTAGCCGGCTGTTATGTTAACAGGTAAAAACAACTGGCATTTTGTTTTGCCTGACGAGCTTGTATAAATTCTGCCTTTAATAACATTTTCATCTTTTAATAAATTGTCCATTAAGGCTGCCCTCTCTGCTTCGTCGTCTCCAAGTCCTTTGACATTGAAGTAAACTGTCTTACTATCTCCCGTCATTTTAACCTGGGTAAATTCCATTACCTGTTGAGTAAAAACACTAACAGGCAAAAAAAACAAAACACCAATAAAAAACCAATGTTTGAATTTCATAGTTGTATATTTAATCAAAAATAATAACAATTGCACAGCAACTCCGCTACCTCGTAAAGCATTGTTCTCTGCGAATATATAAAAAAAAACATTACTATTAATTTTTTTATTAATAATAACGTTTTTTTTTATTTTGGTTGCCTTATAGGGCTTTCAAATTT
>QKHS01000041.1 GCA_003249955.1 Bacteroidales bacterium | reverse complement strand
AATAAAAAAACACTTGCAAACTTTCATATTTCCACTCTCAAAATAAACATTCATAAAAGAGTCATCTGCAAGCGAGCCTTAACAACACTAATTTCAGTGCTAAAATATATAATATTTTATACTCTGTCAAATAATTAAAAGTAATTTTTTATATTTATTTACATTACTATCCGATTCTATCTTGATAGTACTCCTTTTGTTTATTGGTTTAAAATTTATAATGTTATAAAAATTTAGTTTTATTTCACTCCATCCTATTCTTAGCAAATAAAGCAGAAATAAATCCGGCAACAATCAATCCTATAGGTATCATTACATATCCGCGCAAAAAAATCATTGAAATTGCTGCCAGTACAAAACCAGACACAATTCTGATAAGTGCTGCTTTAAAGTTTATTTTTGCCCGGGTTACTTCTTCCTGCTTTATTTCAATCTGCTTCTGCATATAAACATTTTTCACAGCTTCACGTGCAATATTGTCAGGGATTCCTTGTTTTTCCAGCCTTGCAAAAATACTTTCCGGGTCAAGGCCCTGATGTTTTAATCTTTGAACTGACAACAAAGTTTTTTTCATCAACTCCGTATCTGTCAGATTTTCTGTTTCTTTAATCATACCTGATTATTTTTTCTTATTCTCCATTATCCTTTTATGCCATATTTTTTTAAATTCCTTACTATACTTTCTCTCGAAATTACAGTCACAAACACCATCTAAATACCCTAATACGACAGCATTATATTGCTCTTCTGCTTCAAACAAATAATCTATAGGGGCATTTAAAGGATTATAAAGATATTTGAAGCCGAAAAGATTTTCCAGATATTCATAATCAGATTTATGAAGTTCAGTGTTTTCAAAACCAAAAAGATCAATAATAAATATATCTCCGTTTGCTATATCTTCTTCTGCTCTGGCCGCGTTGTACCCAATCCCTTGTCTTATCAGCTCTTCAACTCTTTCAAAATAAATTAAATCCGATAATAAAAAAACATAATTCGGGTCTTTAATCAGACTGTCAGGCGTTACCCTGAAACTTTGTTTTAAATACTCATTTATTTCAATAATAAAATCCAAAGTATCACATACCAAATCATTTACAACAAATTTACCATGCTTGTCTGTATTGGTTTCATAAATTAAAGAGTCCGCATTAAAGATTTTAACATTAGCAACTAAAGCTATAATACCAAGACTGTCAATTTTTGGCGAAAGACAACTCACAGGAGACTCTTCATACATTATGTATGTAACACTGTCTTCAACATGTTTTGATAATATCAGTGATTTATGCGGGTTTTCCAACAAATCAACGGTTCCATAAATTGCAATACTTTTTTGCCCTTGAGAAATTAAAGAACTAAAAATAAAAAAGACAAATAATATTTTTCCCCTGCAAATCATTCTCACACTTGTATTAATTCATAGCGGATATTTACCGTTTAATGTAAAAGTAGCTTTAACACTTTTAACCTTGTATTACTTGTGGTATTTTACAACTTTTTCCAACCTTTGGTTTCAAAATAAATGTTAACAGCCTCTCTTGTATCATCTGCATAACCTAAATACGGGATATCAAACTGAGTACAAAGGTAATCTATTAAATCATCTGAAGAATCTTTACGGCTTAATACCAATTCTCCGCCTTTTCCTTTACAGTCTTTAGTAAAGTAAGCAATATTATAACTGCTCGCGATGGTTGCTCCCCCGCTACCAAGGGTTGTATCAATTTGTTTTTTATAAACCCAGACAAGATAATCTTTCTGCCCTTCTTTAATAGCTTTTAGCAACGGGTGCTTACCTGATTTTGCCTTAATTGCTGCCGGAAAAACATTTTTTAAAGCAAGCAGCCCAAGAAGGGCAAATATTCCGCCAATTATAACCAGTGCTGTTGTGCTCCCATGAAAAGATTCTGAAATAAACGGGAACAGAGCTGCCAAAACGCCCATAACCAATATTACTATTCCTATAATTAATACTTTGACATTTGATTTAAATAAAATACTTTTTAATTTTTCGTAGTTCATAATTTCAGATTTTGTTATTTATAAATTATCTTTTCTGTTGGGTTTATATAATTTTTTATTATTCTGTAAACAAAATACATAGCGATTAATCCGCCGGCAGGAATAACGAATTCAGGGCCAATAATTTGCAGAATTTCCGCGACTAATCTAACCGAAGCTTTTCGGTGATGCACTTCTTCGCCGCTTGCAATATAATAAGCGGAATAAGTCAAAACTGCTGTTATCAGAATGGAGATTATATTAGTAAGTAATTTAGCAAACGGACTTACAATTTTATTTCCGGAAAATAAAGAACACTCGTTTGCTAAAGAAGAACAAAACTTAGTCCTTATATCATCATCACCGATACGAAGGTTATATTTTTTTAATTTTTGGGATTTGGGTGATATGTACCGGATAAAAAACTCTGAATGTTTTGAAAAATATTGAATTTCTTTTATTGAATTTAAAGGAATTGCAGCATATCCATTCGTCCCTGATTTGTAAAAACTTTTGGTGTGATACAATAATGATTCAAAGTCAGCATGTGATTCTTCTGAAGAAATCATTAACCATACATCATCATAGCCTATACAAGAAGGCCGGTTGTTTTTTGTATGTACAATCTGGTTCTTCAATTTCAATACAAATTAAACGATGAATTACTCTATGCCATTAAAAACCATATAGTAGTTTTGGGATTCAAATATAATGTAATATTTTAAACTGTAAACAGTCTTTTTATCTTTTACTATTAATATATGTTCGCGGCACACAAACTTTGTTTACCGGATTAAAACAGGTTCCCAACGATTTTGATAAAGCTATTGCTGCCGGAATTCCTATAATGGAAACAAACAACCCTACAATCTGGGTAATTACAGTTATTGCCAGAATTAATCCTAACGGAAAATACAATATCTGAACTATAATACCGTAAGCTTTCCACAGTTTATTCTGATCAATGTTTAAATCACGTTTGCTGAGCATTTCGTTTGAAAACGGAGCCAGATAAAATTTTGACAACTGAATTAATCCTAAACCGACAGGAGCTCCTGCAACGGTCAAGACAAACAATCCTCCTGCAATAAAAGTAATAAATGAAAGTATAAAGCCTAAAAATAAGATATGCCAGACTATATTTCCTAATGTTCTCATGTTTTTACTTTCAGATTTAACTCCGGTTAAACAATATATTTGCTAAGCACTCAGGTTGGCTACAGCCTCGTCTTTTGTTCCGACAAAACAAATTCGCCCGACTTTATTGCTTTCGTAAATAAAGTCCCTCAGGCTTTTGCTCTGAATATTCGTATAATCACCGATAATTGCCAGTCGGCACCTGTAGTTGGAAAATTTTTGCAGAATTTCACCGGCAATCTTAGTCTTAAGATCAAAAAACTCTTCGCCAAACTGTTCTTTCTGCATTATCAGCAAATCCGAACCCTGATAACGGCAGTTTGCCATTAAATCAAGAGCATCCTGAACTGTTTTTATCACAATTTCAGCAGCATTTATCTCTGCAAAAGTTTTTCCGGCAATTTCAAAAATATTTATTTCCATAGTAATGCATTATATATGCAAAAATAATATAACCTTTGATATTAACACAAAAACAAAGCCCGGCATTTCTGTCGGGCTTTGTGAACTAGGGAGGAGTCGAACCCCCAACCTTCTGATCCGTAGTCAGATGCTCTATCCAATTGAGCTACTAGTCCGTTTAGGGCTGCAAAGATAAAACCTTTTTGGCATTATGCAAAATAAATTTCAGATTTTTTCGCCGAATAGTTCATAATCGCCCGAACTGTTTATTTTCACATTACAGAAGCTGCCCGGCTGCAATTCTTCTTTTGTCGTTATTATAACCTCATTATCAACCTCTACCGAATCATATTCTGTTCTGCCTACAAAATAATCAAGCTCTTTACGATCAATTATTACTTTAAAAATTTTTCCTGTTCTTGCCACGTTTAATTCTGCCGAAATGTCACGCTGAACATCCATCAGTATCTGCGCACGCTCATCTTTAATTTCCTGAGGAATCGAATCTTCGAAATTTGCAGCTGCCCGTGTTCCTTCTTCTTCCGAATATGTAAAGACTCCCAACCTGTCAAACTTTTGCTCTTTTACAAATTCAAGCAATTCCTCAAACTCAGCCTCTCCTTCTCCGGGATGGCCGACAAGCATAGTTGTACGGATAACGGCACCGGGAATCTGTAATCTTATTTTATCAAGAAGTGCAATAGTTTCATGTTTTGTTCCACCGCGGTTCATTGCTTTAAGAACCTTATCGGATATATGCTGAAGTGGAATATCTATATACTTGCAAACTTTCGGATTTCCGGCAATCACATCAAGTAATCTCTCCGGGAACATAAACGGATATAAATAATGTAAGCGAATCCACTCAATTCCGTCAATCAGACTTAATTTTTCGACAAGCTCCGGCAGTAACAACTGCTTATCAAAGTCATACCCGTAAAAACTAAGATCCTGAGCAATTAAAATAAGTTCCTTCACTCCTTTTGCTGCCAGAAATTCTGCTTCTTTAATAATTTCAGACATATCGCGGGAAACAAACTTACCTTTAAATAAAGGGATAGCACAAAAAGCACAGCTACGGTTACAGCCTTCCGCAATTTTTAAATAAGCATAATGTCCTGCCGAATCAAAAATCCTGTCATAGTTTTTTTCATCTCCATCCGATTCTATAGTTTCCATTAATTTTTGCAAATCATAGTTTCCTGCAAACACATCAACTTCGGGAATTTCAGCTTTTAATTCATCCGTATAACGCTCCGCAAGACAGCCAAACACAACGATTTTCTCAAGTTTTTTATTATTTTTTAAATCAACAAGTTCAAGAATTGTGTTGATTGATTCCTCTTTGGCATCATTAATGAAACCGCAGGTGTTTACAAATGCAATGTCAAAATCTGAATTTTGAGAATTATGAACAACCTGATAACCTGCAATTACAGCCTGAGAGGCAAATTGTTCCGAGTCAACAAGATTTTTGGAACACCCGAGTGTAATGATATTGATTTTTTTTGCAATTTTAGCCATTATTTTAAATTTGAAAACACAAAGATAATTTGTATGAAGCAAATATTGACATTTTTTATTCTCTGTATCAGTTTTTCTGCATTAAATGCACAATATTATGTCTTGCCCGACTGGGTGGAAGATTTGCCATATCCGGCCGGGAACAACGAGATTTATGCTATCGGTATCTCCGATCCGCGCATGACAGACAAGGCTCTTGCAAAAGATGTGGCAATAAACAGAGCAATTACTATGGCAGTAATGTTTGAAGAATCTCAAATATATTATGCTTCTGACTATTTTGAGAAAAATTCTGAAGAATACCGGTGGTTTGTTTCAAAACAGGACGTTGAAGAACTTGGAAAAATAACTGCAAGTGCATGGATAGACGATAAATCATATCAGGTTTTAAGTACAGATGAAAACACTAACGGAGAAACAGTGGTTTTGATAAAATACACCCCATCTTCCGGGCAGGACTCGAATTTTACTGTAACAGCCGAATATTACCGTAAAGATTTTGAAGTAAGCAACACGAGAGCAATGGAATCTGTAAGAAGCATCAAGCTTTTATCGTGCTGGAAAAAATCTGCTACCGCCGACACTTTAAAATCGGACTTCAGCCTTACTAACTGGAATAACAGTATTACAACAGAAATTTCATATAACGGGGAAGAAATAAACCCGCCGGGCTTTTCTTATGAATATGCCCCTTCTATCCCTGACTCATTTGATTTAAAACAATATAACACTTCGGTCAGCCTGAAAAAAGGATTATGGAATGCTTACATTGATTCCTATTTTCAAAGCATAATGAAAATATCGAAAAACTATAGTTCAAAAATGGAAACTGTTTCGGATGATTATAAAGTAAACCGCGACGACGGCATCTCGGAATTCAGTACCGAAAGTTTCGCACGCAGTGTTTGTAAAAACGTCCTGAGTTTTGAATTCGGAGGAATGGGGATTAATAAAAACCAGCTTTACCCTAGAGTATTTCAAAAAAACGAACGTACATTTTACAGTACAGCCAACGGATCTGAACCGGCAAAAGCAGACAGTACTTCTGTAGAAACTGTCAAAAAGAAGTGTTGGTTAAAAAGACTTTTCTCAAAAAAGAATAAATAATAAAACCGAAGCAGTAAGGCAGAATACGGGCGGACAAAAGTTTAAATACTGTAAGCTTCTGACAAAAAAACTTTAAGCCAGCCGGCTTCAGTCTCCTGTCTTCAAACTAATAAAAATATTATGAAAAACAAAGAACAAAAATACGATAGAATATATTCTCAGATTGAAGAACTCACAAAGAAAGTTGAAAACCCGGCAAGTCGTATGGCGACAATTTGCGCTGTTCTGCATCATAAATTTGACTTCTGTTTCTGGACAGGTTTTTATCTTTTAACTGATGATAATGAACTGGAAGTTGCCTGCTATCAAGGCCCCCTTGCTTGTCTGAGATTAAGAAAGAATACCGGAGTTTGCTGGGCAGGGATAAATACAGCAGAGGCTGTAGTTGTTGACGATGTTCATGACTTTGAAGGGCATATTGCATGTAACCCTCTGAGTAAATCGGAGATTGTAATACCTTTATTTAATGGCGAAAAAATCACCGGAGTTCTGGACATTGACAGTGACAGGTTAAAAGCTTTCGATGATACCGATGCCTTTAAACTTAAAAAAATTGTTGATCTGGTTTATAAAAAGTACTGATTATTCCTCTTTTCTTATGTCCTCTTCTGCATAGTTTATATCTGATATTTCAGTGTCAGCGCCCTGTCCTTCTTCCTGAAATTTTGCTTCAAAATATTCAGGTCTGTGTTCTCTGATATAGCCTACGGCATCATCATAACCATTGATAAACTTTTCAAAATCTTCTTTATAAAGAAAAACTTTGTGTTTCTCAAAATGCGAATTTCCGTCTTTATCAAAAACTTTCTTACTTTCAGTGATAGTCAGGTAGAAATCCCCCTGACGAGTTTCCTTAACATCAAAAAAATAAGTCCTCTTTCCTGCTCTGATCGAAACCGAATAAATCTCTTCTCTCCTTTTTTCAGTGCCATCCATACAAACATGGTTTTATTGTTCATTACAAATTTAAATAAAAAATTTTATACATATTACATTTTTAGATTTTTTTTTACAATAAATATGATTTTAATTACATTTTTAAACGATAACAGACAGTCCGTATCATTAAATCCGGCTGATTTATAATGTAAGTGGCCAGGTAAATTTCGAGAGATTTCCGGTTATTTTCCGGCAACGGTCATCTTGCTTTATTCTGTATTATTGTACAATAAGCTAAATAAATTCGGGTAAAGAATAAGATAACTCACCATAAACCGAATCTCAGAAAATAACAATATTTTTTTCTGCTGATTACAGAATAAATATTTATTTTTGTGCCCTTAATTCTAAAGTACTTTAACATGATTAGCCGCAGGTTAGTAAGGATAAAGGCAATGCAGACATATTACGCCTTTTTGCAGGACGGAGACAACCGGAATATAAGTTCTGTTCAGAAAGAACTTGAATGGAATATAAATCAATCTTATCAGCTATTTGTTCATCTGCATTGTTTACTAATCAAAGTTTTTGATTTTGCCGGAGCAAGAATTGAAATCGGAAGGAATAAATATATTCCTACAAAGGAAGAAATAAATCCAAATACAAAATTTATTAACAATAGAATAATTGCAGCATTTTTAAACGATTCCGCAATAACAAAAGCCATGTCGAATATGGATTTAAACTGGAGTGAATATCCTGAGTTTATTAAATCGTTGTGGCAACAGATAAGCAATGCTCAATATTACAGAGACTACATGAGTGATCCGGAAATTTCCATTCGTCAGGATTACGAAATAATAAACAAGATTATCTCCAAAAACATAATCTACAATTCCCGCCTCGAAGAAATTCTGGAAGAACAGAGTATTTACTGGAATGATGATCTTGAGTTTTTGTGCAGTAATCTTATTCAGAATATTAAGAAATATGACGATAAGAATATTGAGAATTTCAAGCTCCCTGCTGTTTACAAAAATGAAGATGACGAAGAATTCGGAAAGATATTGATAAAGCGTACCGCTTTAAACAAAGATGAATTTGACAAGATCATCCTCGACTCGTTAAAAAAATGGGAACTCGAACGTATAGCTTTTCTCGACAGGGTTATTCTGCATCTGGCATTGGGAGAAATGACACAAATTCCTGATATGCCGGTTAAAGTAACTATTAATGAGTATCTGGATATAGCAAAGTTCTACAGTACCGATAAAAGCAGTGTCTTTATTAATGGAATTCTGGACAAGATATACAGCGAACTAAAATCGTCAGGCAAACTGAATAAATCGGGTCTGGGGCTTGTTCAATAATTGTAATTCCGGTATTTTAACAATGTTTTAATATTTTTGAATTAATAAATAAAATAAACAGTGCTTAAAAATATTATCTTTGCATTAATTAAAAATGATTTTTTGTTATGAGGACTTACATTTTTATTTTCGGATTATTACTATTATCTTCTTTGTATTCATGTAATAACGGTGATAAAAAGACCGGCGGAGAATACAACATTACAAATTCTGCCACTGCTGACGGAGAAAACGGAAAGAACGGAGGTTTGCCGACTATTGACTTTGAAGAAACCGAATATAACTTCGGAACAGTTATTCAGGGAGAAAAAGTTTCGCACAGTTTTGTCTTTAAAAATAACGGCGACGGGAATCTTATAATTTCAAACGTTAAAGCATCTTGTGGCTGTACTGTTCCCAAATGGACAAAAGAGCCCATTAAACCAGGACAAACAGGAACAATCGAATTGGTTTTTGACTCATCAAACCGTGACGGCAAACAAACCAAATCGGCAAAAGTATATTCGAATACTCAACCAAATGTTATGGAGTTGTTTATTCGTTGTGAAGTAATTAATTAACACTCAAATAAACTGAATTTTATGAATCAATTATTTTTAATGGCTCCACAGGGAGGCGAAGGCCAAAGCCCTTACAGCTCAATTATTTTCCTTGTTTTAATTGTTGCAGTTTTTTACTTTTTCATGATTCGTCCCCAGATGAAGAGACAGAAAGAAGCTAAAAAATTCCGTGACGGGTTACAAAAAGGAGATAAAGTTATTACCGCAGGTGGTATTTATGGTAGAATTGCCGAGGTTCATGACACATATCTTTTTGTTGAAATTGACACTAACGTAAAAGTTAAGATTGACAAAGCTTCTGTCGTTGCATCTCCTGCCGACATTGCTCCACCGGTAAAATAATTTTGCTCAATGAGCGAAGATGTAAAACACAAAACAAATATTGCGGCTTATATTGTAAAACAATTTAAGAACCGCAATATTTTTGTTTTCCTGTTTTTTGTCATGATATCTTCATTTTTATGGTTTTTAAATGCCATAAATAAAGAATATGACACTGACATGATTATCCCGTATAAGTTTGAAAATCTTCCGCCAAAGGCAAATTTAAGTAAAGAAAACCCGTCAGACTTAATCGTTATGATTAATGGACACGGGTATAATCTGCTTCGTGAAAAACTGGAGCATGTAAAGCTTCCTGTAGTTATAGACTTTGCAGATAAAGAAAAACCTATTGTTTTTCACCGTAACGAGAATAACCCGTTAAAAAGTTATATCCTTACCAAAGACCTCATTCCGTTTTTAAGTATCAGGTTTGGTGCGAACATACATGTTACCGGGGTAAAACCCGATACTTTGTTCTTTGATCTTGCCGATTCTCATTCAAAAAAAGTTCCGGTAGTTGCAAATCCTGATTTTAGCGTTGATCCTGAATATATTATGACAGGAAAAATCAGCACGACTCCCGATTCTGTTTTTATATACGGGCCAAAACATATTACTGATACTGTAAAATATGTCAGTTGCGAAAATACAAACCTGGGGGTAGTCGGAGAAAGCCATATAAGAGAACTTAAGCTTAACAGCATAAGTGAAATAAGTTTCTCCAAATCCAAAATATTGCTGAATATTCCGGTCGAGAAATACACGGAAACAAGTCTTGAAACGAATATTTCCACTGCCAATTTCCCGGATTCCCTTAATTATCAGCTAATGCCCGATAAAGTTACAATATTTTACAAAGTTCCGCTTAGTCTTTATGATAAAATTGACAAATCAAATTTTGAAGCCATAGTGAACTTTAAAGAGAAAAAAAACAATAAGATAGGTATTGAAATTACTTCTGTCAACCCATATCTGGAAATTACAAAAACCAACCCTATCAGCATTGAATACATCCTCGAAAGGAAAAAATAAAAATGATTAAGGCTGGCATAACAGGACTTATAGGATCCGGAAAATCTGTTGTTGCATCAATATTTGAAACAACAGGAATACCTGTTTACAATGCAGACACACAGGCAAAAATTCTTATGAACTCAAATCCTGAAATTATTGCAGCTCTTACCAATAAATTCGGAGCAGAAACATACGTAAACGGAGAACTTAACAAAGCATTCCTTGCAGGTATTATTTTCAATAATGAAGAATCAAGACTGTTTGTTAACTCAATTGTTCATCCCGAAGTTAATACGGACTTTATAAACTGGGCACAAAATCAAAACACCGGAATTGTTGCTATTGAATCTGCTTTGCTTTTCGAAGCAAATATTCAGGATATTCTGGATTACACGATATCGGTAGAATCAGATATAAAAACCAGCGCGGAAAGAATTGCAAACAGGGATAAAATATCGACTGAGGAGGCAATAAAAAGGATTAATGTCCAGTTAAAAAAACAATCAAAAGATAATATTACAGACTTCAGAATTTTAAATAATGAATCTGATTCATTAATATTGCAAAGTCTGGAAATAATAGAAAAAATTAAATTAAATGGTAAAACTCGGTAAATGGATAGGCGGCGGCCTTGGCTGGGCATTTGGCGGACCAATAGGAGCTTTATTAGGCTTTTTTCTGGGCTCTTTCTTCGACATCGCAACCGTTAGCTCTTCCAAAACAAGCCTGAACAAAGGAACCCAGAGAGGCGATTTTATTCTTACATTTCTTGTTTTGTCTGCTGCTGTAATGAAAGCAGATAAAATTATTAAAAAAAGTGAGCTTGAATTTGTAAAAACATTTCTTAAAAATAACTTCGGGGAACAACAAACTCTTGAATCCCTGCAGGTTTTGAAAGAACTGCTTGAAAAAGACATTCCTCTTGATGATGTTTGCCATCAGGTAAGGTTCAATATGAACAACCCGCTAAAACTTCAGATAATTCATTATTTGTATGGTATTGCTGCTGCAGACGGAGAAGTACACGAATCCGAAATAAGAATTATTGAAGAAATAGCAATGAAGATAGGCCTCTCTGCCAGAGATCACAATTCTGTAAAATCTATGTTTGTCAGAGAAACTGACTCAGCTTACGAAATTCTGGGGGTTTCAAAATCTTCAACAAATGACGAAATAAAGAAAGCATATCGTTCAATGGCAGTTAAATATCACCCGGATAAAGTATCAAATATGGGAGAAGATATTCAGAATGCCGCCAAAGAAAAATTTCAGACTCTTAATGATGCTTATGAAAGGATAAAAAGGGAAAGGAATATTGTGTGATTTATAAGTATATTATGTTAATAAAAACTTGTACCATAACATACAAGACTGAATATCAACGAGTTAAATTTTAGTATGTGGCATTAAATTTGTGACAAATTTAGCCGCAAAAATATTTTTAGTATTAATTACAAATATTACATTTGTAGCCTTAAATTAAAATTATATGTTTTTAGAAGGAATTTTAGCAATAGCAGGACAGCCGGGACTATATAAACTGGTCTCAAAAGGGAAAAACAATGTAATTGTAGAATCACTCAGCACAGGGAAACGCATGCCGGCATTTGCGACATCAAGAATTTCCACTTTGGAAGATGTTGCAATTTACACTTACGATGAAGATATTTCATTGCGTCAGGTATTTCTCAGTATTTTCGAAAAATACGACGGAAAGACTGTACTGTCCGGTAAGGCTACAAACCGGGAACTGATGGATTTTATGGAAGAAATTCTGCCTGATTTTGACAAAGACAGAGTATATGTTTCAGATGCAAAAAAACTTGTAAACTGGTATAACACACTTATTGAGCACAAAATATTTGTTAAGGAAAATATTAAAGCTGAAGAAGCTGCTGAAAAAGCCACTGAAGAAGAACCGGAAAAAGCCGAAGAACCGGTAAATGAAGTAAAAGAATAATAAATACTTTTTTATATTATTGGAAAGATGCTGTTTTTGCAGCATCTTTTTTTGTTTATATATCGGCTTTATAACATGCGAAAACGAAGATTTTTCCGGGGTAATAGCCTTTAGTGCTTTGAATAAAAAATCATAGCGAAGAATGTTAAGTGAAGAATGTCCAATGATGAATATTCAATAAAGAATATCCAATAAAGAATGACCAAAATCTTATTTACAAAAGCCCTGTAATTGACATAATCGTCTTAACCGGCACTCCGCTTTTTGCAAATATCTGCTCTGCAGTCATTCCGCTTTTAAACATATTTGAAATAAAAACTTCCAAAGGCTCTCCTATTTCGATAAGATGTCTGTCAGGGTCAAAAAAGCGCATTGTCCTCTGTCCCCAGGGTTCTTCATGAATTGCATGCAGAAATTCAATTTTATTTTCAGATAGTTTTGAATAAAGCGATTCCAGATTCTCATCCTCAAAATACAGTTCAAAACGCTGGGATGAACCACCAACTCTGCACTTTTCAGAAATTATATGCTTATCTGACATTTGCCAAAGAGTAAGACCTCCTTCGAGAATAACATTGGTTCCGAAATCATGCTCTGTTTTGAGCCCCAGATTTTCGGAATAAAACTTTAAAGAAACAACAATGTCTTTTACAAATAATACTGCAGAATGAAACTTCATAACCAGATTTTTTAAATTCAAAAATACAAATATTACAACAAACCTGCTTAAAAATATATTTTAAGACTTTGAAAATCATTTAGTATTAAATATCTTTGTTAGAAATAATAATGTAAAAATTTAAATCTTGAGATATGAAAAAAGTATTGATTGCAACTGACAAACCATTTGCTAAAGAAGCTGTGGAAAGCATTGAATCTATTGGAAAAAATGCCGGATACGAAGTTGTTAAACTCGAAAAGTACACAAGTAAAGAGCAATTGCTCGAAGCTGTTGCCGATGTTGATGCCATGATCATAAGAAGTGACATTGCAGACAGAGACGTAATGAATGCTGCAAAAAATCTTAAAATAGTTGTAAGAGCAGGTGCCGGATACGATAATATCGACCTTTCTGCCGCAACAGAAAAAGGTGTGGTTGCTATGAACACTCCGGGTCAGAACTCAAATGCTGTGGCAGAATTAGCATTCGGCATGATGGTTTACAGTGCCAGAGGTGGTTTCGATGGTAAAACAGGTAGTGAGTTAAGAGGTAAAACATTGGGAATACATGCCTATGGTAATGTTGGTAAATATGTTGCTCAAATTGCAAAAGGATTTGGCATGAAACTTTTTGCATTCGATCCGTTTTTAAAAGACAGCGATATCGAAGCCGACGGAATTACTCCTGTTCATTCTGTTGAAGAACTTTACAAAAAATGCCAGTACGTTTCTTTACACATCCCGGCTAACGAAAAAACCAAAAAGTCAATCAATAAAGATTTGCTTTCTGTAATGCCTAAAGGTGCTGTTTTAGTAAATACTGCAAGAAAAGAAGTTATTCACGAAGATGATCTTCTGGCAATTATGACAGAAAGAAATGATTTCAGATATTTATCTGACATTGCTCCTGATTGTGCTCATGTTTTTGAAGAAAAATTCAGCGGAAGATTCTTCTTTACACCAAAGAAGATGGGTGCTCAAACCGAAGAAGCCAATATAAATGCCGGTATTGCTGCAATCAATCAGATTATTGCTTTCCTGGAAAACGGAGACATGAAGTACAAAGTTAACTAAAACGAAGACGGAAGACCGGAGTCGGAAGTCTGAAAATGTTAAGTCATAATAAGACCCAGAACCGTTAAAAAGCTACGATCTAAAATAAAAAAAATCATTTGCCGAAGCAAATGATTTTTTTTTAGTCTTCGGTCTCCCGTCTTCAGACTTCCGGCCTATTTTAAAACAACCAGTTCATTCCGATATAAACGCCCATTTTACCGTCCGCTTTATTAACCGGCAATCCAATGTCGGCAGCGATAACAAAATTTTCGTTCATTGACAAATGCAATCCGCAGCCATAAGTCCAGTGGAATGTTTCTGCATCATCCGAAAAATATTGTGACTGATCCACAGTATTAGGAATTCCCGTTTTATTAATATGTACTTTCTGAACAACAATACCTCCGTCCAGAAACGGATTTAATGCGGCATACCAGTTTTGACCTATAAACCGGAATCTTGCAAACTTATATCTGAATTCAAAATTAGCAAAAGCCATCCCCGTCCCTACCGTGCGATTTCTGATCATTCCGCGTACAGACTTGCTTCCGCCCAAACCGTCAACAGTTGAAGACGGCATATATGAATAAATCATATAAGGTAATAAATAAAACGGTGCTTCTCCGTAAACTATTCCCTGATAACCTACACGGTAAGCAAATGACAAATCCTCAGGAATAATTGTAAAATACTGACGGTGTGTTGCTGCAAATTTGCCAAATGTAAAATCCTTACTGAAACTGTTAAATAAAACCACTTCGGACCAGATACCTTTCATCGGGCATGGCTCATTATCCCGTGAGTCATAAACAAGTCCTGCTTTTACACTATTATGGATTCCTCCTGTTGCTTCACGCGGAGAAATTATCCCCCAGTCCAGATAATCATCATACAAACTGTTTACTGCCGGCAGCATTTCCGCAGAATCTTTCCCTTCGTTTAATTTGTCTATCGGAACAGACCCGATTTCAATATCCATAAAATTATATCCCAAAACCCAATTAAGATTTTTAACGCCTGTTCCTCCCTGAAAATCAATTTTAAATCTTAAGATATTTCTCTGATGTTTATAATACATTCTGGTACGATAATCTGCTGACGTATCGTTTTTAAAATCAGGGTTATAAACAGCATCATAGCCGTTAAAACCAAAGAAATCCAAAGCCTGATCGGGCAAATAAGATAAGTCTGCCGTCAATCGTATTTTAGGGATTAAAAACTCTGAATCGTAAAACAGCCTATAAATACCGGATCCTTTGGTATATCTGCTTACCTCAGCATAAATAGAATGTTTGTATTTCGGAAAAGTTGAGCCATCTCCATAGTTATAAAAATTTGTAAGAACCCCATACTGAAAACCTAAATCAGAATTGTATGAGACTACAGGTAAAAGGCCGAAATTCCAGCCTGTTTTAACATTTTTAGGTACCGAATCCTGATTCTGAGCAAAAGCTCCTGTAAAAAAAATTGCACAGACAAAAACTAAAAGTATCTTTTTCATGTTATTGCTTTTATAATGTTGTAACAAAGATAGAAAAAGACATTAAACCTAACGCAGAAAAAAAAGGAATAAATAAATATTTTTTGTAATTTGCAGCCATTATTTTTTGCAGAAATTTGAAAAGAATTGTAAAAATATTACTTGTTTTTTTACTGACATACATATCTGCAGATGTGTCTGCTCAGTTTTATAACGGGCATCAGATGAAGTTCGGAAAGAACCGTGTTCAGTTTGATGAATTCGAATGGTACTATTTCCGTTTTCAGGAATTTGACACTTACTTTTATGCCGGCAGTAAAGATGTTGCTCTTAACACCGCAACAATTGCAAACAAAGCTATAAGCGAATCAGCCGTTTTTTTTGAGCACCAGTTGAAACAACGTATTGTATTTGTCATTTATCAGAATCTTTCCGATTTCAGACAAAGTAATATCGGACTTAATACAGGAGACGAGCAATACAATATAGGAGGAGTTACAAAAGTAGTTGATAATATCGCGTTTTTGTTTATCGAAGGCGACATGAGCAGTCTCGAAGAACAAATAAAAACAGCAGTTGCCAATATTTTTCTTAATGAACTGCTTTATGGTTCAGATTTTTCATCAAAATTAGCGAACAGCACTTTAATCAGTATCCCGGAGTGGTATGTTGACGGATTACTGAAATTCTGTTCCGAAGAATGGAATTCCGATGCCGAAAACATGACCCGTAATGCTATTAATGCCGGCAAATTTGACAATTTTAACCAACTTAGCGGAGAAGATGCCGGAATTGCAGGCCATGCGATATGGAACTATGTAGCCAGAACGTACGGCGAACAGGTAATCCCTAACATTGTTTACCTTACCCGTGTTACAAAGAATCCGGAAAGCGGATTTCTCTATGTTTTGGGAATTTCAATGGCAATGTTGCAAAAAGACATGACTGATTATTACAAAATTCAATATCAGTCTTACGGATTTAAAACTCAGGAACCTGAAGGAATAACCGAGAATAAAAGGTCTAAGAAAAATATAAAATATTATCAGATACAATACAGCAATAACGCAGACAAAATAGCATGGGCAGAAAACAACCAGGGAAAATACCGGATTAAAATTAAAGATTTACCAACCGGAAAGACTTCTGTTATTTTTAAAAGAGAGCACAAACTTGACCAGATAACTGATTACTCCTACCCTGTCATAAAATGGCACCCTTCCGGAAAAATGTTGGGGTTTATGATAGAGAAAAAAGGCCAGATATATTACACTACCTACAATCTGGAAACCAAAGAGATAAAAGAAATTGAAATGGCGGCTCTGGAAAAAGTAAACTCTTTTGATTATTCCCATGACGGACTAAGCCTTGTTATTGCAGGTTTCAACAACGGCCAATCCGATATTTTCATATTTAACATTCTTGCAAATACACTTGTAAATATTACTCAGGACAATGCTGATGACTACTCTCCCATGTATGTTAACAGATCTGAACAAATCGTCTTTAGTTCAAAACGGAAAGGAGAAGTTCTCGGCAGCAGAAGAAACAACATTGTGCCTACACAGAAGTACTGCGATATTTTTATTTATGACGTAAAAACAAAAGAAATTGAACAGGTAACCGAATCTGAGTATGTGCATGAAGAATTTCCCGATTTAAAAAACAAAACCTATACTTATCTTTCTGACGAAAGCGGGATAAAAAACCTCTACAGTGCTGAGATAGACTCTGCAATAAGCTTTATAGACACTGTAACACATTACAGATTCTTTCTGGACAAAAATCAGCTTACAAATTATAAAAATAATATTCTGGAATATAACCCTGATAAATTCAGTCCGGCAAACACTATGCTGTATTTATCCGATTATAAATACAGACTGATTTACAACGAAAAGTTACCGGCAAAGATAAGCAATGCCGAAAAAACTACTGTAAGAAAAGCTTTCGAAAAAGATATTGATAAACAGGATGTTAAACAAATTCCTGAGCAAACTGAGCAAAAAAGCGACAGCATTAACAATGTTCCTGCAAATCCTGACGCATATATTGTCAATATTAATAATTATAATTTTGAGCCAAAACTACTGGAGACTGTAAAAAGCAACAATGAAGAATATGATGCAGCCGGAAATGCCAAAGAACCACGAACCAGCCGTTACCATACGACATTTTACACGAATTATCTGGTAAGTCAGGTTGATTTCGGTTTTTTAAGCAATTCATACCAGAAATTTACAGGCTCTGCCTTTTATTTTAATCCCGGGTTTAATGCTATTTTTAAAGTAGGGACTTCTGACATGTTCGAAGATTACAGAATTACAGCAGGCTTCAGATTTTCGGGAAATTTTGACAGTAATGAATATCTGCTTGGTTTTGAGAATCTTAAAAAGCGCTGGAATAAACAACTGATCCTGCATCGTCAGGTTCTTAACAATTATCTCGGGGATTATTATGTTAAGACTTTTACTCACGAAGCTTTTTATATTTTAAGGTACCCTCTTTCTCAGGTTGACGCTTTTCAGTTTACTGCAAATCTGCGCCAGAATCAGGACTCATATCTGTCCATTGATTACCAAAGTCTGGTTGCCGGGAATGAATATGATTATTGGGGCGGAATTAAAGGTGAATATATTTTTGATAACACCAAAGAATTAATTACAAATATTTTGTCAGGAACCAGACTTAAGGTATTTGGCGAAGCATACAAACAAATAGATAAAAGCAAAACTGATTTATTTGTTCTCGGAGGTGATTTACGTTATTATCAGCCGATACACAAAAACTTTATTTTTGCTGCAAGATTTGCAACAAGCGTATCATTCGGGAGCGCAAAACTTATTTACTATCTCGGAGGAATGGACAACTGGATAAATCTGTCATCAAAAACACCTACTTTTAATCCCGATATTAAAATAGACCCTGATATAAATTATGTTTACCAGGCTGTGGCAACAAATCTGCGCGGATTCTCCCAAAACATACGCAACGGAACAAACTTTGCAGTTGTAAATGCAGAATTAAGATTTCCTGTTATCTCATACATTTATAAAAGCCCGATAAACAACAGTTTTTTCAAAAACTTCCAGGTCATAGGATTCTTTGATATCGGCAGCGCATGGAGCGGACTTAACCCTTTCAGCGGGGACAATGCTTACGAAAACGATTATTACGACAACTATCCTGTAACTGTAATTATTCACAACGATAATTTCCCTGTTGTTTCAGGCTATGGTTTTGGTGTAAGAAGCAAACTTTTGGGTTATTTTATACGTGCAGACTGGGCATGGGGAATTGACAACAATGTCATTCAACCAAGAATGTTCTATTTATCGCTGAGTACAGATTTTTAAAACAAATTTAAAAACCATATATGTTACAACCGGCTGAATAAACATCAGTCAAATAATTTAAACTAATGAAAATGAATGATTTGATAATATTAATTGCGATAGGACTTATTACAGGTATGATGGGCGGAATGTTCGGAGTCGGAGGAGGTATTGTTGTAATTCCGTCATTAATTTTCTTTTTTGGTATGACACAGCATCAGGCTCAGGGCACAAGTACTGCATTTATGTTACTTCCTGTAGGCCTTCTGGCATTTATAAATTACTACAAAGCCGGACATATAAATATTAAATATGCATCTATTCTGGCTGTCACATTTTTTATCGGCAGTTTTTTCGGGTCAAAGCTTGCAATAAATCTTTCGGATGACATTTTAAAAAAGATTTTTGCAATATTTATTATTCTGGCAGGAATAAAAATGCTGCTGGGTAAATAATTTCAGTAATCTGTAAGCTAAATAATTAATAATGACAGACTATAAACAGGAAATAAAAAAACTGAGCAAAGACATACATGCTAAAGTTATTGAAATAAGAAGGCATATTCACACAAATCCTGAATTAGCTTTTGAAGAGTTTGAAACTGCTGCTTATATCAAACACATACTTTCTGAAAACGGCATCAATTATGACGAAAGTTTTGGTAAAAACACAGTAATCGGAATAATTGAAGGCGGATTACCCGGCGAGACAACAGGCTTACGTGCAGATATTGATGCTTTACCGATAAATGAGATCAACTCATGTGAATACAAATCTCAAAAGCCGGGTTTGATGCATGCCTGCGGACATGACGCACACACGGCATCACTTTTGGGAACGGCCATAATTCTGCAAACACTAAGACAACATATTCACGGCCGGATAATTCTGGTATTTCAACCGGCAGAAGAAAAAATTCCGGGAGGAGCAAAAATTCTGGTTGAAAAAGGATTGTTAAAGAAATATGATATTAAAAAAATAATCGGACAGCATGTTTTACCGGAAATGAAAACAGGGCATTTTTGTTTTGCTCCCGGCTATCTTATGGCTGCTACTGATGAACTATATGTTAAATTCGAAGGTACTGGCGGACATGCTGCTATACCTGCAAAAAGAAGCGATACTGTTTTAGCAGTCGTTGATTTTATTCACGAAGTAAAAGAAATGCAAAAAGGCCTTAAGTCTGATATGCCGTTTATTATTGCTTTCGGACGACTGATTGCAGACGGAGTCTTAAATGTTATTCCGTCTGTTGCATCGGCTGACGGAACAATGAGGACTTTTGACGAAGACTTGCGTAAACAGATAAAAATAAATCTGAAAGAAATAGCAGAGAGGGTGGCTAAAGCAAACAAATGCACGGCAAATCTTGAAATCAGAGACGGATACCCAAGCGTTTATAATGAGCCTGTACTTACAAAAAAAGTGATTGAAATTGCAGGAGAATATTTGCCTGCCGAAAGCATCGAAAATATGGAATTAAGAATGACTGCCGAAGATTTTGCTTATTACGGTAAAGAAATTCCCGCAGTTTTCTACAGAATGGGAATATCAGGAAACGGGAAAGGTAATATCGGGCTCCACAATTCAGAATTTGATCTGGATGAAGAAGCATTTGTTCATTCGGTAGGATTAATGGCATTTCTGGCAATGAATATTTAAATATGAGAAAATTACCAATAGACGAAATAGGACGTTTAAGTCCTGAAGAATATAAAGAGATTGTAAAATTACCGGTAATAGCAGTACTTGATGATATAAGGTCTCATCACAATACCGGAGCTGTTTTCCGCACCTGCGACGCTTTTGCCTGCGAAGCTGTATATTTATGCGGAATTACCGGAACTCCCCCACACCGCGATATTCAAAAAACTGCTTTAGGGGCAACAGAAACAGTAAGCTGGAAATATTACGAAAGCACAATGACCGCAGTTACTGAACTAAAATCAAAAGGATATAAAATTGCAGTTCTTGAAATTGCAGAAGGGAGTATTGACATTACCAGCTTTAATCCTGCTACTGACGAAAAAATTGCCTTGATTCTGGGTAACGAAGTTAACGGTGTAAATCAGGAAATAATTGATATCTGTGACTATTGTCTGGAGATTCCGCAATACGGGACAAAGCACTCTCTTAACGTTTCTGTAAGTGGTGGAATAGCCTTATGGGAAATTTGTAAAAAACTGAGATAGAATATAAAAAAAATCAGGTTCTTCTTAATCATTACAGGGCATGTTGCCTGAACGAAAAATCCAAACCTGACTTTAAAAAAAGTACAATTATAAATCTACATATTATCTTCGGCAATTTTTTCGAATGCTTTAATAACAGCCTGATCTGTCTGACCAAAGACGCTATGCCCTTTCTCGGCAAGTTCTCCTACTTCTGCAACCAAAGGTATCTGACCCAGCAGTTTTGTGTTCAATTCCTTTGCAAGAACTGCTCCTCCATCCTTTCCGAAGATATAATATTTCTCGTCAGGATGTTGTTTAGGTGTAAACCATGACATATTTTCAATAACACCAAGAAGAGGGACATTCAGATCGGGATTAAGAAACATTGATGCCGCTTTTCTTGCATCATTCAACGCTATCTCCTGAGGTGTTGTTACCAGAATTACTCCCGCCAGATTGATTTTCTGTATTGTTGTAAGTTGTATATCTCCGGTTCCCGGAGGAAAGTCAACAATCATATAATCTATATCGCCCCATTGAGTATTTTCAAAAAGCTGAGTCATGGCATTTGCTGCCATCGGCCCTCTCCAGATTAATCCCTGGCTTTTGGTAACAAAAAAACCTATTGACATTATCTTAACACCGAATTTTTCGACAGGAAGCATTATTTCCTTTTCGCCGGACGTGGAAACTAACGGCCTTTCATTATCTATTCCAAGCATCTTCGGTATTGATGGTCCATAAATGTCCGCATCCACCAAAGCAACTTTGTGCCCCTGTCTTGCCAACGCTACAGATAAATTTACAGATACTGTTGATTTTCCGACTCCTCCCTTTCCAGATGCCACAACAATAACTTTCTTAACTCCGGGAAAAGAGATTTTTTCAAATGCAGTCATAATTACAGAAATTTAATTTCACTTGTTACTACAACACCTGCCTGTTTAAAAAGAACTCCCACCGGACATGTGTTAAGCGTATGATCAAGACATTTTTCTATTTTATTTTTTTCTTCCTCTGTTCTGATTGAAAGCACAAAATGAATATCGGAAATTGTAGGTGCATTATTTTTCTGCTCTGCATTTACTTCCACTTCCATTTTATCAAAACTTAAACGCATCTTTTCTGCAACCATTGCAAAAATTGTCCCCACGCAACCGCTAAAGCTCATAACGCATAATTCCAATGCTGTAGGGCCACTGTTAATTCCGCCTTTTGCCTCAGGCAAATCAATTACCATACTGTGATTTCTTCCGTTATCTACAACGGATTGAAATTTTCTTGTCCAAAGAGAATTTGATTTCATTTTTTTAATTTTTAAATTGTTTTTAAATATATTTTAAGTCTCTGTTTACTATTTTTTCGTTTTATACCACGCCTTATTTATCCGGTTTTATAAAGTAATTAACAATAGAATTCCTTTTTATTTTACACTTTTTCAAAATGGTCTGTCATTGAAATTGCATTCTGGTCGCACTCCAAAACGCATAAGCCACATGAATCACATTTTTTATAATCGAAAACATAATTATCCGTATTACACGGAACTTCCATTGCAATACAATATTTTATGCATCTTGAACAACTAAGACTACGCTCGTTTATAATTGCCTGCGCATGACAGATACTGACACATTTCGAACATTTTATACATCTGTCTGGATTTATTACAGGTACTTTACCTGACATAACTTTATTCATTTGTAATAATTTTATATGCTGAAATTATTTCCTTCGTAAAATGAGATTCAGGAGCCCATTCCGTTATACTCTTACAATTAATCATAGCTTCTACAACTTTTGGCTCAAATGGTAATTTCCCGGCTATTTTAATGTCGCAGTTGTTACAATATGATTCTATACGGTTTGACATATCCGGGTTAAGGTTGAATTTATTTATTATTACCCAGGTATTCAGACTAAATTTTGAAGTAATTTCAAGTACTCTTTTCAAATCATTAAGTCCCGAAATTGTTGGTTCTGTAACAATAACTACTTTATCAACGCCTGTAACCGAAGATATTACCGGACATCCTATACCCGGAGGCCCGTCAATAATTATTGTATTCAGTCCATTTTTAAGAGATATCTGCTTTGCCTTTTCCCTTACCAGATTTACCAGTTTCCCGGAATTCTCTTCGCCGGGAGCTAAACGCCCGTAAACCATTTTGCCATTTCTGAAACTACCGGAAAACATTCTGCTCTTGTTCTCAACAATCATTTTAATAGCATTTTCGGGGCAAATGCGTGAACATAATTTACAGCCGTCACACAAAATTCCTGATATTACTGTTTTCCCATTTACAACAGAAATAGCATCGAATCTGCAATAATCCTGACAAACTCTGCAATTATCACACAGCGAATAGTCAATAACAGCTTTCTGTCCTCCTGCATAAACCTGCTCTTCCTCATTTTCAGGATTAAAAATAAGGTATAAATTCGCTGCATCTACATCGCAATCTGCCAATACAATTATTTCTGATAATGTTGCAAAAGCAGAGCTTACACTACTTTTCCCCGTGCCGCCTTTACCGCTTATTACCGCTATTTCCATATTCTTCAATTATTAAATCAAACAGTGCTGTAAACATCGGTTGCCACTCCGGATCTGTTCTTGTAATTAATTCTGCTCCTGAGTATCTCAGGGCAATTTCTTTATCAAAAGGTATTTCAGCTAAAAGCGGGATTTTCTTCTGCTCCAGATAATTGTAAATCTGACTGTCTCCCATGCCAGACCGGTTTACTATAACACCATAATGTTTATCCATTGTTTCAAGAGTTTCGACAGATTGCTTTAAATCGCTTAACCCAAAAGGAGTCGGCTCTGTAACCAGGATAACAAAATCGGCATGTGTAACTGTCTGAATGAAAGGACACGAGGTTCCGGGCGGAGAATCAAGAATTATAACACCATCATTTCCGGCTTCTTTTATTGCAGCCTTAATTACATTAACAGGAGAAAAAACACCCACTTTCATCCTGGCTTCAATAACCGATGTTTTTTCTGACATGGAATAGCTGCTGACTGTACCGACTGAAACATCTTTTTCGCTTATAGCATTAAACCCGCAGGCAACAGAACAAGCGCCACAATCATGACACAACTCTTCTATCACTTTTATAATTTTTGCCGGAGGTAAAATAAATATTGCATTGTAGGAGCAATAATCATGGCACTTACTGCAATATGTACACTTGCTTTCGTCAATAACCGGAACCTTTTGTGTTACATCTGTCTGTTTTTCACAATTCCCCGAAAAAAAAGCCATTGCATTTGGTTCTTCTGCATCACAATCAATTAACTTAACATTGAGACCTGATTGCTGCAGTACATAAAACAAGTTAGTAGAAATCAATGTTTTCCCTGTTCCGCCTTTACCGCTGGCAACAGCTATTTTTATATTTTTATTTTTCAAACCTGTGTCCTCCGTTAATAACAACAAAACTTCCTTTGTTTACGCCAAGAATGTCCGAAACTGTGTCACATTTTGTCATAAGTAAAAAGAAAACCCTGCTGTCGTTTTCACTCCATAATCCTTCAAAATTGCCCTGTCCTTTTGAAATTATCAAATCTGCTGAATTAAAATGATGCATAAAATCAGGACTGCACATGCTTAATACGGTTGAAGGAGCATTATATCCGTTAGTGATTACTTTTGCAACAGATTCCATGTTTACAGCTTCGGCATCAGCCATGGTAACATCATTCAAAACAGGCCCGCCTTTAACTACATAAACGACTTTGTCCTGCAAATTTGTTTCAATAAACAATTTATCAAACACTATTTCACCGGCATTATCTCCAAGATATAATATTTTTTCAGATGATTTTATCTTTTCTTTAAGCAGACGAGAATAATCTATCGCAAATTCAGCATGAAAAACTTCTGTTATAACAGATTCAATATCAAAATAATCACCTGCACCATAGTCCATAATGTTACCGGCAATTGCAAGCCGCAATGTTGCTTTAAACACATCATCATACTCAGAAATTATTGGCTTCCATTTATTATAAATCTCTGTTGCCTTAAGATTTGACATGTGTTTCTCTTCAACAAAAAGATCTTCGATGCCCGTTAGTTTACAAAACTTCATGCTAAGATCGCGCTGAACCTCTGGAGCAGATTCAAAAGCAAGCGTTGTTGTTACTATGTCAAAATATTCCAGAAACTCTTTCTGAATCTGTTCAGAAGTATTAAATTTAGTAAAAAGTCTTTGATAAAAACGTAAAAAACAACTCCTGCATCCTACCCCCACAACTTGCTTTTTAATGCCCGCAGTTCCCGTGTTCATGATCATGATTACAATAGTTTGCAGAAAGATTAAGTTTATCATTTATAAAATCGGTTACCAAATCCTTTGCATTTTTAACCGGAGCGCCCACAAAAGCATTAATATTTTGTTGGTTAAACAATTCTACAGCCTTTTGCCCCATTCCGCCTGCAATTACGTCAGTAACCCCGAATTGTGCAACCCATCGCGGATATAATCCCGGCACATGTTCAGGCGGCATTAACTCATTAATTTCTACAATATTATTGTTTTCCACTTTGACTATTGCAAATGTCTGACAATGTCCGAAGTGTTCACAAAGCATTCCGTTTTCCATCGGAATCGCAATTATTTTATTCATATTTATGTTTTTTATTCTGTTTTACCTGGCAGGTATCATATATTAAATGATACTTTTACTGCATACAACCTCTTAAGCGTTTTTGTAGTCGCTGACCACGACCGACTCTGTTTTGTCCTGAGCAAAATGTTTCACTCCTGACATCATCCGGTGTAGTTGTTCTGTTTTTTTTATTTAACCCGAAACCTGCACACCTTCCTTTTTTTTGCCCGGTACCAGGACCTTGTCCTGACGGGCCTTGTTGATTTAATCCCGGCATTTTTGTATTATTGTTTAATTGTTATAATTTAGTTTTTTTACTACTCAGAAATCTTTCTGCAACATCCTGCACATTCCCGGAAAAACCAGTAACTACTTCTATTCCATATTTTGCACATGTACCGTCTGCATGTGCCGGCATTACAAAAGCAAGCATAAACTTAACCCCCTTTTGCTGCATAATTAATGGTACATTATTTTTACAATCGCAGCCCTGAGGCGTATATAAGAGCTCTGATTCTGTAATATTGAAAGAATCGTCTGTTGTGAAGATTGTAAACACCTCACATGACTCAAAGTATTCATCAAGAACACCTCCGATAGTAGGAACCGCGATTTTCATGTCATTAGTTTTTTATAGTTAATGATTTAAGTAATCAATTATGTCAGAAACAGTACGTTCAGGTTCTTTTAAAACTATCATCTGAATTTTTAAACTGTCAAGCAAAGGCTTGATCTTCAGTCCAAACTCTCCTGATACTATTTTATCCGCTTTTCGTGTTGCCACTAATTGTACAGATGCAGGCCCCGCTCCTTCTTCAGCATCTTTGTTAGGATTGGGAATAAACTCGACAGACTTTGTTTCTGTATCATAAATAACAAAAAATGAACAACGTCCGAACCGTTTATCAATCTTTGACTCCAGGCTGTTCCCTGTTGATGTAATTGCAACTTTCATATTATTACTGTTTATTTATTATTATTTTTTCGCACCATCGGAGTATTGCACTCAGGACAAATATCTGAGTTGCATGGTCTTGCCCTGAGATGTTCCTGCTCGTAGCCACACTCCGGACAAATACAAACATTGTCACAACTCTCTTCGGCATCAGTTAAATTATTTTCATTGTCATAATCGTACTCATGAATATTCAAACTTCCGCATAACGGACAATTACCAAGTGATTTTTCTTTATCCGGGTTGTTGGCATAACAACCACAAGACTCACAATGATACCAATCACTATCAAAATAAACCTTACCTCCTTCAATAACAATCTGTCTGCCTTCAACAAAAGCTTTTGCAATCTTTTGCCTTACAGCAGCATATATACGCGTATATGTCGGCCTTGAAATATTCATTATTGCCGAAGCCTCAAGATGATTACACATATCATAATCACACAATCTCAATGCTTCATATTCTTCGTAAAGTAATATAACAGGCTCCTTTTTATCACTCCCCGATTCAGGACCATAAGGCTTAAATCCTTTTATTAAAGGCAGATTTAAAACTTTTCTGTTTCTTTTAATTCTTGGAGACATTTTTATTAAACATTTGTTCACTACAAAGATAATGAACATTTGTTCATTTCGCAAATTAATTTTACTTTTGTAAAAAAAATATATGAACGAATTAAAAGATTTTGAAACGAAACAATACCGGGCTATATTTCCCGGAACTCTGAACGATCATGATACTTTATTCGGAGGAATTGCAATGCAATGGATGGATGAAGTTGCGTACATTACGGCCCTGCGGTTTTTAAGGCATAAAATCGTTACAGTTTCTACAGATAACTTTAAATTTATAAAACCTGTAAAATCCGGAGAGATTGTCGAAATAACGGGAAATATCTGCAATGTCTCACAATTAAAAACAGGTATAAAAGTAGAAGTATTTTCAGAGGATATGTATTCCGGTAAAAGAGAAAAAGCAATTGAAGCAGTTTTTTATTTTGCAGCAGTTGACGACAACAACAGGCCAATAAGAATAAACCACGGTATTTAACCAACTATTCCAACATCAGATAATTAACCATCTCTTCATTAAAATCCTTATTGCCGGCTTTTTCCACAAGATCTTTCAATGGTATTATTTCAACCAGATACCTAAAAATAAAAGCATATTTTTCATAATCCCCTTGTTTTGGGTTTTTGATTATCTTTATCATTTCATCTTTTGAAAGTTCTATATCAGAATTCTCGAATTGCTTTGCAGCATACATCGCAAATCCTTCGCAGAACCAAACCGGGCCTGTTGCTCCTTCGTCTCCTTTTAAAATGTTTATTTGAAGTTTATGTGCAATTTCATGCGTTATCATTTTATCATAAAAGTGCTCTTCTGAGCCATCAGGCAATACTTGTTCGCAATACTCAGGGCTCATACACAACAACGTTCTTTCTTCCAATGCCGCACAATAATTACCGGGAACAGTCATTCCGGGATTTTTACCGGTAAGCGTAAGAAAGGTAACATCAAATTCTTTTTTCACATCAAAAATCATAACACTGTCAAAATAAGTGTCTGTTGATAGTCCTTCCCACCCGTTCTTTTTACTGAATTTACGGATATTTTCCTTTGCACAGTTTACATTTTCGACAAATTCACTTTTTCTTGCCTCTAGAGACTCCGGCAGAATCACCATATCTGAATTATTCCGTTTATTAGGATCCGGCAAAGCTTCCCTGTTTTTTTTCTGTCCGCATGAAATTACCGTTAAAAAAACCAAACCAAAAACCAATTTATTATTTTCGTGAGCCATATTTTTATTCTTAAAAATCAATGCAAAATTAAAACATTTTATATTGTCTGTTAAAAAATTAATTTAACAATATTTTCCGGTTATTCTGCAGGTTCTTAAAGATTTCAGAACAAAAAAACAATCTGAACAAAACAAAAAGAGCCGCTATAAAGCGGCTCTTTTTGTCAGTTATTATTTTTTAGTGAGACTCACCTGTAACTTTAAGTTTGTCTCCTGTATCAGCAGCAATTCTTCTATACCACTCATCACTCAACGGAGGTTGTTTTAACTCAGGAGCATAATATTTATATCCTTCCGGAACTGCTCTCGGAGTTTTAATATTTCCATCCATATATTTTGTAAATAAGTATGCATAAAGCTCTGTCCAACGTTTGTGGGTTTTAACTGCCGCATCATTAGAGAACTTATTTAATTCCTCAACTACTTTTTCAGGATTTGTTTTATTAAGTTCAATCATTTTTTTATCGAAAGTCTGAACGTTTGAAATAAACTCAGTTTCCAGTTCATTCTGTACGGAAGCAATTTCCGGGTACATGTCAGAATAACGTGTGTAAGCGTAATTTGAAACCATATTAAAAATCCAGAAAGCAGATTCCATTGTAAAATTCATCAAAGAGCCGTTACCTACTTCATAAGGATGCGGAATTTTTGTAATTGAAGCATACATAGGAACATAAACGGTAAAACCGGCATCATCAACACCAAACCAGTTTATAACACCAACTACGTCAGGCATCCAGCTACGAAGCTGAGCAACAAAAGAGAACCCTGTTTGCTGGGTAGCTGTAGTACGTTCGTGGCAGTAATCAACTCCGTCAACACTCCATGTCATTGGTCTCCAGCGATAAGGATTACCATAAGGTCCGGCTCCTATATCTTTTCTCATATCAAGCTCGGTTCCTTCAAGATGATTTCCCATAAATTTAAAAATGTCTGCCTGAGAAATTTTACGATCCGGTTTTATCCACAAAGGCATTCTGTTGGTTGCATAACCGTAAGATCCGTGTTCTATATTTCCTTTTGCATATTCCCAGTATTTGTCCATGCCTGCTGAAACGGAATTAAAGAAAGCCCATACTCTCATTTCACAAAAACGGGCACCACCAAAAGTAACAGGTGCGTATGTATCTGAAAAACTGAATTCAGCATCTTTTCCATCAAAATATTTCATTTCGCGTGCAAAGCTTATTACGTCTTTTGAATTAAATACAGTTTGTGAAGCATTAAACCAATCGTTCTTTTTCTGATAATCAAAAGTAGTTATTCTTGCCTGGTTTGCATGAGCACAAATATATCCGTCAGGAATAAGCATTGCTACCCAGACTGCTCCTTTTCTACCCTGTCCTTTTCCGATGACTTCAAATATCCATGCTTCATTTTTGTCGCAAACAGAAAAAGATTCTCCTTCGCTGTAATAACCGTATTGGTCCATTAATTCAGTCATAATTTTTATTGCTTCTCTTGCTGAAGTCGCACGTTGCAAAGCAATATAAATCAAGCTTCCGTAATCCATTATAGCTGTAGAATCGCCCCACAACTCTTCCCTGCCGCCATAAGTGGTTTCACCGATTGCAACCTGGTGTTCGTTTACGTTACCAACTACATTATAGGTACGTTCTGCCTCAGGAATTTCTCCAAGATACTTTCCCGTGTCCCATTCATAAACTTTTCTCATACTTCCCTTTGGGTAAGTCTTTGCAGAATAATGATATAATTCCCCATACAATAAATGGCTGTCGGCGGCATAACTTACCATAACAGAACCGTCAGTTGATGCTCCCTTTGTTACAATAAAATTGGTACAACCAATGCTATCAAAAGAAATAATCATCAATCCGATAAATAATAATCCAAAAATTTTCTTCATCATTTATAAAATTTAAGTTTTGACAAATATAATTTTTAATGTCGGAATATTGATATTTAAAAAGCATTAAAATTCAGCTTTTTAACTTTTTTTATACATATTTGTTAAAAAACTGTCGTCTATTAAAAATTTACTGTTTACATTTGTCAAAAATTAAACCATTTATGATTAGTTCTGTTACATGGGATGTTGGTCCAGCTTTACTTGACCTTGGCAGTTTTCAGATAAGAGCATACAGTGTGTTGTTTGCCCTTGCTTTTATTGTAGGATATATAATTGTTAAAAGATTTTACAAACAGGAAGGCGTTCCGGTAAAAGAACTTGATTCTTTGACTGTTTGGGTGGTTCTGGGTGGTTTAATCGGGGCACGTCTCGGGCACTGCTTTTTTTACGACTGGCAATACTACTCAAAGAATCTGCTTGAGATTGTTTTGCCTGTAAGCTTTTCTCCTGAATTTCACTTTACCGGTTTTCAGGGTCTGGCTAGCCACGGCGGAGCTATAGGAATTATTATTGCAATGCTTATTTTCAAGTACAAATCCACTAAAAAGAGTTTCTTCTGGCTTATTGACAGAGTTGCTGTTCCTACAGGTTTTGCAGGTGCTCTGATACGTTTGGGAAATCTTATGAATTCGGAAATTTACGGACATCACACAGATTTACCATGGGGATTTATCTTTGTACGCAACGGCGAGACTGTTCCCAGTCATCCTACTCAATTGTATGAAGCTTTCTTTTATGTAATAACATCAATTGTTCTGATGAGATTATACAAAGTAAAAAGATTCCGTGAATCAGGCGGATTCCTGCTTGGAGTATTCTTTATTATGATCTTCACTGCCAGATTCTTTATCGAATTTGTAAAAGAAAATCAGGTAGCTTTCGAAGAGGGAATGAAGCTCAACATGGGACAGATTCTCAGTATTCCGGTTATTTTGACAGGTATCTTCTTAGTTATCTGGTCTTTAAGAAAATCAAAACCGGAAAAAATTCAACAATAAAGGTCTGGTTTTACAAAAAACGATATTATTGAATCGTCCTTAACTAAAGCCATATTGCAGAATATTGATTTTTTCAATATTTTAGCAGAAATTTATTATTATGAAGTTTACATTTTCATTCGCAGTATTTTTCTTTTTATTCCTTACAATTGCATCAGCACAAAAAAAAGAAGATTCATTTAAAGTTATTTACCAACAGTTCTATAACGACAAATATCAGGAAGGTCAGGATTTTGAAATGATCTATTCTGACGGAGTTACCTATCTCTCAAAAAATGATGATAAGATAAGACAATACATTGATTACAACAGAAAACAAAATGTTAACATAATTAACTATGACGGTAAATTATATAAAACCACAACCTTTTTTAATAAACTTGACGAAGGTATTATAAGCAAGGATAAAACCGAAAAGATAATGGGTTACGAATGCAGTTGTATGGTTTACAATTCGTTTTCAAATAAAATAGAAGTTTGGTTTACAGAATCTGCAGATGCAAAAGGAAGTCCTTACAAAAGTTTTATTCCATATGAAGATGCCCTTGTTCTGAAAGTTTCAATAAACGGCAATAGTAGTATCGTTGCAAATTCAATAACAAAAATAAATAAAGAACCTCTTCCCGATTATCCTTATGGCATTGCAGAAGAAATAAGCGAGCCGGAATTTGAAGAACTGAAAATTAAATCACGATACACTGTCCTTACAGTTTTCGAAAACGAAAGAATAAATTTTGACACTAAACTGCCGGCATATGATTTAAGCACAGCATCTGTTGATAAAACATACAGACTTTCGAACGGAGGAGTTATTCTGAAAAAAATAAAACTACCGGAGGCAGCAAAAAACGGAGCTTATTGTTTTGCAAAACTCACTGTACGTTCAGACGGGGATGCTTATGACCGGACAGGATCTGTTTTTATTATTCCTGCAGAAAATGAAAAATCCACAATGCTTGACGGTTTATTTGGCGGAACAGAGAAACTGCCTGTTTATACTGACAAAAAAGCAAATAAATATCAGGGAATAACTGAGACAGAAACATATAGTCCCCAAACAGAAGTTATGAGATTTTTCACATCTTTCGGAGCTGGCCATTTCAATGACTTACGGGTAATTAATAATTATCCGTGGAAGGATGATGTAGTGTATAAAAATGAGATAACTGAACTTATCCCCGATAATCAGGACGAAATATGGATCGGGGTATTTATAGGAAACTATGACAAAGGAGGCCATATTGTAAATCTGGAGCTTGATTTCTACCCTGAAGATGAAGATTCTGATACGCACAAAAAATATATTCAACCTTTGTTTAACACAGTAAATATTCTGGAGATGTCGGGTCAGAATTATGGCAGATTTTTCAGAACCGACACGCTGGTGACAGAATTTGAAATTCCTGAAAATATGTCTGATTTAAAGCTTGTTTACACTTCAACCGGACATGGTGGCTGGGGAAACGGGGACGAATTTGTTCCTAAATTAAATCAAATATTTATTGACGGAGAAAAAATATTCAGTTTTGTTCCATGGAGAACAGATTGTGCTACTTACAGGTTTTCGAATCCTGCATCGGGTAATTTCGGGAACGGGTTATCGTCAAGCGATTTAAGCCGTTCCAACTGGTGTCCCGGGACTTTAACCCCTCCTTATTTTATTCCTCTGGACAATCTTAAACCGGGAAAGCATAAGATTCAGGTTGTGATAGATCAGGGAGAAGACGAAGTCGGAAGTTTCAGCCATTGGGGAGTATCAGGAATTATTACAGGAAATATTGGAAGTAAAGAATAACTAATGCAGGCTATTATTCACTATTCTTTGCATTTTGTATTTCCCGCTTTGATTGCCTGTGTCTTTTTTAAAGATGACAGGAAGAAAGTCTATGTTATTTTTCTGCTCACAATGCTTATAGATCTTGACCATTTGCTGGCCACTCCGGTTTTCGACCCCCAACGTTGCAGTATAGGATTTCATTACCTGCATTCTTATCCTGCAATTGCGGTTTATGTATTAATGCTGTTTTTCAAAAAAACAAGAATTATTGCAACCGGGTTATTACTTCATGTTTTTACAGATGTGATTGATTGTGTGTGGACTTTTAGTGTTTGCAGAGACTGTCTTGAAAATTCCGCAATTTTCAGATTGTTTAAATAGTGTTTATTTTCGGGATAAGCTATATTTATCTTACCATTTAGTAAGCTACATTATTAACACAGGATTCTGACTTATAAATTTATTAATAATTACAAATCTTCCGGTAATATTCTTATCTTTACAGTAAATTGATATAATAATAATGAAGAATAGTAAAATAACAAATGTATTTTTCGGTTTGGCTGCAGTAATGATCGTAAGCGGATCTATAATGAACCTTAAACATATTGAGCCGGGAAAACTTATTGAAGTAGCCGGATTTTTCATTGGCATGGCAACCTTTTTCATGCATAGTTCTTGTCTAAAAAAGAAAATTGCAGAGCTTGAAAAAGAAAATGAAGAATTAAGAAATTCAGCAAAATGAGGTAATTATTGCAAAAATCTCTTTTATGATTTAAGCCTATAGCATTTTAAAATCAGAATTTTCAGTATTCGACGTTATACTGGTGCCTAATCAAAACTAATACAAGAAACAAAATTAATTGTATCGGAATTTTTAATTAACAACCGGTATAAAAACTCATAAAAACAGGATTAAATAAAAACAGAAAGCGGAACAGGAAAATACCTGCTCCGCTTTTCATAAAAGACTGATGAAATGTATTATAGAATAATAGAGAATTAATTTTCAAGAATAATCTTTTTAATAAGCTTTTCATGGTTAACAGTTTCAACCTTTAAGATATACATACCTTTTGCAAAGTTGCTAAAATCGATTGTTTCCGTAACAGAATTTATCACTGCTGTAAAAACGACTTTTCCGGTAATATTATATAATGACACATTTGTGATTTTATCAGGAGCCGAAATTGTAATTATGCCATTGGAAGGATTCGGGAAGACTTTTATTTCTGCCAATCCTGCATTTTCGACACCTGTAATAACATCGCCGGTAAATATTATATTGTCAATTTTTCCTTTACCGTCGGCAATTAAATCTGTTCCGTTTATGTCAAGGTTTGATGTCATAATCCATCTAACGAACACCAACTCTGCATTATCACATTCCGAAGGAAGAGCCAAATCTTCAAGAACTCCGGTAGTCCAGTCATTGGCAACAGTAACAGTACCGTTTGTAACATCTGTCCATGTTCCGCCGACACCTGTTTTATATTGCAATTTAAAGTCTTTTGGACCGGGATTTGTGCCTCCGGCAGTTTGCACAGAACTTAACAAAATGTTTTGATAGCCTGTTGTATTTACTGAAACCTGCCACGATTTAGTATCTGTACCGGCATCCCATCCGCTTGCCATAGCCGATTTTGTTGTTTCTCCGTTTTTTGAAAAATCTATAGCACTGGTTCCGCCTTCAGTAAAAATTTTCATCTGTGAATTTAATACTGTTGACAAATCAGGTAATGAATCATCAGGTGTTCCCGTAGGAAAACTCCACTTTGCAAGTGTATCGTTCTGAGAAACTGCAAACCCGGCTACTAATGTCAACGTAAATAAAAGAGTAAATAGTTTTTTCATCTTTTCAATTTTAAAGTTATTAATTTGTTTTATTTTTATAATCTGTATTTTATTCCTCCGATAATAAATCTGCCCGGTGAAATCTGCCCTTTTCTGTCAATATATTCGACATCGAACAGGTTTTGCACATCAACATACAGACTGAATTTCTTTTTTAATTGTTTTGATATCTTCATATTAACAATAAAATAATCTTCTATAAGATCTGTATTTTCGTCGTCGGCCCATTGCTCACCGGTATAGTTACAGTTTAAATTAGCCGAGAAATATTTATTGTTCCAGTTCAATCCTGCATAAAACAAATGCGGAGATACCTCTACAACATACAAGCCACTTAAGTCTTTGAGAGTATTTGATGAATCTGCCGAATATTCGAGTATTCGGGAATTGTTGTAAGCATAGCTTGCATTGAATGAAACTTTCCGGCTGATCTTGTAATTAATACTTAACTCCGCTCCTTTTATTCCAACTTTTGAGACATTTTCTCTGTACAAAACCGGCTTAAGAGAACTACCTCCCGTATCAATAGAATCTCCTGTTCCTACAAGATATTGAAAATCCTCCCCAACCGAATAATAAACTGCCGTATTGATAAACAGTTTGTCAAAATAGCCAGCATTATATCCTATTTCATAATTGGTTAGTGTCTCGGGTTTTAATTCAGGATTTGCAAGTCTGAAACCTTTGTTTATTTTTCCTGATTTACACAAATCATCAAGTTTAGGAGGTTTTATTCCGGTTGCATAGGAAACATAAACCGACGAGGACTTATTTAAAGAATACTGAACTGCAAGTTTAGGACTTACAGCGTTCCACTGATTAGGAGCAAAATTTTCATAAAAACTTTCTGTAAAACCTGTAGCTTTTGAAGGATCTGTAATTTGTTGCTCCCCGCTTATGAAAGTAATCAAATCATTTCTTAATCCGAATATTATCTTTAACCTGTCCGAGAAAAAGTTCATTTCATCCTGAACAAACAGCGCGTAATTACCCATTTTCCCGTTATAGTTAATAATATCCGGAGAGGTTCTGTAAATCTCATCTCCCAGAACATCCCCAAATTTTATTTCTCCGCCAAAACTCACATAATGATGCTTAAAAAATATTTTCGACCATGTTATCCACGTTCCTTTATCGCTTTTATCTGTATTGGCATCAGAAAGTTTATACTCATTATAATCGTTCATTGCTTCTTTCTGATTGCAATAATCCTCATATTGATAATATACCAGTGCTCTTAGTTTTGAGTTTTTATAATCTCCGTTATATCTTGCTTTAACAGAGTTTGTTAAAAACTTGTCGTAGCTGCCAGCCTCCTCAAAAATCTGACGCCCAGCACCTCTTAACTCATTGTAATAATCATAAATAAGCTCTATGCTATTGGCTTTGTTAAGCTGATAACCAAGTTTTGTACCTGCTCCGTATTCCTGCAGATATGTTGCAACATCTGTCTCATCGGCATTCTCCGGCAATTCAAAGATGTAACCGTCTCCTTTTCTGTAAATTGCATTAAAATCCCAGTAAAATCCTTTAGAGTCTTTAATTTCACTACCCATAAGATTTACAGATCCGCCGAAGGTATTGTATCTTCCGCCGAATGCCTTAACAGAACCTTCTAGTCCCGATGACGGCTTTTTCGTAATAATATTAATTACTCCACCCATCGCATTGTTGCCGTAAAGTGTCGAAGCCGGCCCTTTTATTACTTCTATTCTTTCAATATTGTCAGGATTTATGCTATGCCAGTTTACAGGTCCTCCCGAAAGTTTATTTTTAGGAACACCGTCAATCATTACAAGAGTTCTGTCACTGCTTTCGAGCCCGCGCATTGTAACACTTGAATTTTTTGAAAAGATTCCCCAACTCCTGTTTACATAAACATTGGCTACAGTTTTTAAAATATCGTCAATATTGTTTACCGGGAAATTATCAATATCTTTGGATTTGATGAGCTCTGCCTGGCCGGGAATATCTTTAAGTTTTCGATCGGTTCTGGTTGCAGTAACAATAACTTCATCAATAAGTATTGCAGACGTATTGCCATGCAGAGTATCTTCCGGCTGGCAAAACCCGTAACTGAAAATGAATAAAAATACTATAGCTGACACTGCTCTTTTCATCAATTCTGCATTTTTATTTCAAACTCTACACTACCATCGCCTGTCCCTGCAACATTAATCACTTTTAACAATCCTTTTTTACCGTAATCTGTTTCAAATGAATAAATATCTCCTGCTTTAAGATTCTTTGCTTTTCGTTTGCCCGAAGCATACTCAAAAGTATTATAAACTATAAGGCTGTCATTTGTTGCTGCATCAAATTCTTCCACACTTATGTTTTCACGAAAAACAAACCTCGTGGTGTTTTTTGTAGTCCAGGAAGATAAAGCATAATCACCGGGAAACACAGAATTATCCAGATTAGCTCCGGGAGAAGCGATTGTGTTTTCATCTGCATCTATATAATCATAGTAATAAAGCAAATTTACAAGTGACTGATTATTATAAGCCTGTTCTGTATTGAATTGTTGTTGAGTTGACAATGAATAAAAGCTACCTGTAGCAGTATTGTTTTGTGCCCCTAAAACTACCAAAGGGATATGACTGATATCTCCATAAACTGACTCTTTATCCTTTACAAATTTTACAGATATTGTTTCTGATTTTCTGCCATCGCGATCTCTTACATAAAACGACCATATTTCATTTTCGGCAACTCCTTTAACAATAATTTTATCATAAATAAAACTTGTTTCATAAATTCCGGTATCTATCTGTGTAATATTTGAATCACTGTTTACCGAATAATGAAAATGCGTCAGAGCTACATCGCTGTTTGTTTGTGAAACAATACCTATAAGTATTGAATCTCCCAATAACAGACTTGTATCTGTATAAACATATCCGTTTTCTGTTTTAAAAGCAATTGAAGGATCGGGATAGAATTTTTCATCTTCATTACAACCGGATAAAAACATAACAAAAGAAAGTGCAAATGTCGATATGCAGAGCTTTGCATATCGCATAACACAGGTTTTCAATGCACATTTTTTCACGGTCATTTTTTATTTTTTTCTTCTTAGTGTACTGATTAGTCCGGCTCCTACCAGTGCTCCGATCATTCCAAACGCAAAATGAATAAAGACAGGTGCCACAAAACCATGTTTAAATAATGAACCATATGGCATTCCTGTAGTAAGGCTGATTACAATCCGTGACAAAGGTATTATCATATAAGTAAATCCGCCTAGTAAAGAGATAAATATGATATTTTTCTGCCATTTGGGAAAAGCCCCGTATAGGAAATCAATTGCCAGCCCCATAATAATATAAATTGCCGGTAAAAAAGGATCTTTGAACCCCATAAACGGGAAAAATATTAATATAGCGGCAGTAAGTGTCGAAATACTGGTTGCAAATTTTATTTTTGAAACTCTTCTGCCAGCCATCAACAAAGCCATAACTTCCAATCCATGATGCCCGGGAATATTAATAGGAATTCTGAGTTTGGCCCGGAGAACGATTGCCAATGCTCCCAAACCTACAAGCAATAAAGTTTCCAATAATGCCGAATTACTAATCGGAAATGCTTTTGATATACTCCTTTGTTGCGACTTCGAATTCATAATTACTATTGTTATTATTTGAGTTAACAAATATAGTTATTTTATTATTTACAATTACAGCCCTTACCCATTCCCCGACAAAAATTTCTGCATTTTCAGAAACCTGTTTTCCGTTAAGATCGGCTATTTCATCTATCTTAAGCAAATTAAATAATTCCGATGCAGTATAAACACCGTTAAGATCCCGTACCTCTTTTCCTTTTAACCCGATACAGCGGCCATCGTTACCTCCTTTACGCAACCCGACTCCTGCCAGAGAACCTATTATTCCGTCTTTGGTTCCGGTAAGTCCCTCCAGATAAATTCCTTTTAATTCAGCCAGTTTGTATGCTTCGTCTTTTGTCAGAATTTCTTTCTTTGCGCGGGTTCCCCATTCTATTACAGCATCATCAACTTTATCATATTCGACAATTACAAGGCCTACATCAGACCCCACAGCAGCTATTTCGAGCATAAAGTCACGACATAAAGCTGTTAATTCTTCCAACTTGCCGGAAACAACTTCAAGACAGGCAGAACTGTTATGTGATGTATATGGAATCCTGCGATCAAAAAACAATTGATGTCGTGTAATGCATTCAACACTTCCAAGTTTTTTATTCTCTATAAGTTCACCAAGCTGACGGGCTCTAAAACCAGTCCCTCTGGTCTCATGATTATCTGTATCGTCAATACCTATTAATATATGCTTATCTGCCTGCATTAAATCCATGTTGAATTAATACTGCAAAGATAGAAATTTGATTCATACGATGTAATGATGTTTCTCATTTCAAATTCTTATAATAAACAAAATCTTTTAACACTGAGTTCAAAAAAAACAGCCCCGTCAGGAGCTGTTTCAAATAAAGTACAATATCTCTTTAATAGTTTGTTGAATGAACTTCAAAATATGCTTCAGGATGCTTACATGCCGGACAATTCTTCAAAGCTTTTTTGCCTTTATGAACATATCCGCATTTGCGGCACATCCATTCTGTTTCCTCGTCTTTTTCAAACACTTTATTATTTTCTACGTTTTCGAGAAGTTTTGCATAACGTTTTTCGTGTTCTGCTTCAACTTTAGCAATCATTTTGTAAGAAACTGCAACATCTTTAAAACCTTCTTCTTCTGCAACTTTTGCAAATTCAGGATACAACTCTGACCATTCTTCATGTTCTCCCATTGCAGCAGCTTTAAGATTTTCTGCAGTGGTTCCTACTTTACCGGCAGGGTACATTGCGGTAATCTCAACACCATCTCCGCTTTCGAGATAATTGAAAAATACTTTTGCGTGTTGCAATTCCTGTTCTGCAGTTTCCAGAAACAAGGCTGCTATTTGTTCAAAACCTTCTTTCTGTGCAGCTTTTGCAAACATAGTGTAACGATTTCTTGCCTGTGATTCACCGGCAAAAGATTTTAACAAATTCTTTTCTGTTTTGCTACCAATAATACTCATATCAATTAATTTTTAAGTTATTAACTAGATTAATATCCTCTTTTAAATGCGGTTAACTCTTCGGGTTTAACATAAAATATGCATACTCCGTCCAATGCCGGTTTATTATATGTAAAATCATCACGTCCCGAATAATTTTTCATTACGATATTCAGAATACGTGCTTTTTCATCGTTATCATCAACAAAAACTACCGAACCATGGGCCAATACTGATTTAAACTTCATTGAATACGAACATGCCACATTTTCGTGCCGCACATTTAAAGCTTCGTCTGTGTAGAAAGAAAGACATACCTCAGGATTTTTCTTTAGTGCATCTATTTTACGTCCAAACGGGGCTCCGTGTAAATATATTATCCCGTCGTCATACCCGTAGTTCATAGGGACACAATAAGGTTTCCCTTCATCAATAAGTGACATAGTACAAACAACAGCATTGTTTATTATCTCTTCTATTTCACTTTTTTCTGTAATCTGAAATTTTTTCATGCCTTAAAAATAATAAAAAAACGTCGAATTTTAAACTTTTTATTTCTAATTTTGTTAGATAATCACAAAAGTTATTAACGCACTAAAATTATAAAATTATGTTAAAACCAAAAGTAGAAAAAATCTTAAACGAACAAATTGAAAAAGAAGGGTATTCATTTTTTCTTTATTTATCAATGGCAAGCTGGGCTGAATCAAAAGGAATGTCGGGGATTGCACAATGGCTATATGCACAGTCTGAAGAAGAAAAAATGCATATGCTTAAATTCGTATCTTATATTAATGAAAGAGGCGGAAAAGCAGTTCTTCCGGCAATAAAACAGGCTCCCGGTGAATGGAAAGATGTTTTTGTTATGTTCGATGAAGTTTTAAAACACGAACAGTACATTTCTGAAAGTATCAATAAAATTGTTGAAACAGCTATTAAAGAAAATGATTTTGCAACAAATAACTGGCTGCAATGGTTTGTTACCGAACAGGTTGAAGAAGAAAGTTCCGTACAGCAGGTTATTGATAAACTTAACATGCTTGGAAAAGCCAGTATTTATCTTTTTGATAAAGACATAATGTCTTTGAGAACTCCTGCAAACTAATTTAAAATAATTTTTTATTAAAGCCTTGATTCCAAGAAGGATTCAAGGCTTTTAATTTTAAATATTTTTTGAAAAAAATATAACAAAACTCATTTATTGTTTTAATAAAAAATTATATCTTTAGCAATTATAAATTAGTACCGAAATATTGAATACTTAGGCTTTTACATCATGATATTTTCACCCGAGAAATACAAAATTAAAGACGAGAGAATGGTTCCTTTTATTGATAAGGAAGAGATTGAAGATTTTCTCGACATTACTATCAATCCGACAAAAGAAGAAGTTATTGCCATCATTGATAAATCCTTAAACAAACAACGTTTAACCCTCAGAGAGACAGCAACGCTTATTAATGCCAATTCTCCCGAATTAATTGACCTTATTAAAGACGGAGCCAGACGTTTAAAAGAAAAAATATACGGTAACCGTATTGTTTTATTTGCCCCTTTATATATCGGGAACAAGTGCAAAAACAATTGTCTTTATTGCGGATTCAGATCATCAAATAAAGATGCTGACCGCCGGACACTAAACGATGCTGAAATTGTTCAGGAAATAGAAGCTCTTGAAGATAACGGGCAAAAACGTTTGATTCTTGTTTACGGTGAGCATGATTCTTATGATCCTGATTACATTGCACATACAGTAAGATTGTCATACGGAGTAAAAAAAGGAAACGGAGAAATCAGGAGAGTTAATATTAATGCTGCTCCGCTCGATATTGAAGGTTTCAGGACTGTTAAGCGTGCCGGAATTGGTACTTACCAGATTTTTCAGGAAACTTACCACAGTCCTACTTACGCAAAATATCATCTCGGAGGTCCGAAAAAAGATTATGACTGGCGTTTGACTTCGCTTGACAGAGCTCAGGAAGCCGGAATTGATGATGTTGGTATAGGAGCATTATTCGGATTATATGACTGGAAATTTGAAGTAATGGCATTGGTTCGTCATGCAAATCATTTTGAAGCATGCTATAACGTTGGTCCTCATACAATATCATTCCCAAGAATAAAATCATCTTCCGGATTAGATATAGATGAGAAATATTTTGTTAAAGACGAAGAATTTGTAAGAATTATTGCAATTTTAAGACTTGCCGTACCATATACAGGACTTATTTTAACTGCCCGCGAACCTGCACATATCCGTGACGAAGTTATGAGATTCGGGGTTTCGCAGATTGACGGCGGGACAAAACTTGAAATCGGGGCATATGCCGAAACAAAAAATGAGGAACAGAATCTTAATCGCGAACAATTTGTTATTAATGACAACAGATCTTTAAGCGAGATTATAGAAGAACTGCTTGACAAAGAATATCTGCCTTCGTTTTGTACTGCATGCTACAGATTAGGAAGAACAGGTGAACATTTTATGGAGTTTTCTGTTCCTGGATTTATAAAGAGGTTCTGCACTCCTAACGCAATTCTTACTCTCTCCGAATATATTATGGATTATGCAAATGAAGAGGTTAAGTTAAAAGGATGGAATTTGATAGAAAAGGAAATTTCAAAAATGAATGATGCAAATCTTGAAAAGTCTATTCGCGAAAAAGTAGAGAAAATCAAACAAGGTGAAAGAGATTTATACTATTAAATATGAATTCAGAAATTAACATAATAGCAATCAAAGTTCTGGACAGGATTAAAGAAGCCGGAAGATTACAGAAAACTCTGTCTCAAAACACAGGTGTAATTAAAACAAGATTTGGTTTCCACGAACTCAGCGAGTCAAAATGCAGCAGAACCGGACTTATTATTCTGGAACTTAACGGAACAAAATCGGATTGTAATTTATTAATTGATGATTTAAATAATATCGGGGGTATTAAAGTTGAAGTAATGTCATTCAATAATAAATAATGGAATATAATATTTTAGCATTGCTGGTAAAAAACCCTTCACTGGTAGGGGACAAATTACAGGATTTACTAACGCTCTACGGTTGTGTTATAAGACATCGTCTCGGGTTGAACCGTGACAATGTTGAAGGGGGAATTATCATTCTTGATTTAGCCGGAGATGAACAACAGATAGACCTGCTTTTGAAAGAACTGAGCAAATTGGAAGGGATAGAATACAAACAACAAAAACTATAGATAAAAATGACAAAAATTCTCGCAATTTCTGAAGCTAACTCGATCGCATTTCATGGAATGGCCCTTATTGCCAAATCCGAAATAGCAATAAATGCGACTGACATAGCAGAAATTACCGGTTCATCAAAACATCACACTTCAAAAGTACTTCAACGCCTTGTCAAGCAGGGTATGTTAGGCTCTACAAGAGGGCCCAGCGGCGGATTTTATTTAAAAAAACCTGCCAAAGAAATCAGACTCATAGAAATTCTGGAGGCTTTGGAAGGTAACATAGAGGTTAATGATTGTCCTATTGATAATGATGTTTGTCCTTTTGGTAACTGTATAATGGGGGGAATTTGTGTCGAGATTGGTGAGGCTCTGGTAAAATACCTCAAAGATCATACATTACAGGATATTACTGACAATATTGAGGACAGTCAGGATTTGTTTAAATCTATTTATAAGTAATGAGGATTTTAGCACTCAGCGAAGCAAACATACTAAGCATTCATAGTATGGCAATAATTGCAGCATCTGGTGAAGACGGCGTAAGTGTACAAAATATTTCAAAATACACGAACTGTTCCAGACACCATCTTTTTAAAGTAATGGAAACATTGGCAAAATCGGGTCTTGTATATTCTACACGCGGACCTTCAGGAGGTTTTCACCTGAATAAAGCGGCTGACCAGATATATCTGCTGGAGATTTACGAAGCTTTGAACGGAAAAATTGATGAAACAAACATCTGTGTCAGTAAGAATAAAAGTGAACTTAGTTTTGTTTTTTTTGAAAAGCTGTGTTTTGAATTATCAACCAGATTTATTAATTACTTAAAATCTACAAAACTGTCTGACATTAAAGATAAAGCCGGATTCATGATAAATAAACAGTAAAACATTTCTTTTACAAAAAATAAAAAACCGGGTTCCCCCGGTTTTTCTTATTTAAATGCAGACTCAGAAAGTCCCGGCCCTTTTATAGATAAATCTTTAAAATAATCCGGGGTTACTTTACCTGTAAGTTTATCAACATATAACTTTGCCAGGAACTGACTTAACATAAATCCATGACCTCTTAAACCAATCATTAACCCGTTATCAGGATCAACAATATATCTTGGTTCTATGTAATAACCAGACCATACTGCCTGGAAACCTACGCTTGATAATTGTGGAATCCAATCAACAAAAATTTCAGAAACTATTTCAAGAAACTCTTTACTGTTAATTTTAAGGTCTTTATCCGTTTCCATAGGATCAACTGCCGGTGAAGCACAACCTATAATCTGACCGGTATCGGCAAGTTGCTGGCCATATACTGCAGAAAAACCTTTATATTTTCTTCTGTCAATCAACATATCAAGAACTTCTCCGTCTTTACCCAGTGAAGGCAGACGACGTGTTATAAATGCCTGGTGTTTTACCGGATACAAACCTGTTTCTATTCCAAGTTTTCTTGCAAACTTATCAGATTCAGGACCTAATGCATTTACAAAGTGTTCTGTTTCATACTCTACATAATCTCCCGCATGTGTTTTTACCAATGCTATTACATTTTTACCTTCACGGCTTACATCAACCAACTCGCAATCTTCCATCACATTCCCACCGTTCTTCATTCCAAGTTGTCTCAGCAAATCAAGGGTTTTTCCGGGAGTTGCCTGCCAGCATTCATGTGTTATAAGAGCTGCACTGTATGTATTAAGTCCGGCATTAAAATACGGAGAAATCTCTTTCCTGAAATCAGCTTTCTCTACCATAAAAGCATCTGACCACGCTCTTGAAGCATCCAATGCTTTATATGTAGCTTCATCATGAGCGAAACTTACATATCTTATAGGTTTATAATCAATATTTGAAATTTTCTGTAATTCAATGAACAGTTCTCTGTTTTTTATTGCAATCTCGGCTAAAGCCGGCAAAGAAAATGCAGGACGTCCACCGGCAATATTTCGCCATGAGCCTCCGCGTTCGCGATTAATTAAAACAGGTTTTAACCCTGCTTCGGCAAGATATCTGAAAAGAGATGTTCCTGCCATTCCGCCTCCGGCAACAAGAGACTGAACTTTAATTCGTTTATTCGGGGTTTTATTTACGTTAGTGTAAATCTTCTCATCTTTTCTTGGCAACAATTCACCCATCGAAACCTGATTAGAAAGCGGAGCTCTCGGGGTTGCATCACCAACAATTTCGATTCCGTAAGGAGCAATTGTTTGTTTTAATCTCTTTATACATCTTTTGCCACGACATGCTCCCATACCAAGTCTTGTAGTATGTTTTATTTCATCAACAGAAATAAATTTTCTATCTCCAATAACTTTCAGAATCTCGTCCAACTTAACATCGTCACAATGGCAAATATATGTTTCTGAAGGTAGTTCAGCAGATACTGTTTCTATTTTTACAGCCTCAGGATAATCTGATTTGACAATAAAACCCCGGGCTGTTGATAATTCTGCATTATGCAATGATAAAGATTTTACTCTGGCAATATTGGTTTTATTAGGCTTCTTAAGAATTTTCTCAATTATACCTTCTCCTACTTTTTTACCGTTATTATCAACCAAAAAGACTTCAGCTCCCTCATTTACTTCATATTCAATAGGAAGGAACAGCCAATCTTTCTTTTCACTGTAACCAAAAATTGCAAGCCCCGGACATTGGTAAACACAATCCATACACCCTACACATTTATTAAAATCAATATAAGGTACTGTACTGGTAGATGTTTTTGTTATTGCGCCGTGAGGACATGCAAACTCACATGGATTACAGGCAAAACCATAAAGACAATCGATCAATACATATGGTTTTTCTTCTGCTCTTTCGCGTGAAGGCATATGAGGCTCCTGAATTACTCTTGCCGGATGCTGTTGTGAATCTATATATTCTTTTGACAGGCTAAGATAATCATCATATTTAAATCTGACTCCCATACTTTCCAGTACTTCATAAGCAGCTTGTTTTCCTCTTAAAACTGCGCTTGTGCCCTCTCCTATTCTTAAAGCATCCCCGACAGCATGTGCATTTCTGCCAAAAAGTAAGCTTCCTTTGGTCATTAACTGGTCGTCCGGAACCAAACCTGTACAGATATTTATTGCATCTATATCCGAAATAATCTTTTCTGTTCCCGGAATAGCTTTAAAATTTTCGCATTCTGCAACAACAGCTCCGACTACTCCGGTATAATCTTCATTAGGAATAGCTTCCAAAAGAATATGCCCTGTCATGACAGGAATTCCCAACCTGCGTACACGGTTTGCCTGAACAGGGAAACCTCCCTCATGCGGTAATGCTTCAATTATAGCTTTTACCTTTGCACCCGCCTGCATAAGCTGATAAGAAGTAAGATATCCGATATTTCCGGCACCAACGGTCAAAATATTTTTACCAAGTAATGTAAATTCATTGTTCATCATTTTCTGAACAACTGCTGCAGTATAAACACCCGGTATATCATCATTTTTAAAGCTTGGCATAAAAGGAATTGCCCCTGTAGCAACAATAAGATGTTGTGCCTGAATATAAAATATTTCGTTTGTCTTAAAATTCTTAACAGCAAGCTTTTTACCCTCAAGAATATCCCAAACAACGCAATTAAGCATGATACCACTTCTATCTTCCCCTGCAAGAGTTTCAGCTATTTCAAAACCACGCATTCCACCAAATTTCTTTTCTTTCTCAAAAAAGAAAAACTGGTGAGTCTGCATTAAAAACTGTCCACCGATTTTGTCATTATTATCAACAACAATATTTGCTACGTTATGCTGATTAAGCAGTTCTCTTGCAGCTAAACCTGCCGGCCCTGCCCCTATAATGGCAACTTCGGTACGATATACAGAAATTGTAGAATCTGTATCCGGAATATCTGTTTCGGGAGTAAAATCTTTTGGAATTTCTCTTACTTCTTTAATGCCGTCAACTTTTGTAATACAAATTCTTGCAATTTTTCCGTCAACCAGCATCTCACATGCTCCACATTTGCCAATTCCGCATTCAAGTGAACGGTTTCGGTTATCAAGCGAATGACTATGAACCGGGAATCCGGCCTGATGCAAGGCTGCAGCAATGGTAAAGCCCTCATTCCCAACTACTTTCTGACCATTAAAAATAAAGCTTACCTCTTTATTTTCAGGCACATTCAGAATCGGATGTTTCTCAATTTTATGCATAAAAAATCTGTTAGAATTTACAATTTTAAAAAGTTAAAATTGCAAATTGCAACAGACTTAAGCAATGAGATTTGTCAGATTTTTTACCTCTATCAGTTTTTTAACGAGGTGTCACTACAGAATCATAAAATTTACGCAATTCTACTTTTCTCGGCTCATTAAGATGATGCCATCTCACTCCGGTTATTGCTCCTTCAATTGAAAAAATAACACTACGGCTTGTGTTTTTATTGTTCGCCAATAATCTCAAAAAAGCCTCTTCTGTACCGACTTTGCGAAGCTCATCAATACTATCAATACCTACTGCTTCTAATTTTAACTCCAATACTTTACCAATATTGTGCACACCTAAAATTGCCATAATAAAAAGATTTAAGTTCAACTATTTCTCAAATCCAAAAATATAACTTTTTTTCTAAACAACAAAATAAAAATACTTTTTTTATACGTAAATGTAAAAACGGACATCATTAACCGCGATTTCGACAGTAATAGCTACATCCTACAATAGTTTATTCTGAGAAATATACCAGGCATAAACAAAGTTCTTAAGCTCTCCTACTCTCAATTCAGGCATATGTTTACCATTTTTAACAGAAACTGTTGCCCCACATGCCATAAGGTAGTTAATTATCCCGTCACTATAAAACAATGCTTTGTCATTTACATCTGAGAACCCCGGATTTAACCATTGAACATAAATTTCGTAACCATGTTTAACAAAAAAATCGAAGTTACTTTTTACATCTTTATGATAAAGAAATGAACTGATAACAATCTGAGGATCATTGTCAGGCAGTATATATTCCAGTTTTGTGCGCCTTTCCAAAGGTGATTCATTAATCAAAAAGACAGGAATTTTCACTCCGTTTAATTCAAGTGTCCGCATTTTCTTCCCTGTATGAACTTTATGCCCAAACAGTTCATCCCATGTTTTTGACTTACCGGAACCGGGGTTCCCCAATACTCCGACCAACAGTTTTCTTTCCATGATTTTGTGAATTTTTCATAAAAATACAAAAAAATCAATTTAAAATCAATTTAAGATAAAATAATAAAAATCATATGTAAAAAAGCACCTTTTCCTTTAAATATCTATTCAATATCTCTCCAGATAAAAATATCATCTTTATTTTTAGGGCGATACTTATCAAACCATTTAAAATCTTTGAGCAAAGTCTGCTCATTCTTTACTTGTTCTATCGGGATAGTTTCTCCGTCAGGTTTCTCGTAGAACCAGATTTTTTCAATTTTATCATCTTTAAAATAGATTGTCATATTTGTACTGACAACTTTATTAAGGGCCACAATCTGGTTTACATCTTCGTCAACTACAAAATATACTGTTTGACAATCATTATTTAAATCTACTTTATAAATCTTTTTATCTCTTACATATCCTGATATCTTTCTGCTTTTCATCTGATTATAATGTACAGAATCGTATTGTTCAACAGTAAAGGCATTTCCATTCAGAAAAAACTTATCAGGATTCTTATCCAAAAAATGAACTTCTATATGATCTGCAGTGATCTGATTTCTATCAGACCAAATAATCGGGCTATAAAACATATGTGCAACAGAATCCATTGAAAAGAAAACAAGAGAATCGCATCTGGCCTGGACATCCGATTTAAAAACCTGCACTTTATGAAAAGCTCTGATAAGCTTATTATCAAGGGTATCAACCGAAATAAACACCGTATCGGAATGAAGAAATATGCTATCCCCGTCTGTAACATAAACAACGAGAGTTTTTTCTGTAAGCATTGCATTACGCGGGTTCTCATAATAATATCCGTAATCGCCGTAAGCATTCAGGTTCTCTACAGTATCAATTACAGATACGTTTTTAAAAGCCTCGCCATATCTTATTCTCCTGTCATAATAAAGACTATCTCCTTTAAGATAATTAGATCCAGACCTTAGCCATGCATTTTCTGAAAAACCTGCCTGATCTGTCTGAGTATTGTAATAACCGTTTTCACAATAAATGTAATTTGAATCAGAAACTATTTGTGTCGGACCGTAAAAAAAAGAAATAGCTGACTCTGTATTATATCTCAGTGTATCAGAATAAATATTGTATTGAGGATTTCTGAGGACGACAGTATCAACAGCATAATAATCTTTAAGTTTAGTGTAATAATAGCCTCTCCTGCTTGTAAGACGATTGTCACCATCGTATATTTTACCTCCTTCAAAATAATAGGCCATATCTTTATTTCTGTCATAGTCAAGAGAGTCTGTAATCAGAAATGATTTGTTGTGTTTTAATACTACAGAATCCCTCATTTTTGCAATTTTGCTGTTCCCGTCATACTCAAGGTATTTACCTACAAGCAAAATAGTGTCTCCCTGCTTAATTCTGACGTTATTATATGCCTGTATTGTATTGGAATCATCGAAAAACCATGCAGAATCACAAAACATATAAGCTTCTTCGTGCTTAAAAACGACTTTACCAAGAAGTCTTTTTGCTATCACACCAGTAGATTCGTCATATTCAAGGCTGTTAGCATGCAAAATCTCCACCTTTTTGGGTTCTTCCTCATTCTCATTCTGTGCTTTTACAGTATGCGAAGCCAGTACCCAGAAAAGTAAGAGTAAAAATATCTTTACAGAAAAAGATTTCATTTATATTTTCAGTAATTCGTCAATAATGTTATCCAAACTTATTCCATCTGCTTCTGCCTTGTAATTCTTAATAATACGATGACGAAGAATAATTTTGGCAACAGCTTTTACATCTTCAATATCAGGAGAAAACTTACCGGCTAACACAGCATGTGTTTTTGCCCCGATAACTAGATACTGTGAAGCTCTTGGTCCTGCGCCCCATTGCAAGTATTTTTTTGTGATTTCAGGAGCAAACTCAGAACCAGGCCTGGTTCTGTTCACAAGTTTAACAGCATATTCCAACACATTATCATTTATCGGAATTTTTCTTATCAGCCCCTGAAAAAACACAATTTCTTCAGCAGACAGTACCTGCTTTAAATCGTACTCTTTGTCTATTGTTGTATTTTTAACAACAACCAACTCGTCTTTATAATCAGGATAATCAACAATTATATTAAACATAAACCTGTCCAACTGAGCCTCAGGCAAAGGATATGTTCCCTCCTGCTCTATCGGATTCTGAGTAGCCATTACAAAGAAAGGTTCGTCAAGTTTATATTCTTTTCCGGCAGCAGTTACAGATCTTTCCTGCATCGCTTCCAACAAGGCTGCCTGTGTTTTTGGAGGTGTACGGTTTATCTCATCAGCAAGAATAAAATTTGCAAATATCGGTCCTCTGACAAATTTAAATTGTCTGTCCTCTCCCAGAATTTCAGTACCTATTATATCGGACGGCATTAAATCCGGTGTAAACTGAATTCTTTTATTCTTAAGTCCCAAAACCTCGGCTATTGTATTAACCAAAAGAGTCTTTGCCAGCCCGGGCACTCCGATAAGCAGGCAATGCCCGCGACTAAAAATCGAAATAATAACTTCTTTCACAACCTGATCCTGCCCGTAGATTTTCTTATTTATCTCTGCGACCAACTCCGAATACTTGCTACGCAAGGCTTCTACCGCCTCAACATTATCTTTATAAATAGCCATTTTCAATTATTCTTATTCTTTTTTTCCAACGAACAAAGTTAATTATTATTGTCACATTAGAAAGCACAGTGTACAGAATTTGATTTTTTGTAGTATTTTTGCAAAAAAACTGATATGTTACAAAGAATTCAATCTTTATTTTTAGTGTTGGCGCTGGTATGTACCGGGCTCTTTTATGCATTGCCATTCGGAGAAATTATATTGGCAGACAGCAGTAGTATTGAAATGAAAATAACCGGCTTGGAATATATAAAAAACGGACAGACTGTTTTTTATTCTCTACTGCCTTTACTGATAATGATTTCGCTGATAAACATTATTACTTTGTCGAGCATATTCCTTTATAAGCACAGGATGTTGCAAATAAGGATGAATGTCTTCAATGCAGTGTTACAACTTGGTAGTATAGGAATAATGTTTTATTATTTATCCAATGCGTCAAAAGAATTCGGAATCGATTATCAGACGGGAATATTAATTGTACTTCCGGCAGTAGCAGCAATACTAACATTTCTCGCTATCCGTCAGATTGCAAAAGACGAAGCTTTGGTAAGATCAATCAGTCGTCTCAGGAAGTAAATCTTCAGAGTCATAATCAGCTTCCATAAGTATTTCTTTAGATAGTGCTTTTGTAGTTTTTGCACCTAACTTTTTCAATTCTTCTGTTTGTTTTACCAGATTACCGGCACCTGTGCTCAATTTCGACATTGCTGAATTATATTCTTTTCCTGCTTTATCTATTGCCATGCCTATTTTGTTCATATCTTCAACAAATCCTACAAACTTTTCGTATAGCTTGCCTCCTCTGTCTGCAATTAACAATGCATTCTGAGTTTGATTGGTCTGCTTCCAAATGGCGTTTACAGTCATCAAAGTTGCTATTAATGTGGAAGGGCTTACAATTACAATTCTCTTGTCCCATGCTTCATTAAAAATGAAATTATCGTTTGAAACAGCTACAGCCAAAGATGCTTCTACCGGAATAAACATCAACAAATATTCAGGAGTATCAAGCCCAAGCTTTGCTACATAATCTTTATCTGCAAGCTCCTTAATATGATTCCTGACTGACAGAATATGTTCCTTTGTAAATTTTTTCCGATCTTCTTCATTATCTGCATTAACAAGTTTCTCGTAAGCAACAAGAGACACCTTTGAGTCAATAATAATATGTTTTCCCTCAGGCAAATAGATTACCGCATCAGGTCTTAACCTACGGCCATCTTCAACACTAAACGAATCCTGGGTTTTATATTGCTTGCCTTTTTCCAGACCTGAAGATTCAAGGATTTTCTCCAGAATCATCTCTCCCCATCTTCCCTGTTTTTGAGAATCACCTTTTAATGCTTTAGTAAGATTTGACGCTTCTTCACTGAGTTTTAAATTTAGTTCCTGAATATTTTTCAGTTCAGCACCAAGTTCTGAGCGTTCTTTTAATCCTTTTTCATATGTTTCTTTTACTGTAGCTTTAAATTCTTTCAGATTTTCATTAAAAGGATTTAATATCGCATCTATCTGTTTTTTGTTAAACTCGCTAAATGTTTTCGATTTATCATCTAAAACACGATTTGCAAGATTCTCGAACTCAAGAACCAATTTCTTTTGAAGCTCCTCTGTTTCCTGCTTTTGTGTTTCGAGTTTTTCTTTAAAATTCTGCAAATTGGTATCAGCTACGTTAAGTGATGATAAAAGTTCTTTATTTTCATTTACGATTGAGGAATATTCGGTTTTCAACTCTGTTATCTGTTCCTCATAATAGTTCTTTCCTGCTTCATATTTAGCTATCTCTTTCTCAAGATTATTTACAGAATTTTGAAGTAAATCTATTTGTGAATTATCCTGTTTTTTAGACTTATGATACAACCATGTAATGATAATACCTATTAAAATCCCGGCAATAAGAAATATTATTTCCATAAATCAATTTTATTTTACTCTGTAAATCTACAGGAAATCAGGTTAATAAAAAAGTAAAAATTAAATTTGTTAATAAAATCAGATAAGTGCAAAAAAAAGAGAGGCCACAAGAACCTCTCTTTCCAAAATATTATTTATTGATTATTCAATAACCAGTTTGTGTGTAGAAACTTTGCCGTTAGATTCAACTTTAACAATATACATACCTGCAGATTGTGTAAAGTTTACTTCTTCGTTAGCATTTACGTTGTAAGTTGCAACTGTTCTACCTGCAACATCAACTACAGAAACTACAGAGTTTTCAGTAACAGCAATATTTACAAAACCGTTTGAAGGATTTGGATAAATACTGATGCTATTATCTGAATTATTTTCTATGCCATTATAAAAACTTAACAGAACATCATCCAAATACCAGTTATCACCATCATCATCAGTCATAACAAATGCAAATTTAACATTCTGTCCTTCATAAGCAGTTAAATCTATGTTAAAAGCTGTAAATTCAGCGTTTGTAACATCTGTTTCAGCTAAAGTCAATAAATCTGTGTATGTAGAACCACCATCTGTTGATACTTTTACTGTCAAAGTCGAAAGATAATCAGTTGTGTAATGATCTCTTACATAGAAAGATAATCTGTAACTTGCAGGAACATTTACCTCATGAGTTACAAGCCATTGTTCGTTAGTACCAGCGGAAGATTCGTAATAAGCCGCAGCACAAGCTGCTCCGTTATTAAAAACTGTTGTTTCCTGAGCCCATACTTTTGTTCCGGCACCAGCCTGATAATTATCCCAGCATACAGGAGCCACTTGTGTTTCAAATCCTTCGTCAAGGCCAACTACAGTACTGCAATCATATAAAGTAGTAAAGGTAACAGGACCAGCCCAACCGCTTACTTCTGCACCACAAATTGCCTGAACATAAACTTCATACTCAGTATTAGCAGTTAAGTCTGATAAAATTGTCGTCGGATTTACAGTAACATTTACCTGTGTGCCTTCGGTCTCAGGATCAAAACCAGCAGGGCCATAAAGTACTGTCCATTCAGTTCCTGCACCATTTTCTGTCCATGCTACAGTAGCTCCGGTTATTGTAATATCAGAAACTATAATGTCTGAAGGATCATTACATGCCATAGGATCAAGCATTGTTGTAAATGACCATACAACATTGTTCATAAGATTATCTGTTCCATCATTTACAGATCCTGCAGGAACAGTAACTGTAAACATTGTATTATATGCAAAATTGTCATGAGCAATTGTCAAAACATTATCAACAATACTTGCAGCAACATTACCAGGATCAGGAGATATTACAATGCCTGTAAAATCAGTTTCAGAAATATTAACATCAAAAGTAACAGATACTGTAGCATCTATTGCAACATCAACAGCATTAGGTACCGGAGTTTTTGCAATTGCCAAAGGACCGATAGCCTCAGTATTTATTGAAACAGCAGTAATCTGAGATACAGCCGGAACACCAAATAAGGTAGGAGCACCCGTTGTCAAATCAATTGAATAAGTACCGTTCATTCCCCCCTCATCATCATATGCCTGAAAATAACAAATTCCAGTAGAAGCATCAAAAGTCATTGACTGAAAATAAGAAGAAACAACACTTCCCATATCACCTATTGAGGTTAAAGCAGCAGTTGTAGGATTTATACTATAAAATGTTCCGTTTCCTGTTTCAGAATGCATAACGCCATATAGTTCTCCGCTGTTAGAAGCAGCTATTGCCAATAATGTGCCTGTTTGCGGGGAAGTTGCAACAATAGTACCTGCTCCTGTAGTGTAATCCAATTCAATTAATGCAATTGCAAAATCAGGATAAGTACCGCTTAATCCCAATGTGTACAATTTATCATTAACTGCATCATAAGCCATAGAAATAACAAATGACTGATCAGCAACATTGTGCGGTCCAACTACAGTCCATGTGTCCATTGTTTCATTAAAATAACCAAGACTGGAAGTATTGTTATCAATAGCATAAAAATTATTACCAACTTTGCAACCGCCATAAACAGCAACACCTAAAGAGTTAGTAGTAAAGAACTGTGGAGTACCAAGATAGTAAATTCCTGATACACTTGTAGTTGCCGCGAAGCCTTCAATACCGGCATATGCGCTAAAAGTATTTGTAAACACATCATTTGTAGCATCTGCATCGCCAGTAAGTATAGCTGTTGCAGTTATAGTGTATTCTCCTTCAATAATTCCTGTCCACTCATCATCCATTGTGTAAACTTCCTGAGCCATTGAAGCAATACTTGCTCCTGTAATAACTTTAGTAGATGTATAAACATCAGAAGAACCATCATTAATAACAACCTGTATTGAGAAATCGGTTGCCGTATTTTGTCCCAGGTTTTTAATAGTTACTGTCGGAAAAAGATTTGCTCCTGCAATTGCAAAATCAGGAGTAGCTAAAATAGCTGAGAGATCATCATTTTCAGGGATATATATTTCAACGTCATCAATAGCCCAACCATATCCCCAATCAGCATTATCATTATAATGAAATGCGATTTTAACATCAGACATTCCATTATAAGCTGCCAAAGAAACCTGTTCGGTTGTCCAAACTGTACCATTTTCAGCAATTGTTTGAACATCTGTCCAGGTTACACCTCCATCAACGGAAGCTTTAACTGTAAAGATATCATTATAACATGCAGATTCAAAACTGAGAATTGCACCTGTTACACTTGAGAAATCAATACTTGGAGTTATCAGCCAAACATCGGACATATCCCCGTTACAATCATCATCATTTACATAAGCGTAAGTTGAATGCGCAGGTACTGTCCAATAAGCACTGCTTCCGTCGGTACCAAATAACCAGCCGCAATCTCCGTCAACCTTAGACCAACCTGAAGGTAAAACACCACCTTCAAAATCTTCAGAAAAAACTGATACCGATTTGGTTTGTGGAGCAAAATGTTCTTTGTTGGACACTTTACCAACATTTCTCTTTTTGCCGGGATAGAATCCATTCTGGGCAAAAACACCGGAAAAGAGAAAAACAGCCATAGCTGTTAATAATAAAATTTTTCTCATAATTTTCGTTTTTAAGTTTTACATAGTTTAAAAAACAAAGATAAACATAAACGGCATATAAATACCTGTTGTTAATAAATATTTACCTTTAAAAACACATGGTAAGCTATCCTATGTTTATACATTAACTTTATTAACTATTATGCCGACACCTCACCTATTTAGATTCAAAAATCTCACTAATAAAACATTTAATACAAACAAAAATATCTTTCATAAAAAGAAACGAAATAAAAAGCAAATTATAAACAATAATAATAAAAACATTATAATATAAAGTTCTGAAACTATGCTTATATACAGTAACATAAGCTCTTAAAAACATTCTTGGTGTTCTGTTTTCCGGGTCGGGTAAAGAATACATTAATTTATAATTCCTGACAAAATTATCATCTGTTTTAATAATGAGATTTGTTGAATTCTGATTGTTAATAACTTTTTCAACAGCCAGATTTGAATAGGTAAATTTTGATTCTGCCAGATTTTGTAACACCGAAAAAACTGAATCTTCAAACTTTAAACAATCTTCAATTTTACCGGCACAAAAAGCTTTCATCGAGTCATAATCATAATCCACACCGTAACGCGCAAAACCGGATTTATTTTTTTCGTTATTAATAATTCTCCCTGCCCGTTCGCTATCAACAGCATTAATTTTCTCTACTTCAGGTAAAAAATAATCCCTATAGTAAACATAATTATAAAGCAGTTGCCTGTTCCTGTACAAATTACTATAATACGGATTATCACAATAAAAATCTGTTATAACAGCTTCCGATGCCCATCTCATTGGAACAAAATCTGCGACACGTGGAATTTCATTATTATCACCTGATAATTTATTAAAGTTATCAAATTTTATTAATGCTCCTGAGAAAACGAGTTGAGGAATTATAATTAAAGGTATGACCAAATAAACAAAAGAATTTTCCTTTAAAAACCGCGAAAGCAACAATCCGGTTAAACTACCCCAGTAAAGAAGTAAAAAGCATATCAAAAACAAACTCACAAAATGAAAGCTGTTTTCAATTATATAAACAGATGGCAAAACCAACAATAATGACTGAATAACAGACAATAATAAATACCTTACAACTAACATTGCAGTAAAGCTGTACGACTTGTCAACTATTTTATTTTCATTGTTACGGAATCCCCGAAGCTGAATATACTCATGGCCGGAACTTACCATACCGATAAATATAGCCGTTGTTAATATTATCAAAATCCAGACAGGGACATTGGGATTATAGTAATAAGAATAACTTTCCGAATCAGAATACCTCGCAAGAAATGAAAATACGCTACCTGTCAGCAATGGTACTAATAGTTGCAGAAATATCCTGTATTTTATTTTCAAATCAACTTTAATGCTAAGTTTAAACTGGTTCAAAAAAGACAGAACACCGTTTTGTTTTCTTTCTGCTGTTTTTGCAGTACCGGAATCAGCAGATAACGGAGGATTAGACTCCCTGAACCAATTGTAATAATCCTGAGGTGATACTACCCTTTCCAATAATTCCCGGCCTTTGTCATTATATTTTTTTTCATCAATCAGTTTCAACAAAACAGATGGGTTATACCTTGTTTCCACAAGACTGTTTTTATTTATTTTGCCGGTTTTTTCTCTGAAATAATCGACTGCTTTTACAGGAGTTCCAAAGTAAACAGGATAGCCTCCTTCGTCAATTACAAGTATTTTGTCAAACATCAGAAAGATATCAAAGTCCGGCTGATGAACAGACGCTACAACTATTTTATTGCTAGCTGAAATTTTTTTCAGAAGTGAGATTATTTTATATGAGTCTTCCGAGGACAATCCGCTCGTCGGTTCATCTAAGATCAACACATCCGGTTCTGCCGGCAACTCCATTGCAATACTGAGCCTTTTCTGTTGACCGCCGGATACTTCGAATGGTGAATTGTCTGTTTTGCACACTCTTTTGTTTCTGTCTCCGTTTAAATCTGTTAAATGCAAAGTCTTATCAATTATTTCATCCTGTTCTGCAACCGGAATTTGCAAGAAGTTGCATCTTTGTCTAAGATGCTCTTCAATTGTGAACAATGGAATAAAATTATCATACTGCGGGACATACGATTTTTGCAATAATCCTGGCTCTGCTTCCCTCCGGAATAGAATGCTTCCTTTATAATTTCTTTCATTACCGGACAGGCATCTGAGCAAACTTGTTTTGCCGCTTCCGCTTTTACCTATTATTCCCACAAACTCGCCACTTTGTAAAGTCAGAGAAAATTTATGAAGTAATGTTTTTTTTCTTTTATTAAGTTCCAGTTCACTTATTATCAGTTTAAATCTGCTTACATTATCTTTGTTTTCAATCAATGATATCAGCTCAGGATAAAAGAATTTCTTTATGTCACCATATGCTAATACAGACTCTTTAAACATCATAAAAACAGAATATCGCCCGGCTGGAATACCATCCTGCCTTACCCCTTCTACAAGAGGCTTAATAAAGATTATTCCGTAATCAGTACAAAACATAACCGCAACAACTTCTTTTTCGTAAACTAAAGGTGTGAAGTCTGTATTATCATTGCTGTTCATTAAATATTTAAGCTTTGCAAATATGTCAGAGCTTACTCCGAACATTTCCGAAATCAGTAAAATAAATTCTGTAGATTGCCTGCTGTTATTTGAAGCTTTGGCCAGTTCCAGAAGAAAAAACAATACCTGAATTCTTTCAGACATTGACAGTTTTGATTTTAACTCCTCACATATACTTATAATTCTGACGGAATTAAGAGAAGTCTTCTTTACAGATCTGAATGAGGAAAATTCTGTTAAACTTGTCCTGAATCTTTCAATGTTTGAATTAATGTACTTTTCTTCAACATATTTGTTCAAAAAATCAGAGAAACACTTGATTACCAAATCATCAGAATCTTCTGAGGCCCGGTTTACAGATATGGCAAAAAGCTTTATTACAGATTCCAGTGTTAATGAATTCATAATTTAAACAGGATTTCATGATTTGAAATATAAAGTTAATTTTTTTTAATTATTTGTCATATTTTTTTAACTTTTTTTTAAGACGGCTAAAAAACATCTTTTAAATGTTTACGTTAAAATTGCAGTCAAAATCAATAATACAGATTTTAAGATATGACAGATTTTTATAAATTTGTAAACTTGTAAAAATGATATTATGAAAAGGGTATTACTGTTTATTTTCATCGGGTTAGCATGCTTGCAGACATTTGCACAGGAAGTCAGCTTTACAGCCTCTTCAACTGCAAAGGTTGGGATGGGGCAGAATTTTCAGGTTCAATACAAATTAAACAAACAAGGAACAAACCTTAAACCAGGTAGCTACCCTGATTTTAAACTTGTAAACGGGCCGTCTTTATCTACCAGTCAGAATGTTCAGATAATAAACGGACAGTATTCTCAATCGAACTCCTACACTTACACTTATGTATTTCAGCCAAAGTCTGTAGGAAAATTCACAATAGGCGGCGCAACAGTAACAATAGACGGTAAAGAATACACTTCAAATTCCGTAACCATAGAAGTTCAGAAAGATCCGGTCCAAACCCAGTCGAACAGGCGACAAAATTTTTATGATCCTTTTGCAGACTTATACAATCAGACTCAACCTGCAGTAAGCAATGCTCCTAAAGAAATAACCAACGAAGACCTGTTTCTGAGAGTTGTTACAGATAAAACAAGCCTGTACAAAGGAGAACCTATGACGGCTGTAATAAAAGTTTATACTAAAGTGAACCTGTCCGGAATAAACGAAATAAAATTCCCGGCATTTGATGATTTCTATGCTGAAGAGCTTGAGTCTGCGACACAATTATCTTTTAGTAAAGAAACATACAACGGACAAACATATAATGTAGCACCGATAAAAAAATATTTACTGTATCCGAGGTATTCAGGCAATATTAAAATTGAATCGTGCGAGGCCGATTGTGAGGTTCGCCAGGCTGCTTCGGGAGGGAATAATTATATGGCTCAGTTCTTTGGCTATTACGAAAATGTTGAAAAGAAACTTACTTCACCTGAAATTAATGTAAATGTCAAAAATCTGCCATCTGCACCCGGAGATTTCAGTGGAGCTATAGGTACATTTTCGCTTAAAATGAGTCAGTCTGCCGATACTGTAAATATAAATGATGCTGTTAGTATCAAACTCACATTAAGCGGAACAGGAAACTTCAACATGATCGAAATACCGGAAATAATATGGCCAAAAGAATTTGAAGTATATGAGCCGGTAGCTTCAGAGAACACCACTGTTTCTTCTGCCGGAGTAAACGGATCAAAGACATGGGAATTTACTGTAATACCAAGATATCCTGGCATTTTCAGGCTTGGAAAAATTAATTTTCTGTATTTCGACTCCGGCAGCAAACAATACAAAACTTTGAGCACTCCGGACATTGTTCTTGCTGTAAGAAAAGATAAGAATGATACTAATTTCGGGGATACCGATTATAATTACTCCCAGAAAAACGTGGAGTATATAGGTGACGAAGACATTTTGTTTATTAAAAACAAAGGGCTGAATCTTGAAAAAAATTATAGCCCGTTAATTTTAAAAGGTTATTTCCCTTTAATTTTCATTTTGCCACTGGTACTTTTCCTGATAATTTCTATTGTCCTCAGAAAAAAGATAAAAGAAAATGCCGATCTGGCTATGATGAAATCAAAACACGCCGGAAAAGTTTCACGCAAAAGGTTAAAACGTGCAGGGAAATATATGGCTCAGAATAGCAAAGAGAAATTTTACAAAGAGATTATTTCTGCACTATGGGGATATGCAGGCGACAGATTCGGAGTTCCTGTTGCAGAACTAACCAAAGACAAAATAACAGAGACTCTGGCAAGCTCAAATATTCCGGCAAGCACTGCCGGGAAACTTATAAACCTGATTGAGAAGTGCGAATTTGCTCACTTTGCTCCTGCCTCACACGAAACAGAATTGTCATTTGTATTTAATGAGGCTGTTCAGATTATTGAAGAACTAGAACAAAAAATCAGATAATTATGAAAAGGACATTAAGTTTGATATTAGGTGTTTTTTGTTGGCTGATAATGTTTGCCGATGACATGAAAACAGAACAGGATTCTGCTCTTAATTTTTATCTGGCCGCGAATTACGATGAAGCTTTAAGAATTTACGACAGTATATATTCATTAAATTATTCCTCTCCCGAATTGTTTTACAATATGGGAAATTGTTATTACAATACCGGAGACATTGCAAATGCTGTATATTTTTACGAGAAAGCACTGGCATTAAATCCGGGAGACAAAGACATAAAACATAATCTCAAAATTGCCAATCTTTCTGTAAAAAGTAAGACTGACGAGTTACCCGAAGTCTTTTATAAAAAGTGGCTTCGCGGGGTTATGTCCATATTCGGGTCAGATACATGGTCGGTTATTTCTGTTGTTCTTTTTATCTTAAGTCTTGCAGCAACAGGGCTGTACTTTTTTTCAAGAAGGATATCATTACGAAAAACCGGATTTATTTCCGGGATAGTTTTCGTTATCCTGTCATTTATATTCCTGATTTTTGCCAATAACCAGGCAAAGCAAATAACTCAGAACAAATTTGCAGTTATTTTTGAAACAAGTCTTGTTAAGTCGTCACCTTCAGAAGACAGTAATAATCTGTTTGAAATAAGTGAAGGACTGAAAGTAGAAATTGTTGACACTTTAAACGGATGGACTAACATACAGCTTTCTGACGGAAAAGAAGGCTGGGTAGAATCCGAATATCTTAAAAGAATTTAAAGATAATTATTGATGCATGATTTTTGTTGATTGCAAAAAAATCAATATCTTTATAAAATGAAAGTCACAACAATAATTTTTCTGTTTGCAGTAAGTTTAACTTCGTGCAGTTTATTAAACCGCAATCCATGCAGAACTTACATAAGTGATGAAACGACATTCAGAGCCTTCTCTGAAGCAACCAGCACAAATGCACAGTTTGCAGAAGACAAAGCCTTGTTACTGGCAAAAAAAGAGATTGCAGAAAAACTTGATGATTACATTCTGGATAAATACAACCATAAAACATTTCTTGAAGATCCTGATTTTGAAGGCAAAATCACAACTGCCAGAAAAACAATTCTGACAAATATTTCTGTAGTTTGTTCAAAAACAATTGTTCGCAAAGGCATGTATAAATCATACATTGCAATAGAAATCCCCAAACCGGAAATAGACAGAATTGTAAAAGAAAAACTAAAAGAAGAAGTTCGTTAAGCGATGAATACAGCACTTTTAATTATAGGAATAATACTTATTATCGCAGGAATTGTGGGTTGTATATTGCCTGTAATTCCCGGGCCTCCGCTTAGTTATGCCGGCTTATTGCTTTTGCACTTTACAACAAAAGTAGATTTATCTGTTTTTATACTGGTAGCAAGCGGAATTGCTGCGACTGTTGCAACGATTCTGGACTATATTGTTCCTGTTTGGGGGACAAAAAAAGCAGGAGGATCAAAATGGGGAATGCGTGGCAGCGGACTAGGACTTATTGTGGGGTTGTTTTTCGGCCCGTGGGGAATTTTCATAGGCCCATTTCTGGGAGCATTTATAGCTGAGATGATTTATCATTTTACGAGAAAAAGCGACATAAGCGAATCAGACAAATTATTAAAATCTTTAAAGGCTGCAACCGGTTCTTTCTTAGGATTAATGTTCGGCGTTGTTTTAAAACTTATGGTATCATGCTTTATCGCATTCCTGTTTTTTAAAGAAGCGATCAGCGGTTTTTTCTAAGAACTATACTTCAAAAAAGCTGAAATGAACACTACCGTAGTTCCTCATCATTGAGAAATAAGGATATGCAGAAAAATCCTGTTTTTCTGAATGTTCAATTACCAGTAATGCAGACTCTGACAAAATATTATTTTCAAATACAGCGTCATATATCTGCTCCAGATTTTCGAGATCATAAGGAGGATCTGCAAAAACTACATCAAACTTTCTTTTACATGAATTGAGGTATCTGAAAACATCGGACTTTATTACGACAGATTGTCCTGCATCAAGGTTTGCAAATTGCTTTTCGATAAATTTTGAATGATTGACATTACTCTCGACTGCTGTAACAGATTTGGCGCCCCTGCTGACAAATTCATACGAAATACTTCCTGTTCCGCTAAAAAGATCAAGCACATCGATATTTTCAAAATTATACATATTGTTTAAAATATTAAACAATGCTTCTTTTGCAAAATCTGTTGTGGGTCTGGCCTTTAAATTAGATGGCGGGGTAAAGATTTTACCTCTGTATTTACCTCCTATTATCCGCATTTCAAATGTTTAAAAAATTATAAAAATAATGAGGGGCTATTTCCTGGAACTTATAATAATATTTAAAAGCATGGCTTTGCGACTCAAAATACACCTGTCCCACAAACTTCCTCAGATTCAGCACCGTCAGATTATCAGTTTCGATAAATCCTGAGAATACAATTTCGGAATTTTCCCGCGAAAGTTTTAACTGCTCAAATACATTTATTATAAAATATAGTAAGTCGTTATTGGTCTTATAGCTGAATGTATTAAACAATTTTATGCCGGTAGCATCCAAAATCAATAATTCGGCATATTCCTCGAAGACCTGAACAAAAACTTTTGTATTAATATTATTCTCACTCAGCTTATTCCTTGTAAAATTTGATTCGATAAAAGGAACACATGCCGGGATTATCCTGACATCCGGCAAATACATATTTACAAGTTCTGCCAAATCGTTTCTTAACGGATATACGACAACATTTGATGATTTTGCAAGATTAGCATACCTTATTCTGCAATTATCATCAGGCATAAAGTTTAATTCCCATATCGTTTTTTCCGTACCTTTTTCAAACAAAACATCAGGAATAAGAGTTTGACGCGAATCTGCTATCACCAGAACTGATTCTGCAAATTTCTGACCAGCAATTCTCTCCTGTTTCAGAAAACTGATAATTTCTTCTGTCCGGTTTAACTTATCGGAAAAATTGAAGGAGATAAGAGATAGGTACTTATTTTCCGGCACTGACATTAATGAATAAGAAAGTCCATCCTGACTTAACAGAATGGACAACTTAAAATTTGAAATATCGTAATTTTCTAAGTCTTTATCTCTTACATAAACTTTTTTCATGAGAATACTATTATTCCCAGTTACCTGCGTTATTGTTTGCTTCTGTTAAACTTCCGACTCTAAGACAGGTATCTTTTTTCAAAGCTTTATAATTGATGATATACTGTTTGTCAAGGCCATCGAGTACATCATTGTAAAGAGCATAGCATTGAAATACTTTTACCATAACATTTGAACCTGTCATAACAGCATTTGTATCCAGAATAAATTCGCTTCTTGTTCCTACAGGGAGGTAACGGATAGAATCTATAGGATATTTAATATGTTTAAACAATGAGTCAATAATCGGAACATAAAATGTATCACGGGATATAATATTTAACTTTAAAGCCTGAGCTTCAGTAAGAGTATCAGGAACAAAACCTATAGCACGAACTACACGAATATCCTCAGTCTTAATAAAATTAATAAGAGTGTCAAAATCAGGAGTATAAAATCCTGTAACTTCCTTATACGCTATCTGGGCTGTTCTTATGTCTTTCAGCCTGCTGATCGTAAGATCGAAACGTTTAACTCTTGCGTCCTCAAAATCTATCGGTTTATTAATACCGATAATAATAAAATAACCCAACGCTATAATTGCTCCTAAGAGAACGATTTTGATAATAATCCCAACTGTTTTTTCCATTAGTGAAAATTTAAATTTAGTTTTGCCAACAAAAATAATTTATTTTTTTAAAAAAAAAGCTAATTTTAATCTTAAAATATTTTTAATGTCTGAAAAGTTTTTCAACAACAACATACTTGCAAATCTGACTCACAATCCGACATTAGGACAAACGCAGGCAGCAGACAATTTATTGTCTTTTTTACATGATCCTGAGAAATTTTGCCTGTTTTTACTTAAAGGATATGCAGGGACAGGAAAGACTACTCTTATCAGCGCTTTAATAAACACGTTGAGTGATTTTAAAATAAAGACAGTACTGATGGCTCCTACCGGAAGAGCGGCAAAAGTGCTGTCCAGCTATTCCGGAAAATCTGCATATACAATTCACAAATGCATATACAGAAAAAAATCATCAAAACAACCAAACAGCGATTTCGGACTTAATTTCAACAAGTATAAAGATACTGTATTCATTGTTGACGAAGCTTCTATGATAGGGAATACAGATTTATCAGGTTCTGTTTTCGGCTCAGGACGTCTTCTTGAGGACTTGCTGAGTTTTGTGTTTAACGATAACAATTGCAGACTGATTCTGGTTGGAGATACAGCACAGTTACCTCCTGTTAACACCCTTTTAAGTCCTGCTCTGGATAAAAAGTATCTTGAATCGCTTAACATGAAAGTATATGAATCGGAACTATCGGAGGTTGTTAGACAGGCTACAGAATCCGGAATACTTTTTAATGCAACAAATCTCAGAAACAATCTCGACATAATACAGACAGATATACCTAAATTAACGACAGCCGGGTTTACGGACATAATACGGACAAGCGGAAACGAACTGTTGGAAGAGATTGAAAACTGCTACTCAAATTATGGAGAAGGAGAAACAAAAATAATCTGCCGCTCAAACAAAACAGCCGGGAAATATAATCTTGGCATCCGTAACAGGATTATGTGGAAGGAGGAAGAAATTACAAACGGAGACCTGCTGATGGTTGTAAAAAACAATTATTCGTGGCTACCTGAAAATGCGGAAATAGACTTTATAGCTAACGGCGACATTGTTGAAGTTGTGAGAGTGGGGAAAAAATATGAACTTTTCGGACGCCGTTACGTCGATCTTATTGTAAAATTTGTTGATTTTCCTGAGCTGGAGATTGAAGCCAAAGCTATACTGGACACATTAAGCAACGATCTTCCGGCTATGGACAACAATTATTACAAAGAACTCTACGAAATTTTAAATATTGATTATGCTGATATTCCGGACAGAAAGAAACGTAATGAAGCAATTCTTGCAGATCCTTATTTTAACGCTCTGCAAATAAAATTTGCTTATGCTCTCACATGTCATAAATCACAAGGCGGACAATGGAAAGCTGTATTTGTAGATCACGGGTATATTAAACCGGAAGAACTTGGTGCCGAAGATAAATACGCATTTACCCGATGGCTTTATACTGCTGTAACAAGGGCTACTGAAAAACTTTATCTGGTAAACTTCTCGAAAGATTTTTTAGAATAACACAAAGCAAATGAGCAGATATAAATCTGCTCATTTGTTCATGCTGATTTTACTTTTTGTCATCCAGTTTAAACATAATCGGCATAACCATTTTCACACTTACCGCTTTACCGTTTAATTTACCGGGGTTCCACTTTTTCATAGAAGATACAACTCTTATAGCTTCTGCATCAAGAAGATCGTTAACAGGTTCTACGACTGAAACATCTTTAACATCTCCTTTCGGTGTAACAACAAATGAAACAAAAACCTTTCCCTGTATTCCTTTTTTACGGGCATCATCCGGGTATTTTACTTCACCTACAATGTAATCCACCAAATCCTGCTGCCCTTTACCATAAACAGGCATTTCATCTACTTCTTCATATACTTCTCCGGTAACGTTGGTTTTAATTGTGTCATCTGCAACCGACATAACATTTCCCTTTTTCTCGATTGGTTTAAAACCAGCTCCTGCATCTGTACACGAAAATGCAAAAACAATTGCTGCAACAAAAGGCAACGTTAACAAATATGCCATACGCAAATAGCGTGGCGATCTTTCTTTTTTCATCATTTTCATTCTTTTTAAAGTGAGAGATTGATTTAAATTGTTGGCCAACCCTATTCTTATCCCAACAACATTACTGAACAGGAGCATAAAATATCCTGCCGGTTCAAAGCCTTGCTCCATAACTTTTTCATCGGCCAGATATTCGTGAGTTGATTTAAGATTGTATTTTATAAGCCAGAAAAACGGATTAATCCAGAACACTACGCAAAGTATTTCCGAAACAATTATATCCAGGCTGTGAAATTGAGAAATATGTGTATTTTCGTGAGCGATAATCTGCATTACAGATTTATTGTCAGAAGCTTCTTCATTATTAATAAAAATCATATTAAAAATAGAAAACGGACTTATCTTAACTTCTGATGAATAGACTTTAAGTGAACCAAAATCCATCTTTTCTGATTTACGATAAATCCTTATAATTGAATAAAACCCGAATATTATCCTAAATCCCAATAAGACTGAAACAAATAAATACAGAGTCCTGAATATGTCCGGAGCAGTGCCTGCCACAGAAAATGATTGCTGCCCCGATGAACCAACAACTATTTCGTTTAGCATTACATAAGGTACAATTTCAGAAACAGAACTTTTTACCGGAATATGAATTAAAGGGATAACAACCGATAAAACAAATGCAGATAAAAGATAATATCTGTTTAATCTGAAATATGTCAGATTCTTTAATACCAGGTAATAAAAAAGATACATAAGACCTGAAATAAGAATCACCTGAATCATATATGCTGACAAACTATTCATGGCTATGTTTTTTCTTGTTTAACAATTCGGCTTCAATCATTCTTTTCATTTCCTCAAGTTCATTAACAGAGACATTATCTTTTCTGGTAAAAAATGACACCAGATTATGATATGAATTATCAAAGTAATCATTCACCAACCTGTTTAAAGAGCCTGAAGTATATTCTTCCCTGGTAATAAGCGGGAAATATTCGTATGTTTTTCCATAAGCCTTATGAGACACAAATTCTTTTGTTTCCAGAATCCGCACAATTGTTGAAACAGTATTGTAGGCCGGCTTGGGATCAGGCATCTCTCCTACTATATCATTTACAAACCCTTTTTCAAGTTTCCACAGAATCTGCATTATCTGCTCTTCGGCTTTTGTTAATTCTTTCATAGGTTTTATTATTTTGTGTCTTTAGTTTATAAAATTTATTTTTTGTTTTAACTTATAACGCAAATATACAACTAATATTTTAGTTATACAACTACTTTTTTAGTTTATTCGAACATATAAACAACAACATTCTGATTATCAGCAACTTAGAAAACTAAATATTTTGTTAAAATATTTATCTTAAAAGTTAATTCATTAAAGTTTCACACGAATTAACATTATTCCTCAGCAATAATCCTATTTCGTATCAGGCAAAAAAAAAGCAGCCCGTAAAGAGGCTGCTTAATTAAATTTATTGTTTTATTTAAAAATCTCCTGATTCTGTATTTTTTATTATAGCCGATCCGGGTTGCCCTTTCGGAACTACTGCATCCTTTTTCTGCTCCTCTTCTTTCGCTACTCCGTAATCAGTAGTAAGTACACTGAATTCTGTACGGCGGTTTAGCTGATGGGCATCTTCTTTCTGCTTATTATCTTTAAGGTTATTTATATACTCTTCCGTAAGAACGTCTCCTTCTTTAAAAACAGGAAACTCAGCCGCAATTTCTTTTGTTACAGTTCTTGGCTCAGTCTCACCAAAACCTTTTGCAGTAAGTCTGTCCGGTTTGATTCCTTTTGCAATAAGATAATCCACACATGATTTTGCGCGTCCGAGAGATAACTCCATATTATAGTCATCGTTACCACGGAAGTCGGTATGAGATCTTAGTTCTATGGTAATATTAGGATTGTCGTTCAAAGTCTTTACAAGTTCGTCCAGAGACACCGTTGACTCAGGTTTTAAACTTGCACTGTCATAAGCATACACAATATTCGGTAGAACTATTACTCTAGGTATTCTGCCAAGATTCATAACAACATTGATAACAGTATCATATTCGACATTAAATGTTGAGAATTTGGTTGAATTAGAGAAATAGTCTTTTGAAACCTCTGCTTTAATTTCGTATTTTTGGTTTGGCTGTAATTTATATGTAAAAGTGCCTGTTTCTGATGATACTAATTCTGCTACCAGACCTGCGTCATTAGCTAAAGTAACTTTTGCACCTTTAATCATAGTAATTTTATCGAGATTTGTTGTATCTCTTACTGTTCCGTTTAATGTAATTACAAGTGGCGGAAGGCTGAAAGAATATATATCGTCGCTACCTTTACCACCTTTGCGGTTTGAGGAGAAATATCCCGATTCTTCCTTGCCGTTAAAGATAATTCCGAAATCATCAAATGAAGAGTTAATAGGGTATCTCATGTTTTCGATACCTGTAATATTACCTTTATCGTCTGTTTTTACTTTATAAATATCAAGTCCGCCCATCCCCTGATGTCCGTCAGATGCAAAATACAAAGTTCCGTCTTCACGTACTGTAGGAAAAACTTCATCTCCCAGAGTATTTATTTCCGGCCCGAGATTTACAGGTTTACTAAAAGTTGTACCTGTTCTTTGTGCCATATAAAGATCCATTCCTCCATATCCGTCAGGAGCTTCTGCAGAAAAATACAGAATTTTGTCATCCTTTGACAGTGCAGGATAGCCTACTTCGTAGTTATCAAAACCTGGCATAGCAACGACAACAGGCTCGCTCCATGCATTGCCTTTTTTAGTCGCATAAAATATTTTACATGGCTCATCTATTTTCTTACCTGCTTTACATCTGGTAAAAAACATATCAGATCCTTTCATAGAAACGGTAGATGCTCCCTCATCTTCTTCTGTATTTATTCCCCCTGCAAGTGGCACAGGCTCGCTCCAGTTTCCTTTTCTGTCCTGAGTAACTTCAAAAATATCGGTAAACTTTTGTCCTGATTTGTAGTTGTCTCTGGCACCCATTGACCCTTCACGTGAAGATGTAAAATAAATGCTTCTGTAATCCTTTGATGACCACACGGCAGAAAAATCAAGCTGTAATGTATTAAATTTGGAAACGTTAACAACTTTATATCTTGTAGGACGATTAATCCATTTCGGGACAACCGAACACGAAGCCAAACCTGAAGTTGCTCTATGATCCTGTGGTGATACCTGAAGATATTGTTTGTAAATATCGATAGCATCTTCATACTTACCATTCATTCTCAAAGCATCAGCATAAAAAAGCAATACATCCGGTTTTATTACTCCCTTGACGTAGTTTTTTACTGCTTCGCTAAAGTACATTTCAGCTTTATCCGAATCGCCAAGCATTTTAAAACAGAACCCTAATTTATAATTAACCTGAGCCTTATCTTCTTTTGATGAAAGAGAAGGTATTGCCTTTTGGTAATAATCCTTTGCAAGTTCATATTGTCCTGTATTATAATACTCATCCCCTTTGCCGATTAAAGAACCCTGTGCCATCAGAATTACCGGAAAGAGAGCCACCAATGATAAAAAAACAATCCGTTTCATAGTATTCAGTTTTGGTTTGTAAAACTTTGTCAAATATAATAACTTTATTTTTTTAAAAATATATCTCGTGAAAAATGTTTTGATTCTGTCAACGATTTTGTATTGACAATGGCTTTTTCAACTGTATATCCTGTCAATTTATAGTAAATAATATAATTATTCTCAGGTATAAGCTCTATTTCATAAAAGCCGTTTTCGTCTGTTGACTGTGTGTCCATCAGAACATACTCGTCATTCATTATTTGTATGTCAACATTCTCCATAACCTGATTTGTTTTTTGATCGTAAACTGTTCCCGACACAGTAAATCTGAGTTCCGGCAAAACAAAATGAAATATATCCGTTTTACCCATTCCGCCTATTCTTCTTGATGATAAGAATCCCTCTTCTTTCATTCCCATAAATACTATGCCAAAATCATCATGTGACGAATTAATGGGACTTCCGGGATTAAAAAGGTTGTATTGTACTCCTGAAATATGTTTAGCTCTGAAAATATCAAAACCTCCCATACCGGGATGTCCGTCGGAAGAGAAATACAAATCTCCGTTACTTCTTATGTAAGGATGTACTTCATCTGCTTCGGTATTGATATATGGACCTAAATTCTGGGGGGGGCCGAATGGCAGGTTTTTCCTTTCTCGCACAACCTTATAGATATCTTTTCCGCCTAATCCACCCAGCAAGCTGTCTGCCACAAAATATAAAGTCAACTCGTCGTCACTGATAGCCGGATGACCGATAGATATGCTCTGAGGAATACCAGGTATTTCAACTTCCTGAACTTGTCCCCAATAGCTTCCTACTCTTTTTGCGACATAAATACGGCAGCCTTTATCAAAATCTTTATCATATTTACATCGTGTAAAATAGAGATTGCTAGACTTACGGTTAAGGCATGCCGCTCCTTCTTCATCGGAAGTATTTACCATCCCGGGAACAATAACCGGATCTGACCATTTACCGTTTTTATCCTGTTCCGAAAAAAACAAATTTGAACAAAACTCTCCCGATTCCGGACTTACTGAAACATGTGTAGGTGCATAGCGTGTAGATGTAAAATATATCTTCTTTTTATTCTTTACTTCAAAAAACGGACAGTAATCATATTCTCCTGAATTAAGCACTCCGTATATTTTTACTTCGTACCTGGACGGATTATTCAATGATTCAAATGTAAACCGAATACTTTCTATCCCTTTGTCTGCCAGTTTGTGGTCCGGAGCCAGTTCTTTAAATTTCTCGTACTGCACCAAAGCAGAATCATATTTTTGCAACATCTGCAATGCTTCACCATAATACAAATAAACAACCGGGTCTGAATAATCATTATCTATTGATTGCTTAAATCGGGGGGCTGCAGATTCCGGCAAAGATAACTTCTTATAACAATATCCTGCCTTAAATGATGCTTCTGCAATTATGTGCTTATTATTTCTTTTTTTACTTAACTGAGACTCATAATATTTTATTGCCTGCGAATATTGCTCCCTTTCCAAAGCCAAATCGCCGGACTTTATAAGCTTTTGACCGAAACTGAATTGAATAACTAATATAAAAATTAAAAATGTAGTTATTTTTAACATGCTCAAGTTTTTGATTGCGTAAAGTAACATAAATTCTATATATTTTGCAAATCAAAAACTTGTTTACAAAAGAAATGCCACGGACAAATCCGTGGCATTAATGTAAGCGTAAAATAAGTCTTTATTTAAAGTCCTGTAAGTTTTCCATCAAAATCCGCCTTGCAAAAAATATTCTGCTCTTAACTGTCCCTATCGGCAAATTTGTATGCTCTGCTATTTCTTTGTATTTATACCCGTCAACAAACATCTGAAATGGAATTCTGTACTCGTCTTCCAGATCTGAAATGGTATTTTTAATATCTGATGTATTTATACCTGTTTCTGCATTCTGATTTTCGAACATGGTGTTTTTCAGGATATACTCATCTTCAGACTCATCATTTATAGTATTTTTTGACGAAAGTCTTGTTACCTGATTAAGATATGTATTTCTTAATATTGTGAACAACCATGCTTTAATATTGTTATCAGAAGTGTACTTATCACGATATTGTATTGCCTTCAGAAATGTTTCCTGAACAAGATCCTTTGCATTTTCTGAATCTCTGGTCAAACTAAGTGCAAAATAGCCAAGGCTGCTTTCCATGCTTAATAATCTGGTGTTAAAATCTTGTGTGCTCATATTTGTGTTTTTTATAATTCTTATTTAAGTATTTCAATACAAATATACAACATAAAATCCTGTTTCCAAATTAATTAACATTTTTTTTTGAAATCACTGCCCATTAATTTGACCTATTCTAAATAAAAAAGGTTTAATATTTCAGTAATACCAAACCTTTTAGAATGTAAAAACGAGTTTATTATAAATTAAAGCAAATATTATTAATGCGGGAAAATTTCGAATTGGCTAAAGAAAAAGTTAGCTTCAATCAAAGCATTTTCGTCAGAATCGGATCCATGAATTGCATTTTCCTGTACCGATTTGGCAAATTTCTTACGAATGGTTCCCAAATCAGCCGATTCCGGGTTTGTATTTCCTATCAGGTTACGAAAATCTTCAACAGCATTCTCTTTTTGGAGTACGGCTGCCAACACTGGTCCTGAAGACATAAAATCCACCAGTTCACTGTAAAAAGGTCTGTCTTTGTGTACCAGATAAAATCTTTCTGCCTGTGCACGCGAAAGTCTGGTCATTTTCATTGCAATAACTGAAAAACCTGCCAAATCGATTTCATGTAAAATAGGTACAACTTTCCCTAATTTCACAGCCGTAGGCTTAATCATCGTAAAAGTAAATTCGCCATGTTTCATAAGCTAAATCATTAAAAGTTAAACAAAAGTCCTATAGATCCGACAAACAATCCCACTAAGATATTTATTATTTTCATAATAACAAAACTCTTTCTGGACTCGGCCAGTAATGGTAACGATCCGTGCCCGTCCTGAACAATACTGCTTGCCATTAATATGCTTAAAGGGATTGTGCCCTGTAAAAACAGTACTACAAAAACCAAATGAGGCCCCGATTGCGGAATTATTCCAACCAATAAAGCTATTAAAAGGACAAAGAACATATTGTTATAAATCCAAATCCCGAATTCAGTATATTGTAAAATGATATTAATTGCTATAAGTGTTCCCAGAACCCATAGAAAAATTTTAGGCAAATGCTTTTTTATAAGATGATTCCAGAAATGTGTGTTTATAAAATGGTCATTTGTAAACAGTATAATTATAAAAGCGAAAAAAGAACTTACCAGAATAGTGATTTTAACCCAATCCGTTCCATGTTCATGATTATGCGACTCAGAAACGTGCTCATGCTCATGAGTACTTTCTTCGTTTACTGCAGCCTCATGATGGTCTTCATTATGATTATCCGCAGCTTCTACATCACTTATTCTGACTTTCTCGGTTCCGCTAACAGAGGGCAAACTGAAAATAAGTTTATCCGAATGGCTGTGTCCTATAACACCGCCAAGTGTTAAACCTGCAACGGACATAACGATAAGTGCCATAAATATTCTTTTCGGATAAAAATTGAAATTCTTTATTGAAAATGATTTTACGGGTTTATCGCAACAATCATGTTCGTGCAAATCGAACGAAAAATTTTTCTTCTCTGCAAAATTTTTGTTTTTAAATATTTTGTCCGTAACAACTCCTGTGATTATGGCAAGTACTGTCAATACGGCAAAAATAAGCAATGCTTTTTCAGGCATAAGAGCCAGCATAAAATACGCTTCATCTCCTGAGGTTGCTATCATGGCAGCAACAAGAGCGCCAAAAGACAAAAGCCTGTGCGTATATAATGAGACTACCGTAAAGGTTCCCATACAACCAGGGATCATCCCCAGCACAGTTCCCGTCAAAATCTGAATAAAGGGCTTTTTGCTGATTTTATTTATCAGGCTTCCTCTCGTAATCACATTCACAAATTCAATCAGAAGCATAATAATGACCACAAAGCTTGTAATCATCAACGTTTCCTGAATTATCCCAAACCAATTAATCATAACTAAACATTTATTCACCTATACAAACTACTCAACACTTTGTTCAACACTTTCAACAGAAACTGCAATAATTTCGATACGGCGTTCGCGTGAAGCCGCAGGACTATATATGGAATTTCGCGGGTCGTTAGGATCGTCGCTTACTTTACCGTCTGATAATGTTTTTCCGAAAGCGACAAACTCGTATGTAATCATTCCCGATTCAATATATGGTAAAAATATTCCGCCTTCATATTCTGCAAAATAATTAACAAGGCTCGAAATTCTTCTTTTTGCCAGGTTGTTGTTATACTCTACTGTATTCAACGGACTGGTGTATCCTTTTATGGTAACAACAATCTTTTGGCCTTCGCCAAGCAATTCTTTCATAAGGCTGGAGAACTCCAGCAATTTATTATAATTATCCTGTACATAATATGAAAAATAATAATCAACACTATCCACAGCTATTAACTTATCACTTTTAGACAGGCCTTTGGAGTATTTCTTACGAAAATCGTCCTGAAGTTTCATGTAATCGTAATAGGTAGTGGAATAGTTCAATTCTGTCAAAGTATCCCACGAGTTTGCTCCGGGTTGGTCATTATGAAAATAAAGAGCTATCGGAACAAGTAATTTGGTTCTTTCTGTAAGAATCTCAATTCGTTGTTCTTCTATTTCTTCTTCGGTAATAACTCTCTCTATGTCGTGATAGTAAATATCATTACAACAACTCTGGTGGCTTACAGAAAATGAAGACTTACGGTTACTGCTCAGAAAAGCCACATACTGATCAGGGTATATCTTATAATAAAAATCATTTTGAGCCGAGTTTAACGGATATCCCAGATTTTTAATTGTATCCCAAACCCTGAAATTCCCTTTTACTTTAAAAATATCATAACCTCCCATATTCTGATGCCAGTCAGAAGAAAAATAAAGCATTGAATCGGCGATATTATAAAAAGGGGTTATTTCGTTTCCAGGGGTATTGATTACAGACGTGGTGTCAAAAAAATCAATATATCTTGTATCCTCAAAAATAGGCCGGCCAAGATTGCGGGCATAACCCCAATTATTGTCAGGCAATATTTCGCAATAATATAAATCATAACCTCCCTCTCCTTCCGGTCTGTCTGAGGACCAGAGAAAAATATCATTTTTTCCATCCCTCTCTGCCAGATATGGATGTGTTGAGTTATATCCGGGCTTATTAATAATTGACGGCAACTTTAGAGGTTCTGTCCAGTTCCCATCAACAAGATCTGATGAATATATGTATGTATTCCCGCCTTCAAAGTAATCGGAAATTGTAAAATACACTTTATTGCCGGCTTTGTTAAAATGTGGATTGGAGATATCAAATCCCGGTAAATTGAGACTCTGATCAACAAGAACAGCCATATCATTATCTCTGTTAAAAAAGTTTATTTTATACAATCTTGATTTATAATCTTTTATACTGTCATTGGTTGGCTTTATTGATGCAAAATATAAAACAGAGTCGTCAATAAATCCGGTGGAAAAATCGCTGTAAACTGAATTTATAACAGAATCGCACTGCATTACTTCATATCCGTTCGGCCTGTTAAACATTTTCCAGGCTATTTCACAGTTTATTACTTCTTCTCTTGCCTTAACAACCATTACATTCACACTGTCAATACCGTTAATCTCAATATACTTCTGATAAAAATACTGGGCTTTTACAAACTCTTCGTTTGCTTTTAACATAGATGCATAGTAAAATAATGCATCCGGATATTTTTCAGGAACCCTGTCTGCAATATAGCGGTAATTAACAGCCGCACGTATGTAATCATTGTCCAGCCGGTATGCATCTGCGGCTTTCAGGACAATGTCATACATTCTCTGGTTGTATTTAAGTGCTTCTTCATATAGTCTTGCTGCTCCGAAATAATTCTTTTCGCTATAGGCTTTGTCGGCAGACGCTATCAGATTTGATATCTCCCTGTCCTGACAAAAAACATGCGCCGGGACGCATAATATTAATATGTATAGCAGAAATCTCTTCATCAGATAAAATCAGGGCATTTACGATAGTAAGGAGATTCAAACGGACGTGGTTTCATAAATATATAGATAAGAGAGAATTCCATCCCCCCTTTGCCCCTGCTTATAGTTGACAATTTAGACAGATTTATATCATAATTAAGAGTCATGCGCACATTATGATATTTTAATCCGAACACTACTATTCCTGCATCGCGGGCTCTGACTAATCCTCCGAAATATACAGACTGTAAGCTAACCGGATTATAGTCGAAACGTAAAAGCCCGCCGGCATTAACCTCACGGTAATCCTGCTGAAACATTGCCATAAACTGAGGCTCTACCCACAAATCATCTTTAATATTATAATCGCCGGAAACTGTAAATGAATACTTAACAGGTAAATATGCTTCTGAATTTTCAAAAAAACTTTTAGCCGGAGTGCTTAAATGAATTAATGAAAATCCTGATTGCAAAGTGAGTTTAGGGTTTAATTTGTAAATAAAATTTGCTCCTGCCCCAAAATCCGGATAATTAATTTTATCGTATGTCCATACTTCTCCGGTCTGTGAGTAAGGATCGTATTGTTCTCCTGTATATTGATTTCCGAAAGTAAGATTATTAAAATTAATTCCATGCATTACATATCCGGCACTAAAGCCTGCTCCCAGCATAAATTGTTTTGTTTTACCAAAAGTAATATAATATGCAAGATTCAGGTAAAACTGGGTTGTTCCGAGTTTCCCGTCTCCTGCGATATCGTTATTTATCTGAATACCTGCACCGGCATGTGAATCGGGAATAAAAAGATTGCCGAAACCTGCTTCAAAAGACCCTGCAAATGTTGTATATGCATCGGTAAAACTATTCCATTGATTTTTATTATTCATTACAAAACGGTAGTCTCCTTCAAAATTACCTGCATTTGCAGGGTTAGTGTATAACGGAGATGCAAAAAACTGACTGAAGTGAATATCCTGAGCCTGAATTAATCCCGGATATCCCGTAAATATAGCTAAAATCAATATCAGTACTGTCTTTTTCATCGTTCAGAATTCAATGTAAAATTAGAAATAAATATTAACAATTACAATATACTGTAGATAATTTTAGAAAAATCGGCACAAGCAATTTTAATTAAATATTACATTTGCAAAAAAAACTTTGATGAAAGACATAAAAAAAATAATATTCGTTGTCTTTATAGTTGTGTTGTTTGTCCCGATAGTTGTTAAATCTTTAAGCCTCATTAAGGAAAGTCCTTTAGGAGGGGTTTACATAAAAACAGAGAAACCGGTTTTAACCGACAGCACATGGTTTAACGGCTCATTTCAATCGCAACAGGAAAAATATCTGAACGAGAACATCGGACTTCATAACACTTTGGTAAGAATTCACAATCAGATTGAGTTCAGTTTTTTTTCAAAAACAAGTGCCGAAAAAATTGTTGTTGGAAAAGAGAATTATCTTTTTGAGAATAATTATATTTTCGCAACTACCGGAACTGACTATCTGGGGGACGAAAAGATTAAAAATCTGGCGTTGAAAGCGAAACAGGCTCAGGATACATTAGAGAACAACGGAATAAAAATGCTGTTTGTATTTGCACCGGGTAAGGCTACATTTTTTAAGGAATATATTCCTGAAAGATTTTTTGTTAACGGAAAAGAGCCTGTTACGAATTACAGCAAACTGACAGAAGAATGTCAAAAAAACGACATAAACTTTATTGATTTCAACTCATGGTTTACTGAATTAAAAGGAAAATCAGAGTATCCTTTGTTCCCCAAAGCCGGCATACACTGGACTTACTACGGCATGTATCTGTGTGCTGACAGCATTATCAGGAAAACAGAAACTGATTTAAATAAGGATTTACCTGAAATAAAAGATGTAAATTTTGAAGTAAGCAAAGAGCAACGCTATACGGAATATGATCTTGGCAATCTTTCAAACCTGCTTTTCCCGATAAAAACATACGAACTGGCCTACCCTTCATTTTCATATAATCAGGAAGGCAAGTATCGCCCGAATGTTCTGGTCATAGGAGATAGTTTTTACTGGAATATGTATTACAGCGGAATTCCTTCAAATGTCTTTAAAAGTCTTGAATTCTGGTACTACAACAGCAAATATTATAACGATGGTTCCGACAAGGTAAAATCTGAAGTAGCTTCTATGAATTATCGTCAGGAAATAATGAAATATGATTATATCATAATACTTCAAACTGACGGAGGGTTAAATAATTTTGGGTTTGGGTTCTTCGACAGACTTATAACAGCATTTTCTGAAGGTGATATGCCGGAAGAGGTTTTGAAATATATGGAAGCTATTAAAAATGATCCGAAATGGCTTAAAAGTGTTGAAGAGAAAGCCAAACAAAGAGGCTTCACTACAGAAGAAATGATTGAACTGGATGCCAGATATTTGTATGATCTGGATAAAAAAGCAAACAAATAATCAAAACGATACACGGAATCTATCTTTCGGCTGATTTTTTTATCATGCCTCACCTGCACATAATTTATCAGGCTGCAAATGAAACACAATAAGAAAAAATTTCATGTGCTTTGCGTAAAAGTTTCTCTTTAAACAAATAACCGGATCTTTCGCACTGCTCCATCCAATAGATAACGTTCTTAAAGTTTGCTATTGCCATTGTCATATTATCTCTTCTCTCTGATTGTTTTTCTGTTTCGAGTGCCTTTTGCAGACAACATATGCCGTTAAGTGTAGAAAACATGATTCGTTTTGCAATAGGAGCTTTTTTCTGATCTACCAACTCGTCGTAAAAATCCATGACATCCAGAGTGAATCGAAAAGTTTTTCTTAAAACTGGTATATTTTCAGCATTTTGCATAAAACTAAAATTAATTTATACAATTTAGCTATTTAATAAAAAAAAAGCAAGTTTATTTTGAGCCAAACAATACTATTTTTAAAACAATAATAGCAATGCAATATACTTAGGTGAATTACCCCAGTATCAATCTGTTTTTCTGGCAATGAAGACGCAGACCGTAAATTACTAAAGTTTTGCCACTCCTTTAAAAAACTGTATAGCTCCAAAAACAATTGCTCCCCAGGCAATAACGTATCTTCCTCCGCCTGATGCAGCCGAATAAGTAGCTGCGGTAACAATTATACCGCCAACACACCATAACGCTCCGTAAATCATATCTTTTCGTGCCCGTTCATTTACAGCGACTTTCTTTTGTTTTTCAATATTATCAACAATTGTTGAAGCGGGTCCGTGATCTATTCCACGGGATACAAGTGCCTGAATAACCGTCTCTCGTGATTGTTTTTGTTTAATCAATAAGTCTGCAGCATAGTTATATATTTGCTGCACATACTTTTCCTGTTCGTTATGTTCTCCTGACATATAGCTATTAATAGTGGTTAAGGCAATAAAAATATAAAATATTTTTATTGCCCATATATTACAAAGAATTTTTATCTGAATATTGAAATACTCAGGCTCAAAAAATCATATTAATATTAACCGGTTTTAGCTTATCTGGGAACCGGCTGAATAATTACAGACATTAAACGTTCTTAAGTTGTTTTATAAAAAAGTCAGCCGGTTTTACTCCTACAAAACGTTTAACTTCTTTTCCGTTTTTAAAAATGATTGAAGTTGGAATGCTTCTTACTCCATATTTTGCGGCCGTTTGTTGATTCTCATCAACATTGAGCTTGGCAATTGACGCTTTATGCTCTTCATTGCCTGCCAATTCATTTAATACGGGAATCATCATTTTGCAGGGCATACACCACGGGGCCCAAAAATCGACAAGAGTTACCCCGTTTTTTATCTGTAATGAAAAATCTTTATCATTAAGAATTTTTATTTTTTCGTTATCTGATTCTGCCGGAGCATTTTTTAATTTTCTTGCCATAACCAACGCATAAGCGATAATAAAAATTAATAACCCCCCGATAATAAGTAATACTGTCTTCATAATGTTTAATAATTAAATTATTTTACAAATAAACAATTATCCGGTTGTAAAATCAGCAATGTGTTACTGAAAACAAACAGTAAAAAAGTTGAAATATTACAGGTAAAATGAAAAAGACTATTGTCTGTTTTAGCTCTGAAAATAATATGAATAGGCCTGAACAGTCTTAATTACTTGTTGTGTAATTTTTGTTTCAATTTTACAAAAGATATAAAAATTTTATTCATTTTCGATGTATGATTCTCAAACTGCAAAGGTTTCAATCTTAAAACGCTTTCCATTTCCGCCTCAGTCACATTAAGTATATGCAGGATTTCATTATAGTTTGATGGTTTTTCTTCAATACAATCGGCATTATACATTTCTATAGCTTTTTCACGTGTAATTTCGTTTCTCCTTATCATGTTGCTATATTGACAAATATGTCTTTCGTAACCATATATTTTATACCTGACGTAATTTGTAAATGGTTCGGCAATACAATCAAAGTGCTTGGTAAAATCCTTACATGAATCTTCCTGCCATCCCATTTCCCGCATTATTATTTCTCCCATTTCTTTATCCGAGGGATTATCAATGTAAAATAACGGCCTGACTTCCAATCCTATCTTTCCAAGCTTTTTCTGCAGAAACAAACTCCATTCATTCCTGTTTTTAAGAATAATGTAATCATCCTTTTCCTTTTTTGTCAGATCTTTTACGTCTTTTAAGATGTATTTAAATCTGCTTATATCCTGTATAGAATCAGGAATAAAAGAATCTTCCTCAAGTGGTGATGTTCCGTATAAAATCAAAGGAACTTTCGAGTCCATTGCAACTTTAAGAATATGTGAAATTGTTGCAATATCACAAGCCCCGCAAATATCGCCGGATTTCAGAAGCATATTTCTGTAAACTTTTTTCTGAACTTCAGCATCCGCTTTACAAAACACATGTTTAACACCGGTAATTTCTATTGCTCTGTTTATATTTTCCAAAGCGGTTTTGCTTAGAAAGCCATTATCATATGTCATTGCCAGCACCTTAAGTTTATACACTTTTGCTGCCAGATATAGTATATAAGTACTGTCTTTGCCCCCGCTAAGAGGAACCAAAGCATCGTAACTGCAATTTTTTGCGACTGCATTTTTAAAAATTTCTTTTAACTTATCTTCTCCTAATGGTTTAAAAGCTTTTTGAGATGAACATATTGAGCATTCTCCTTTTGAATTAAATGTAAGTCCCGGGTAATTATCATTTATGATACATTTTGAACAAACAGTCATATAATAAAATTCTTGTAATGAAAATTACAAATCTACATATTATTTTTCAAATCTATAAGTCAGAAATCTTATAATCCTGGCAAGCTTGTATTTATGAATTTAATAACAACTTTTTATCTGGCCACAATAAAAGTTTTCTTTATACAGAGAGAATCTGTATTATAAATAAAAGTATAGATTCCTTGTGAGTAACCGGAAAGATCAATCACAAAATCTTCTGACATTTTATAAGACGAGTAAAGGGTTTGCCCCAAAGAGTTGACAATAAGAATATCATAAGGGAATTCTTCCGAGTGAATATTAATCATGTCTGATGCCGGATCGGGAAACAGCTCCACATCGCAAAAAACATTATTCTTATTATGAATTTCTGTTCCATTAATTTCCGAGTATCTTGCCATAAATTCCTCATGATACATTCCGGCAATTACGGGGCTATGAATTATTAATGTATTTTCATCATAATCTTCTTCTGCAGAATTTGTCCAGTTATGAGAACCGGTAATTACCAAAGGATCACTTCCTGGGTCTGTTGCATCGACAACTCCGTATTTGTGATGAAATAAATACGGAGTTGTAAAATGAGAGTAAACATCCACTCCGGCATTAACAAGGCTATTATATTCAGAACCTAAATAATATACATTTTCAATAATTCCCTTTACTCCTACTCCCGAGTCATGAACCTGAACAACAGCATCTCCCAGATCATTATTTATAAATGTAAGCATTGCAAACTGCATATCAGTATTTGCTGAGAGAACAGCACTTTCTATATGTGCAGTAGCTCCGTCAGATGGTGAAAAATACAATTCAACCGGGATTCCTCCAATGTTGAAATTATGCGGAGTGTTATCCGTTTTATCTGATCCGAACTTTGCATTTACAGGATCAGGAAGATTACCGGAACTTCCCCACATTTCCTCAAATTCTGTCTTGTACGCATTTGCCAATGATTGATCCTGAATAATGACCATATTGTTATAATCATCATGACATGAATTGTAGGTATGATTTATTGATCCGGTCAGAATTGTTGCTTTATCTGTTGTAGCTGCATCAATAATAATAAACTTATTGTGCATAACTTCACCGTCGTCAGGCCTTTGAATAAAAGGAATTGTTGATGACAAATGTTCAAGTTCATCATTATTGGTTCCGGTATTGGCAGCAGCGATGTATCTTACGGTTACCCCGCGTGATTCTGCATTATTAATTGCAGTAACAACCGGCAGGCTTCCTGTACTGTAATTACAAATATCAAGTGTTATCAATGCAGAATTAACATAAGCTACAATTGTATCTTCAAGATGTTCTGTCCACACTGCATCAGCAACTTCCGAAGCGGAATTATCACACCAGTGATTAAAATAGACTTTAATTTCTCCTGTTGATTTTGAAGCTGTAGAAAAGACTCCTGTCCCGGAGTATTGCCTCTGCCCTGCTTTACCGGTAAATGCCCGTACGTAATATGTTGTAGCATCAGTAAGATTTTCAATTGTCAAAGAATTCACTTCTCCTAATTCAAAATTTCTGGTTAAACCGTACTCCAAAGTTATATTTTCTTCAACATCAAATGTCAAAGAATTTTCTTTTATCTCTTTAATATTCAGTTTTAAATTCTGACAAAAAACATTGTTCCCTGCAATTATGATCAGTAAGATTAAAGCAGAAAATTTAAATTCCATTTTTATTTCATTTTAGTGATTAGGGTTAGGCTACTAAAAGAAAAACAATTATTGAGATTATATAAGTTTTTCAAAATTCTACTCTTTTACATACATTAGTTTTAACAATTCCGAAAACTCCCCTGAAGAATCCAACAACTGACCTTCTTTTGACTGAGAATCAAAAAACATTTCATTTGGCAGAAGCATAGTCTCTCTAACACCTTCTTCGGTTCGGGTTATCAATTTTGAATTGTTAAAATAATATTTTACAGAGAAATCCGGTTGATCAATTCTATAATCTAAGGTTCCGTCCGGTGAGACAAAAATATCTTTACCGGCTTTCTCAGACTCATAAACAAAAAACAGTTCTGAGTCATCAAAGTAATATTCGGTAACTGCAATATCTCCGGTCTTTTTAAAACCAAGCACTTCGCGAATCTTAAACAATTTGTCATTTATAAAATAACCCAGTAAAATACCATAGCCTTCACTTCCCTGATTAATGAAAGCACTGTCAAGGAAATCTGTATTTTCCAATTTTACTGTTTTATAATCAGTTAGATTGTTTAATGCCAGTACTGCTTTATCTGTTCCGGTAATTACATCTTTATTTTGCTGAGCAAAAATTGTTGTTAAGGAAAGTACTGTTGATAATATTACAAATATGGCTTTCATAGATTCCGACTGGTTTTTAACTTAAAAATACAATAATAAAACTTCTTTTCAGAAAAACTATTGTTTAATCAACTTTTTAACAATAATTTCTTCAAGGGTTTCGATTCTTACAAAATAAATTCCTGATTGTCCGTTCTTAAATCTGGTTTACCTCTGCAAAACTTCTCACAATACCCTTTTTATACTTCACTGCCGGATAACCGAAAATAACAAAAAGCCCTTCTCTGCTGGGATATTTTATTCCGTATTTTTCTCTCAGTTTTTTTGCTTTCTTTCCGTTCTGAATCAGAGGATGTATTCCTCCAAGCATACAATTACCAAGACCAAGGCTTTCTCCTGCCAACATTGCATAGGTAGCAGCAACAATCGGGTCTGCCGGATCGGTGTATGGAGAGCCATAAAAATACATTGCAAGCGGAGCATCATATGTTACAAGATTTTCACCTTTTTTCATGTTCTCAATATAGACCTTAAACAGAGGCCTTACAAATCCTTTAAACATTTCGTCATTGCTCCTTCCCCAAAACGGGCGCATTAATGCCAGAAACCATTTTGAGACAAACCATTGCATACCTTCGAGATACCGGCAAAAATCAAAACTAAACTCCCTGACTTTTTCGTATGAATCAAAAACCACAACGTAAACGTCAGATGGCGGCAAACCCATAGGTGCTGTTTTAGCGGCATTCAGGATTTTATCAATCAATTCCTGCTCTACAGGCTTTTTCTTAAATTCTCTCAGGCTGCGACGCATTTTGTAGAGATTATGCAGTTGCTCATAGTTCGTAGCAGACTCCTTTGGTGGCAATACGAACAAACAATCTTCGGAAAGTTCTCTCCCCGAGATAGTTATTGCCCCTTCAGGACATATCGCCATACAATGGCCACAACCGATACAGCCAAAAACTGAATTATCGGACAAAGCGGCTTTATTCTCAATTATTTCAAGACTAAAATCCTTGCAAACTGAAACGCATAATCCACAGGCTGTGCATTTTTCACTATCGATTAATATGCTGGCTTTTTCTTTAGCTCTGCTTGTTGGTATTGGCATAAAACAGTTATTAATTATAAAACATAATAAATTCCAAAGTATAAAATTTCATTCCCAGAGAGCATAAATAATCCCGGTACTATGATGTCTATGGTATTTAGAATATCAAATGCTATCCCCATTGAAAAATCCTTTGAAATCCCGACATCATCAGTGTAAAAATAATAACAAAACTGAGTTTTTTATTCTCTTGAAATCCTGTAATTTAAAAAACCAAAATAATTTTTAAAGCATCGGACAATTGCAAAATAATGTTTTTCTCTCATTGTTTCACATTGTCATAATCATAATAAACCAGCCTTATTTAATCTTAACTGCAAGCCGGAAGAAATTATTTACAGAACCAAGAACCTCATATTGAATATAAAAAGATCTGGTCCATTCCATGAATGCTTTATATTCATGCATAGGGACACTAAATTCATCAAAGAAAAGAATATCTCCCGGTTTCAAATATGGATACATTATTGTCATAATATACAATGTTGACGAGTATAAATCAGCATCAAGATGGATAACTTTTCTATTTTTATTGTCATATTTTGCAAGAAAAGGCAATAAGGTTTGTTGAAAAAGTCCTTGATAAAAACTAACTCTGTCATCATCAATTTCAGGAGGTTTGTTTCCGTTTGACATATCTCCTGCTTTAAATATGCCCCAATCTTCAGGTAATCCTGTAAATGTATCAAATCCGTAAAACCGTGTATTCTTATTTGACAGGCGGTTTACCCACCATCTAAACGAGACTCCTTTTGAAACGCCGAATTCTATATAGTCAACATTCTGCTCTTCCAGTTTCTCCCTGTCTATTACGTAATCATACAATTTTTCGCGTTTTTCATAATAGAATTTTGAAGAATAGTAATCACACATTCCATCCTTTTTATGTTTATGAACAAACCGGGACAAACCAGCAAGGTTTCCAATAAAAAAATAAATGTTCGAAGGAATAAATAAATGTAATCTCAGTGCAAAAAACAGTGCTTTTAGTTTAGCTCTCATACCCTAATTTTAATATAAAACTCAAATGTAAATAATTACAGCAAATATAAAACTATTATCATAAAAATTTCACAAAAACTGTATTATGTTTAATTCTCTACATGTATAATACTAATAAATTAATGTCACAGTGCCAACGAATGGAGTTATTCCATTAAAAAGATCAACTACATAAAGATAAGGTCCGGCAGGAACATACCTGGTGTTATATTTACCATTCCATGGAGCATCCGCACCTTTTGCATGCCATAGCTCCTGCCCCCATCTATTAAAAATCTGTATTAATGCTTCCGGATACAAATTAATATTTTCTATTATCCAGGTATCATTAATACCATCGCCGTTAGGTGTAAATGCATCAGGGATTTCAATGCAATTAATATTCGGATCATCTGTAAGAGTTAAATCTTCCAGTAACAACATACAGTTTTTAGCATCATAAATCCGGATTGTATATACTGATGCCCCCAACCCATCAAAGAATACACCATATCTGACGGAATCGTCAATGACAAAAGAATATGGAGGGGTTCCGCCTGACACGTTTAACTCTATTGAACCATCATGGAATCTATAGCAAGTAGGATTTTCAATAAAGACTATTGCCTCTAATTCATCAGGAGAAACAATAAACATTGAAGAGTCAATACTACAACCAGAACTATCCGTAAGAGAAATAAAATACTCTCCTTCATTTAAAAACTCATGTATATATCCGGCATGGCTGTAATTATTGCCTGTGACACTATATGAATAAGGAGGATATCCTCCTGACGCAAATAATTCCATATACCCGTCTGAATCTCCGTAACAATTTGTATTTTGAACAGAGAAATCCAAAGACAACGGAGAAAAAGATTGTGTTATCATATAGTTAAAATCATATGTACAACCATTATTGTCTGTTACGGTTAAGAAATAAGTCCCACTCGTAAGTCCATACACATACGCAGAGACAGAACCTGAATCCCAGATATATTGATATGGAGGCATGCCTCCGCTTGCAGAAACATTTATTGACCCGGTATTAGATCCAAAGCAATCAATATTTAATATTTCTGCCGGACAAATAATCTCTGCCGGAGAATAAACACTAATATTTCCAAATCCTGCACAAAGGTTTGCATCTGTAACTGTCACGGAATAACTACCGGCCTCGCTTATTGTATCCAAAGAAAAAGGATTACCATCTGACCATAAAAATGAAAATGGAAGACTACCATCTGAGCAAACCACATTTATAACAGCAGTAGAATCATAAGAACAAATAAACGGATCTACAACAAAAACATCAACATCTAAAACCGGGGATGAGTTCACAAAAAAATCCATTATTCCCTCGCAATCATTGTCATCAACAACTGTAACACAATAATTACCGCTAAATAACTCTGTAGCATAATTATTTGTAACCCCGGATGCATTTGCAGGCCAATGATATGTATAAGGTTCCACACCGCCTGAAACTGACAAAACGGCACTTCCCGGGGTATTGCACACCTGATTGATTGTTTCAGCCACAGTAATATTTATCGGGCTTGGTTCACTAATTTCAATTAATGCAGATTCAAAACAGTTTATTGAATCTGTTACAATTATTTCATAAGTCCCTGAAGTCAAATTTTGAAATAGTCCGCTGCCTGTAGCAACCTGGGAATTAATGGTAAAGAGATAAGGAGGAACTCCGCCAAATACATTGGCACATATCACCCCGTCATCTCCCCCGTTACAACTAACATTTTGATCCGTTACTGCTAAACTAAGATCACTGAGTTCCACGCTAAAGTTTTCAATAGCTTCACAACCTTGATAGTTCGTAATGGTTACTGAATAATCACCAGGATTTACAACGGACAAAAATTGATTTGACGTACCATCACTCCACAAATATTCAACATTATCTATTCCTAAATCTATGATTTGAGGCCCGTTATTACAAATAATAAAAGAATCACTGATATCAAAATCAATATTTTCGAAATCAACAAAAACAGTATCAACGGCTGTTTGACAATAATCATTAGTAACTGTTAAAACATAAGTATTCAGCCCCGGAACAGTTGGTGGATTAACATAATTCTGCCCCTGAAAAACAGTTGAACTATTAATATGAGTCCATTCAAAATGATAAGCTTCCGGGAACTCTGCATTTAACAGTATCCCGGTCAAAGTAAAATCGCCACATGAAGTAGCCGGCCCTTGTGTTTCTATACTTGCAAACTGACATTCCAAAACAGGATGATTAGAGACATTATCATATTCCCGTGTAGAAAAGCTCACGCGTCTGTAATAAGCTTCTGTAACCAATTGCAACTTAAACCCATAGTTGGGCATTAAATCACACATCCATTGTCCTACCAGTCCGCTTACATCAACAAGATAATCTGAAAAAGAAGGAATTATGTCTGTCGATGGTACTACAATAAAATCATCTCCCCATACATCAGGCTGATTATTCCATGTTACTAAATATTCATCCCAATCTTCAGTAACTATGTATATTAGAAAATTATTATCATTAGCACTTCCAAGATAATTTTGTGTTTCCTGATTATTAACATCCGGAAAATACAACTTCAGAACTGCACGATTGTCATATAGCATGTTCGCAGGAACATCTTCTTCTATATTAAACTTTAACAAAGACCTGTTATTACCTGAACCGCAGCCCAGATAACTATATGTCCACGAATTGCATTGCATCATAATGTTGCTGCCATAGTTAGTATTTTGCCAGCTTGAACATGACGTGTTTGTTCTTATCCAGGAATCAGCAATACAATCGAAAGTTAAAGTTTGGCAAAAAAGAGAAAAACCTGAAATAAATAGTAATGGGAGGATTAAAAAAAATCCTTTTATTATAAAATTTAAATATACATATTCAATATTTATTTTTTTAGTCTTCATAATTATTTAAAAATCTCTTCACCCTATTCCTTCACAAATTTTCCATTCTTTAAAACTTCATTCCCTGACTTTATCTGATAAAAATATACTCCTGAAGGAATCCTGTTCAAATCAACAGATGTTTGTCCACTAATAAGTTTTTCATTTATTAGTTTAACTCCGATAATGTTAAAGATTTCGATGCTGCCATTACTTTCAACAGATTCAATATCAACAGTGATTCTATTATTGGCTGGATTTGGATAGATTGCAACTTTAGGTTCGTTTACCTCCGAATTTAGTCCAGATAACAATAAAGGTATTCCCCATGTTTCTGATCCAATTTGGTAATAAAGCAATGTCCTTGATTCCGAACCATAGTCTACTGATGTTTCAGAAAAATAAGGGCCCCCCAGTCCGTAATAATAATATTTGTAAGGTAATAAGCCGTCACACATTAAAGAAGACCAGCAGTTTTCGCCATCAAAAACAAATCCGTAAGCGGAATTATCAACTTTTGCCAAATGCGGCTCAGTAACCATCATTGGAGCACTCATCATCCACCCATCGCTAAAAGCTTCGTCAGGCAAACAAGATAAAAAAGAATTCAAATAGTATTTCTCGATTATAGTATCAACATAGAAACTATATGTAGTTTCTGCTTCACTATAATCCCATGCGGCACTTGTTAGCTCAACATTATAAAATATGGAATCTCCATAATCGTATCTCTGTAAATATCTATATATCTCATTGCGGGTAAAATGATTCCAACTAAACGCAGCGCTAAATCCTTCGCTAATATGTAATTCGTCACCAGGTTGAAAATTATAGATATCTAATGAAGTGAAATTACTTATTCCTGCCATTGGGTTTGACATTCCTGCAATATAAAATTCCTTCAGATATTGACAGTCGAAATCACATACTTCAATGTCTGGGAAATGATAAAAATTTAGAGTTTTAATCATCCCGTAATTCTTACTCAGTATGATTTCACAGGTATTCAACATGTGATTTATAGGGATCATGCCCTGATTATAAACCTGAAAAGAAATATATTTGACTGAGTCGTTTAATCCTAAAAAGCTTAGAGTATCTACTTCCGAAACTTGAGCAGTAATAATCATTTCTCCCGGAATCTGAAATGCGACCCAGACTTCATTTAAAAGAGCATTTGTTTTGATAAATACAGTATCATTATTTTTATTAAAAACAAGATTTTGACCATTGCTTTTAACAATAATTTTTTCACCTAGCCACGATGCGCCGAAAGACGAATAGCAAGGAAAATCATTTGGTCTGATATTCCCCATTGGAAACAATACAGAATCAGTATCAAAATGTACCGAATCAATTCTAACAGATTTCACATAATGATTTGCATCTTCAAAATAAGAATTACGCCCTGAATTAAAAGCCTGATAGTTCTGTGAATAAATCTGATTACTAAGAAAAAGTATCAGTCCTAAACTAATAAGAAATAAAATTTTATTCATAACACTGCCTTTATCAACAACAAAGATAACAAAAAATAAAGTTGAACATTTAATAACTGTTCTATTTATTTAATAATAACCAGACAGCTTTATAAATAAAAAGGTTGTATGAACAATAATTATTTTATTTTAGCGAATAAACCCTAAAAGAACAGCTAAACAAAACTTGTAAGGAGTTTTATTACAAAGAATAATTTTTTAAATCGGCACCAATTTTTTCGCTTAGCTTATCGCTTGCAGGAACCATAGGTAAACGAAGTTCATTTTCAATAATACCCATTTGAGAAAGATATGATTTCACGCCACCGGGGCTGCCTTCTGCAAACATGTTAGCAACAGTGTCCAACAACTTATAATGTATTTTTGCAGCCTTTGCAAATTCACCTTTCAATCCCATATTTACCATATCTGAAGTCTCTTTGGGGAATGCATTTGCGACAACGGAAATAACTCCTTCTGCTCCTACCGAGAGAAGAGGTAAAGTAAGCCCGTCATCACCGGATATAACTGTAAAATCAGCAGGTTTCTTTTTTATGACCTGCATTATCTGATCAACAGACCCGCATGCTTCTTTAATTGCAGTTATATTTTCAAAATCATTTGCAAGTCTGACGACTAAATCCGGCAGCATATTAATTCCGGTTCGTCCCGGAATATTATACATAATGAGCTGAACGGGACATGCTATTGCAATAGCGGCAAAATGCTGATACAGCCCTTCCTGATTTGGTTTATTGTAGTATGGGGCAACGCAAAGAATTCCGTCAACGCCGGTAAGATTTGCAGTTTTAACTTTTTCAATTACTTCTGCTGTATCATTTCCGCCTATTCCGTACATTATCGGCACACGGCCTGCTGTTTCTTTCTTTACAAATTCCAGAACCTGATCCTTCTCTGATTGAGACAAAGTAGCAGACTCGCCTGTTGTACCCATAATCACCAGATAATCAACACCGCCTTCAATCAAACGATTGACAAGTTTCCCCAATGCAATAAAATCAACTGATTTATCTTCACAAAACGGGGTAATAACTGCGACTCCGGTACCTATAAAATTTGTTTTCATAACTGTATAATTTCTAAATATAATTACAAATAATAAACAACATCCGCGATGACGAACAACAGTTTTTCTTATTTTTTACTTTACCTTCAGCATTTTTAAATAATATTCTGTTTGCTCAATCAGGTGCAACAAAGGATTATCTTCTTCAGTATTGTATTGTATCATCATATCATAGTAATTGGGTTCTATTTCGCAGTGCCTTCCGGTTTTAAAAAGTGCTGCGGATTCTGCCAGGACAAACCTTACTGCAAGAACCTCTGTCAGGTTTAAGTCTATGAGAATATCAAATTTCTTCTTAACAAATTCCTCAACAGTGTTCTCATTTGGTTTGTGATACCAATTCAAATCCTTGTTACAGAAAAAACTAAATTCCAGAGGCTGAATATGATAGTTCTCAAGTTCTTTTTTATCAACAAATCCGAGAGCAAACACTTCATTAGTATTCTTTTTAAGAGAATGCTGAAATTCTTTTACAATATTAAAATCCTTCTCATCAGTAGCATTGTAAATAATGCCAACACTTACGGCATCGGACAGATTGCATACGACAGCACTATTCCCCGGCTTTGGAAAATCATTGCGCAATCTGTGAAGTCCGTATTTATATTTTAAGTTACTAATGAATCCCACGTTATAAAGCATTTAAGGCAAAAATAGAATTAAAAAGTCAGATTGCCTAAAGTAATAAAGATTTTTTTATTCGGGGGAATTTGAGATTTTATGATTAGAAATATGCTTGCTCTGTGTTGCAATAATCTGTTCCCGAAAAATTCCCTTTCGCCCACATATCAAATTTTTTAGTATTTTTGCCGCAAAGCAGGCAGTTCTATCGCCTTTTCGCTTTGGCGGAGGGGAGGAAAGTCCGGACAACAAAGGGCACTGCGCTTCTGAAAGAGGAGATATCCGTGAGGGTATGGTAACGGAGAAGAAAATAACCGTCCCGACTTGTCGGGATAAGGGTGAGAAGGTGGAGTAAGAGCCCACCGGTGATGGTGGTAACATCATCAGCCGTTCGTCCCGCAGGTTGCAAGATCACATATACCGGCGTTTTAAGGCTGCCCGCCTGAGCCGGGGGGTAGATCGCATAAGATAAATGATAGAAGTCTTTCTTCGGGTCGTGTACCCGATAACGGAAGATACAGAATCCGGCTTATATGCCTGCTTTTTTTACTAACATTACAAAAGCCTGCTGTGAAAATTTATAACCGGTTATAAATAAACCCTCAGGACTTTAATCAAATATATTACTTTTGCTTACGATATGTAAAACTGTAATTACTGACATGAAAGACAACAGGAAAAATCGCGAAGGAATAGTCTTTTCTACCAATAAAGATTTTGTTTATGAAACAAACGAAGCAACAGAAAATGAAACATTAGAGCCTTCGAAACAAAAACTTAAAGTAGTTATCGACAGAAAACAAAGAAAAGGTAAATCTGTTGTTTTGATTACAGGTTTTATCGGAAAAAATGACGATCTGGAAGATCTGGCAAAAGAAATTAAAACCAAATGCGGTACCGGAGGTTCTGCAAAAGACGGAGAAATAATTATACAGGGCGAAATGATTGAGAAAGTTAAGGAATACCTTAAATCTAAAGGCTACGGAATAAAGAGTTAGCAGTCTGTTATTCAGGATTTTTCTTAGTGTAATGTGTCTTAATGAAGGAAACCCTGCTAATAAAGTAAAAAAATGATAAGATTAACTAATAAGACAATCGGGGATTAAACAAAAAACAATATAAACTATCTGTAATGAAAAAATTAGCAATTATTTTATTGATGTTGACCGTGATTTACTCATGCAACAATAAAAAGCAAGGTGAAGATAATAAAGACAAAGACCTTACAGTAATAACAGGTAAAATTGAAAATGCTAAAGACAATCTGGTCATGTTGTCGTATAACTCAACAACAGACACAATAAAAATTAATGAAAACGGTGAATTTACTGCTAAAATCATGATCGGGTCACCATCTCATCTTGTGTTGATAAATGGCGGAAATCATGCAAGAATATATGTAAACCCTAAGTCGAAATTAAGTTTTACTGCTAAATCGGATAATTTTTTTGAAACTTTAAAATACACCGGGGATGATTCAGATATAAATAACTATCTGGCTAAGCAGGTAAACTTTATTGTAAAGCGCGGTATCAACAGTGAGAATTTTTTATATGCCTCAAAATATGAAACATTTTCCAACTCGTTGCAGGATATGAACAAAATTCTGAATAATAATCTTGACGAATTGGTTAAGGGCAACGAAAAATATGCTGATTTTGCGACACTTGAAAGAGAAAGATTTAAAATTATCAGCGGCACACTAATGCTAACATATTATACCCCGCTACTAAATTCAAACCAGAATAATACTGAAATTGAATCAGAAATTGATAATCTTGTTTCGTCAACAGATCTGAACAATCCTATGATGATTCAACTTTACGAATTCAAACCGTTTGTTCAGAACCTTACAGCTTATAAGTTGAATAAAACTCTGAAAAATGAAAAAAGAGAAATTACTTCTGCAGAAGAATATGCAGATCTTTATTTTTCAGTTCTGGACGAAACGTTTTTGGAACCTGTAGTTTTAGAAGAACTTTACTACAGTTTTATAAGAGACTTTATGAGTTATTACGGAGCAGAATCTGTAATTAATGTTTACTCCCGTTACAAAGAAATATCTTCCAATAAGCAAAGACTATCTGAACTGAATAAAATATTTGAAGAATATGATAAACTTGCTGCCGGCCAACCTTCCGTAAACTGGAGTTTCCCTGACATTAACGGAAAAATGTACAGCCCTGCCGACTTTAAAGGTAAATATATTTACATAGATGTGTGGGCAAGCTGGTGCGGTCCGTGTAAACAGGAAATACCCTATCTGAAAAAGCTAAAAGAAAAGTTCAAAGATAAAAACATTGCCATAATCGGTATTTCGGTTGATGAAAACAAATCAGATTGGGAAAACATTCTTAAGTCAGAAAATATTGACGGCATTCAGCTTTTTGCTGCAGGTTGGAAAAACCCTCTTTGTGAACATTTTAAAATTAATGGAATTCCGCGATTTATTTTACTTGACAGAGACGGAAAAATAATAAATTCAAATGCAGACCGTCCATCCGGAAACATCGAAACCGTACTTAGCAGTCTGGAAGGGATTTAAATAATAAATTCATATACTTAACAATAAAAAAAGATCATTATCGTTAGTTTTAAGAATTAAATTACCGCATAATGAAACATGTCTTTTTATCTTTTGTTCTGATATTAATGTTTTTCATGTCTTTAGCAAAGGACAATTATACAAAATTATGGATCTCAAAAGATCCAAAAGGAATGCATTTTATTCCTCCTGGAAATTACACATTTAAGGATGGTGAAACTGAGAAGACATTAAGCATCAATGGCTTCTGGATGAGTAATGAAATTACAAACCGGGAGTTCCGCGAGTTCACTGATGATTTAAAAGCACATCCCGATTCGTCATTTGCATGGTATGATTTTAATAACAAAACAGAAGACGGAAGTTATGTTATAAAAAAGATTCTTTATTCCGACATTCTTAATGATATTATTGACAACAGTGTTTGGAAAAATGTAGCAGGATTTGAAAATTATTTTACAGAAAAATATTTTAATGATTACCCTGTAACCGGGGTAAGCTACAATTCTGCTAAGTATTACTGCTGGTGGAAAAGTAAAAAAGAGAACTATGGTAAGAAACACGACTTTCTTGTTGAATACAGATTGCCGGTCGAAACAGAATGGAAATACGCGGCATCTGGAGGTAAAACAAATGAATCATACACATACTTAAGCTCCGGCAAACCGGAACCTGTAAAAAAAGGGACGAAAAACCCATTTGGCTTAACTCATTTTTCAGGGAATGTCTCGGAATTTGTTCTCTCCGGGAACCCGGAAGATGAAGTTATCATAAAAGGTGGTTCATGGAAAGAAGAACTGGCTTTTAATTCAATAAAAACTGTAAACAAGGGATTCCGGGATAATGCTACAGGATTCAGAATAGTCAGAACATTTATAGGGAAGAAACAGGTTGACAGAGAATAGTCCCGGTCAAAATGACCCGGTACTACCCCGACTGTCATCTGTCATATCTTTACGGTTTTTAATACTTTTCCACAAATTCTTCAATCATACTAAACAACTTTGGAAAATTACTCAGGTAAATATTTTCCGTATTATCCTGCGGAGTATGATAAATCTTAAAAGCATCTCCCTTCATCATGAAAAAAATTGCCGGAATACCTTTTTCCGCAAACGGATAATGATCGCTGTTTCCTTCCAGTTCGCCCTGATCAAGTTTTGTAAAATATGAATTTCTGTCATTTATTTCATTAAACAAATCCAGTCCTTTTTGTCCGTTTTCACTTATTTCAACATAAATATCTTCTGAATTATCTGCAATCATGTCGCAATTAATTACATACTTAATTTTATCCAGCGACACTAGCGGATTTTCTACAAAATGGGAAGCTCCGCGAAGGCCTGTCTCCTCTCCTGCCGTTGCTATAAACATCATCGAACAACCGGGCTGATTTTCGGGCTTTGCATAATGTTCAGCCAGCGAAACCAGCATTGCGACACCACTGGCATTGTCGTTTGCGCCCGGAGCATAAACTTTCTTTCCCATCATCCCTATATGATCGTAATGTGCTGTAAAAACATAAAATGAATCGGCATCATGTTTTCCTTCTACATAAGCAATAACATTTGAAGTTTTATAGTCTTTTATCATTACATTTTTAATATCTACTTTAACCGATTTTGCATCCCGCGGAAAGTCTGAGCTTACCCATATATCTGCTACCGGAACAGCAAATGCACTATATGCCTTATAATATTTAAGCGGCATATCCCAGATCATAATATAACCTGGCCTTTCACTTTTATAAAATTGTCCCAGCTCTTTGCCATGCATCTGAAAAAACATAAAATCAACAACAATAAGGCTATTCTTATTTTCAGGTTTTTCAAGGTCTGCAAGTACTTTTTTAATATCGTAGTTTGCTGTGTCAATGTAATACAACCCATATTCGCCTTTAATACCTGAAGAGAACTCTCGCATAACGAAATCTCTTCCGGCTTCCAGTTTTTTACCATCAACAGACATACTCATCTTTCCCGGAAATGTATTAACCGGAAATGAAAATTCCTGAGTATATGAATTGTTTAGCGGTTTAGCTCCCAGTGCTGTGAACTGTTTCTCAATATAACCGGCAGCCTTTTTATCTCCTTCCTTATAGTAGGCTCTTCCGTAATATTTTGCCGAAGCCAGTTCATTAATAACATTTCTGTATAAATCAGAGTCCTGTGCAAATCCTGCGCAAACAAGACTAAAAACGAACAAAAACAAACTAAATTTTTTCATAATGTGTGGTTTTATTGATTTAAATCAAAAATACAATTTAGCATCTGACAAGAATGTTAATTAAGATATAATTTTTGTTAAAGAAAATAAAATGGTTACTGAATACATGCCATAAATAAAAAACGTAATTATTTGTAATTATTTAGATCTCTGGTATAATTTTGTAATCGGTAATCAGTAATTCGTAATCGGCAAATTTTAGTAACCCTTAGATTCTGCTTTATTTTACAAAAGTTTAATTCCAATAAGCGGAAGCGACTATGCAAAACCCTCTGATTACTGATTACTGATTACATCCGCCGCAGCGGATCAATAACAGATTTCTGTTTTTATAATAATACCTAAATAATTACAATTATTTAATAAAGGAGCCGGAAATCCTGACACCTATAGTACGTCTTCCAAAAGACAATTTACATAAGCATTAAAACAATTACAAAAAAACTATAATCTTTTAGGACATTCTCAATGTTTGTATATTAATAATTATTAACTTGCACAAACATTATGAAAAAAGAGAATTCCGTAATTACAAAATGTTTTTTATTATAAAAGTGTTTATTTATTTAACATTTGATAATTATGAAAGAAATATACTTATCAATAATAAAATTTATTTTTAACAGGATATTAATAATCTTAATAGCTTTTATTATTCCTGTTATATGTTTTTCTCAGGAAGACAGTCTGGACATATACGAACTTGATTTAACACAATTATCAAAACTAAAAATCACCACAGCATCAAAGATAAGTCAGGAAATAAGCGAAATTCCACTAACGGCAGTTGTCATAACCGAAGCTCAGATAAAAGAAGCCGGATATTTAACCCTGGACGAAGTTCTGTCTGATCTGGCAGGATTTCAGTTTAGAAATATACAGGGTTTTAACAGTTACTCTTTTCAGCGGGGAATCCCGAACCAGAACAATCTTACTTTATTACTGATTGACGGAATACAGATTAACGAGCTAAACTCCGGCGGTTTTTATGGCGGAGGGCAATATAATCTGAATAATGTGGAACGGATAGAAGTAATTTACGGGCCTTCTTCTGTTGCATACGGGACAAATGCTGTTTCGGGAATTATCAACATTGTTACAAAAAGTGCAATGACAAAAAGATTTGAGATTAACAGTACTGCCGGCTCTTTTAACACCTATTCAAGCGATATAAACTATTGTTTTGTAAATGAAAAACAAACTTTTGGAATCTCTGTTGCCGGAATGCTGAAAAACTCGGACAAAGCAAATCTTAAAGGAGAAGCCGGCGATTATAACTGGACTGATTTGATGGACAACTTTGAAAAAGATCAGACCCTCGATTTTAAAATTCAATATAAAGATTTCATTTTAGGCACCAATTATATTTACAAGCAGGCTTCAAACGCAACTTCAACAATCTCAAACGGCACAATATACAGAGATTACGGGACATCATGGAATATTCAGTTCTTAAATAATTACATAAAATACAGTAAAGATATTACAGAAAAAGCACATTTATCATCTGTAATTTACAACAGAAATGCGACAGTTTTAAGCAACACTGTATATTTTGTTGTAGATACTGCCCAGGTTGGATATTACCGTCCTAATAATTTAACCGGAATTGAAAACATTGTAAACTACAAATTCAATAATAATTTTTCTGTTGCAGGCGGCTTAATTGCCGAATACGAATCGCTGTCGGAAGAAAACACTTTATCTTTCAGCGATTCTCCGTTAAAAAAGCCACCAAAACCTGACAAACCTGTAATGCTTAACAATTATCTTGTAAGCGCATTTGCCGAGCCTCAGCTTACTCTGTTTAAAAACCTGCATATTTCAGGAGGACTGCGTTTTGACCAGAGTAGTATTTACAACCAGGTGCTTACTCCGCGGGCAGGAATATTGTACAAATCCGGGATTTCGGTAATCAGATTATCATATGCAGAAGCCTTCAGAGCTCCGAAACCATGGGATTACTCAGACGGAACCGGTAATTCCGGTCTGCTTCCTGAAAAGATGAAATCATTGGAAACTGCTTTTAGCTTTTCTGTAAGCAACAATTATAAATTTGACATTATAGGCTATAAAAACAAGTTACTTAATGCAATCACCAAAGAATTTACCGGAGATGATACAAGGTGGATAAACAAAGGTGTGATAAACACAGACGGAGTTGAACTGACATTTACCTGTTCTTCAAAAAAAATAACATCATTTATAAATTATACATATAATCACAGCTATGATGAATACGGTGACGAAATTCCTGAAATAAGCAAGCACAGCGGGAACGCAGGAATAACTTTATCCTTTTATAAACACTTAAAACTAAATTTGCGGGCAAATTATTCCGGTAAGAAAGAGAACCGGCAATTAATATCAACAACCAACAGTTTTTATGTAGATCCTTATCTTATTTTTCATGGCTCTGTTTCACTTATAAATTACAATGGCTTCACTGTTCAGTTATCGGTTAGAAACATTTTTAATGAAGAATACTATCATACCTCGAACAGAGATCCCGACAGATACAGACAGCCACAACGCACACTCCTGTTATCAATAGGTTACTCGCTGGCAAATAACAGATGAAATATGAATAAATTTAAAACCATATTTTTCACAATGTTTATATGCTCTGCAATAAGTGCAGGAGCTCAAACCGTTGACCGTAATGTTGCAATAAGCGCGTACATATATAATTTTGCCAAAAATGTTAAATGGCAGAATGAAGATAGTTTAACAGAATTCAGGTTTCTTGTAATTGGCGACGACAAAAATATCATAAAGGAATTATCAAAATTATCAGATACAAAAACTTTAAGGAACAAACCGATAAGAGTATCATCATCACAAACATTCGACAATTCTCAGAAATATCAGTTAATATTTATAACCAAAGAATATAAAGATGCACTGGTTAAAATTTATGATCAGACAGAAGGGAAAAATGTTCTTTTGGTAAGCGACAGCTATTCTGACAGTAAGAACATCATGATAAATTTTTACAATTCTGATAACGGCTCTCTTTTGTTTGAGATTAACAAATCAAACATTGTAAATCAAAATATCAGCATAATGCCTGATATGATTCTGCTCGGAGGGACAGAAGTTGATGTTGCAGCACTGTATTTTGAAGGACAACAAAGTTTGCGAAGTCTGCAAAAACAATTTGACAGTATTGAGAATAACCTGGTCTGGCTTAAAGAAAATAACTTAAAAACATCTGAGGATCTGGAGACAAATAAAGACAGCCTTCACAGGATGATTGCAAAAATTTCGGAACAACAGCAGATTCTTGATTATCACAATAATCTTTTGTTACAGCGTGATAATGAATTAAATACTCAGAAAAGCAAAATAGCCGAACAACAAAGTATTTTAAAATCTCTGATTGCCGAGGCCTACTCGCAGAAACAGGAAATTTTAAACGGTAAAAAAATTCTACAGCAACAGGAAACCGAAATTCTTGAAAAAAAATCTGAAATATTATCACAGTCAAAAATTCTTGATGAACAGGATTTGACTATAGAACGCCAACGTAATGTAATGTATCTGCTTATAATTATTGTTGTGCTTGTTTTTTCACTTGTTCTGGTAATATTTAACGGCTATCGTAACAAGCAAAAAATGAACAGGGAACTCGAAAACAGAGCTCATCAACTGACAGCTATAAATAAAGAGCTGGAATCGTTCAGCTATTCTATTTCCCATGATTTGCGCGCTCCTCTCAGAGCGATATTCGGATTTTCGCAGATACTTGCGCGGCGGCACCGCTCATCATTAAACGATGAAGGTCAGCAATACATGGACTACATTGTTCAGGCCAGTGTAAGAATGGAACAACTTATAAATGATTTGCTTAATTATTCAAGACTGGGGAGGAAATCGGTAGAAATGCGGCCTGTGGATCTTAATAACATTGTAAAAAACATTCATGTAGAATTCAGGCAAAAGCTTGACGAGACAGGTGCACAACTTATATCAGATACAGATCTGCCGGTCATTTCAGGAGATGAAAGTCTTGTTCATCAGATTTTTATAAACCTGATTGAAAATGCCATTACTTATAGGCGGACGGAGGTTCCTCTTGAAATAAAAATAAGTTGTGACAAAAATGATAAAGGATATTCCCTGAAAATTTCCGATAACGGAATTGGTATTCCGAGAGAATATTGGACTAAGATATTTAATATTTTTCAACGCCTGCATAGCGAAGATCAATATCCCGGAACCGGCATAGGTCTTGCTACAGTCCAAAAAGCCGCCGGAATGCTTAACGGTGAAGTTTCCGTAGATTCAGTCGTAGGCGAAGGCAGCACATTTATTATAAATTTCAAAAAACAATAACATAAAATGGAAAAACCGGCAGAACTCTTACTAGTTGATGACAATCCGATGGATGTTATTCTTACATTGGATGCTTTTAACGAAGCAAAACTTAAAAATCATATTAATGTAGCACGCAACGGACAGGAAGCTCTTGATTATCTTTTCGGAAGAGATAAATTTGCTGACCGGGAAATCTTTCCGGTACCGTCATTAATACTTCTCGACCTTAAAATGCCCGGAATAGACGGATTTGAAGTGTTGCGGCAAATAAAAAATGCTGAATTACTGAAACGAATACCGGTAATAATTCTTACATCATCAAAAGACGAAGGTGACCGGGCATTAAGTTACGACATCGGGGCGAACAGTTATCTTTTAAAGCCTGTATCATTTGACGGATTTATTGACGTTGTAAAAAAAATTGACGATTACTGGTTCTCTCTGAACATTAATGCCCCGGAAAACTAGAAAATAACATTTTGCAAAAACAATTTTATGAAAACTAAAATCCGAATTCTCCATGTAGATGACAGCATACTCGACAGATTGCTTATAAGAGATACTTTAATGTATGAAAATGACGAATTTGAAATTACCGAAGCCGATAACCGGGAAAAATTTGAAAACCTCATTTTGAATGATGATTTTGACATTATTTTAAGCGATTTTAACATCCTTGGGTTTGATGGATTACAGGTTTTAGAGGTTGTCAAGGAAAAGAATGCTGAATTACCTGTAATTATCGTTACCGGAACAGGATCGGAAGAAATTGCTATAAAAGCAATGAAAACCGGAGCTGCAGATTATGTAATAAAATCTGTAAATCACATAAAAGGACTTCCGGCTACAATCAAATCTGTACTTAATCATAAAAAAACAGAGAACGATCTTAAAATTGCACAAGCGGCTTTAAAGGAAAGCGAAGCTCTTTTTCGTACGGCATTCGAAAACGCTTCAATAGGTGTTTGTCTTGTAAGTCCCGATTATAAGTTTATCAGCGTAAACAACACACTCTGCAATATAGTCGGTTATTCAAAGCTGGAACTGGAGAATATGTATTTTGCAGAAATTACTCATCCTGATGACATTTCGAAATCTTTGGATTACATGAGTGATATTAAGTCTGGTGTCTCTCAGTCTGCAACATTTGAAAAACGTTACATTCATAAAGACGGACATGTAGTATGGGTTAGTATTTCAACCGGATTAATATCTAAAGAGTTACGCGATTCAAGCTATATAATAACACATGTTCAGGATATCTCTGACCGTAAAGAAGCGGAAAGGCAGCTTATTATTGCAAAAGACAAAGCAGAAGAGAGCGACAGACTTAAAACAGCTTTCCTGAACAATATTTCGCACGAAATACGCACTCCCATGAATGCAATAATGGGGTTTGCCGAACTACTCGGAGATGTTGACAACACTCCTGAAAAACAGTCTGAATTTGTAAATATTATTATTAAAAGCAGCCAGCAGTTACTGTCTATTATTACCGACATAATAAGCATTGCCACAATTGAAGCCGGTCAGGAAATAATCCGCGAAGCCGAAGTAAATGTAAACCAGATGTTTGGCCTTTTATATAAACAATTTAAGAGCAAAGCTAACGACAAAGGCATTGATCTGATAATAACAAAGGCTCTTCCTGACAAGGACGTAACTTTCGTTACAGACAAAACAAAGCTAATACAGATAATCACAAACCTGCTTAATAATTCCTTCAAATTCACCGAAACGGGATTTATAGAAGCCGGATATTATATTAAAGGCAAAGACATAGAATTTTATGTTAAAGACAGCGGAATAGGCATCCCGGATGATATGTATGAAGAAATATTTAAGCGTTTCCGCCAGATTGAAACATCTTCTATGTTTAATATGGGTGGGTCCGGTCTTGGATTATCAATTTCAAAAGCATACGCAGAACTGCTTGGTGGCAATATTCGTGTAAGCTCCGAACCGGGAAAACTTACTGTTTTCAGTTTTTCATTACCTTTTGGTAAACACGGTACCTTAAATAAAGAAAAATCTGTAATTACCGGGTGTAAGGAACTGTCTTGTATAAACGAATCAAAAAACATTTTAATTGCTGAAGACGAAGATTCCAACTATAAATTATTGAAAGCCTTCCTGTCAAAAACAAAACTAAATGTAATAAGAGCTTCTAACGGAATTGAAGCGATTGAAATATGTAAAACCAATTCAGATATTGATCTGGTTCTGATGGATATTAAAATGCCATTGATGAATGGTTTGGAAGCGACTAAACAGATTAAAGAATTAAGACCTGATCTTCATATTATAGCTCAGAGTGCATACTCAAACGATAATGATAAAGCAAACGCATTTGCTTACGGATGCATTGACTTTATAAGTAAACCTGTTAAGAAAGAAATACTGATTTCAAAAATTAACAAACATATCAAATATTGATTTGTCTGGATCAGTATCTGATTATCTTCTCCGAATAGTTTTTACCGGAAGATATTATATTAATAAAATAAACTCCGGCAGAGTAACTGCTTAAGTCAACGGTAATTTCACGGTCAATGTATGTTTTTCTTAACAGTTCATTACCAGTGATGTCATAAATTTGCATAAAAAATCCCGGGTTTTCAGATTTAACAGTTATATTATCATAAGTTGGATTCGGAAAAATTGATATTCCATGGATATCCGGTTTATTCTCATCCATAGACTGTATTAACGAATTGTAAGAACAAAAATCAAAGTCAGGATTTTGGTAGATTTGTGTATTTTCATAATGTGCACATATAAGCACAGTCTCTGTTGTATCTATTCCGGTTAAAGCGAAGTTCATTCTCAACAATCCTTCATCGTTACCCAGGCCTTTCATCCACAATGTTGAGCCATATTCATTTGTTAACCTCCACGACTTTCTCATACCATGTGAAGTTAAAACTGAGTCTGTGTTTTCAATCCATGCTGTAACCGGATAAAATGTATCTGTATAAAAATCATAAGACCATAAATCTAATGTATCGTCTTTTTGTGCCTTAAAGTCAAATACTATATGTTCTGCATTTTCCCGGTTTTTAACATAAAGTAAACTGTCAGAGAATACTTTGGCATAAAAATAATCTGATAAATAAGAAAATTCTGTTGGATTATAAACAACTGCATTAATTACATAATAATAAAATAAATAGTACCAGGAGCTTGGAGAATCTAAAGTAACAGCGTTTATAAACACACTATCTGTATATAAATAATTATCATCTGCCATAGACACAGCAACATCCCATGTGCTTCCTGTATCTCCAACAAAATTAAACCTATCAAGAAAAGACGGAACAAAATACTCGCAAAAATTATGATCCGGATTCTGATAAATCTGAACTCCGTTTAATGATGCGCATAAAAGTTGCGGATAAAAGCCGCACAATCCGAGGAGGCCTTGATTTGCCCATAAAATACCACTTAAAGGCCCAACTCCTTCAACCCATATTTCTCCGCCATTGTTGTCCGGGTCAACACCACATATACTCCAACGCTTTCTGGATTGTCCAAAGTAAGTAACTGTTGAATAACTACAGACCTCTACAGTAAAATTTTCTCCGATATATGCACTAAGAGATGCATTTTCATAGTTTTCAAGACTATAATCAAAAACTTTATACTCTTCTCCTGACAAATTTCTAAAGAAGAGAACATCATACTCTGTAATCCTTACAAAAGCTGCAATTTCACCAGGATTTGTTTCACTAAAAAAATAATCACTCATTCTCAAAATGTGATACTGTAAGTCATCAATTACAGTATCTCCAATCATTTTTATAAAATACATTTTTTTTGGCAATGACGGATTTGGTTCAAAATCACCAACACTCCACTCTGTTCCTTCTTCGGCAAAAAGTGAAATATTATCCTGAGAATAACTAAAATAATTGCTTAACAATAAAACAAACAGAACACATACAGAATAATGTAGTTTCATAATAGTTGGATTAGATTTGTTAATTGTCAATACTTAATTTCCAAAAACAAATATAATCAATAAAGTTTAATAATAGTGGAGGAAATAGAAATATTAAAAAGACTATTTTATTAAGAGTGACCGTAAGCAACAATCTTCATAACTTTTAAATTTATTACTATAAATCTGAAAAGTTGCCATGGTATAAATTTTCTGAAAAACTTTACCCATGGTAATGGTTTTGAAGCATAAAATTCTTCTGATTTAAGCCTGCTTTTTGAAAGTGATTTCATATTTAAAATTTTTAATATTATTACTCCGGCATCAACCACCAAAACGGATACCCCTTAGCTTTATGCAAAAACAGGTAATGAAGCGATAATTTAACCCAATGTCCGGCTAACCCTACATCTCCGATAGTATAATTTAATTGTCTTCCATACTCAGGATATTTCTCCCAGTCTGGAACAATAGGATTAACTGTCATAGAAGCAGCGCTTCCATTAAAGAAACCATAACCTGCCGAAACAATACAGGCTGCCCCCATTTTCCCCATTGATGCTCTGTGCTTTAGAGTTGTTACTTTTTTCTGAATTAAATCGGCAATATTCAAAGCCGTAATCTTCCCGGTTACCCCCGAAGGCATTCCTGTTCGCGGCGGAGAAGGATAAATAGCCGTACCGTCCGGTGCTTTCATAGGCCTTGATATCGAATGAGGCGGAGCAAATGCGATTCCGGGAGCAAAAATGTTTTTAAATGTCTGATTTTGATAAACCTCAGGCCAATCATTGATACTATAATCTTCGAATTCCTTTGGTGTATAATCTGCATCAACCTTCATCAATCCGTTCGGAGCAAATAATGTTGCCGAAATATCCTCCGAATTTTTATCAAATGCTTTTATCCCGACACCGGCAAATGCAGGAATGAGCATAGCAAAATCAAATTCAACCGAAGATTTTGTCCCGTCAAGTAACTGATAATGAGCCAGTCCTGGTTCTATTTTCGACACACCCGCACGTTTTATCCACTCAATGCCATATTCAACCAGAATTGATTCGGTAAAATCTTTTATAGGCACGACATACCCGTTGCGTTTTACAAAAGCGCCTCCCATGCCAAAATCGCCCAACTCATATTCATTTGTTACCCATGTTATTTCGACATTATGGTCAACCTTTCGTTTTTTTGCCTCAAATGCAACGTTTAAAGCATATTCAAATGCTGCACCCTGGCATGTAGCCATAGGGTGTCCGGTACCTACAAGTATTTTTTGTTTTTCTCCGTTTGAAGCTTTTTCAAAAACAGAATTAAGCTTAGTCCATGCTTCCTTTGCATGACCTGAAGAACAGACTGAATATGTGTTTTTCCCGGGGATAAGTCCCTCTGTAGCTTCAAAATTCAGCTTTGGGCCTGTAGCATTAACAAGATAATCGTAACTCACTTTAAATTCTTCTCCTGAATGTTGTTCATCTGTATAAACAGCTTTAATAAATGGTTTATCATCATCTCCTATACCTTCGGGGTGAATACTTATTGCTTTGGCCTGATGAAACTCTATTCCCCATCTTTTATAAACTTTGCCGAGCTTAAACCTGACCTGATCCTCTTTCATACGCCCCACTCCTACCCAGATATTACTCGGAATCCATTGATAATAAGCTCCGGGACTAACAACAATAACATTGTGATTTTTACCCAGTTTTCTTTTTAAATGAGCAGCAGCGGTATGTCCGGCTATACCAGCTCCCAAAACAACGACTTGTGACATATGAGTTTTATTTGTATCAGAAACAGCTTAATTTGAAATTTGTTCATACATTATCACCAAAATAATCGTATATAATGCTAATATTACAAAAAAGAGCCTGAAATAACTTCCCGACTCTTTCTTAACAAACAAACTAACTATGAAATCTTTAATCTATAAACGATTATATCTTATTACATTTAAAACATCATTAAAAAGGGGTGCAGAAGGCTCCGCAACCCCTTTCAGAAACAAACAAACTAACTATGAAACTATGAATTGAATTCTTCAATTATCTTTTTTACGTCTTCGGGAGCTACCCTGCCGTAAGTTTTATCACCTACCATAACAACAGGAGCCAGACCGCAGGCACCAACGCAACGTAAACAGCTCAATGAGAATTTTCCGTCCGGTGTTGTTTCGCCTACATTTATTTTCAGTTCTTTTTTAATTTCTTCAAGAACTTTTTCGGCACCTCTTACATAACAGGCAGTTCCGGTACAAAGTGAAATCGGGTACTGTCCTTTCGGGGTCATGGTAAAGAAGCTGTAAAATGTTACTACTCCATAAACTTTTGCAACAGATACGTTAAGATTTTCAGCGATTACTTCCTGTATTTCAGCCGGCAAGTAACCAAAGTGCTCCTGAGTTTTGTGCAACACGTTTATCAATTCACCCGGATCGTTATTAAATGAACTGCAAATCTCTTTGATGTCCTGACAATCCTTCTCTTTTAATTTTATATGAATACTTGACATGTCTTTATTTTTTTATTTTTCGATATATGTTTTTTTCTTTTTATCAAAATACTTCGTATGTAACAGGTGATGAGCTTTTTCACTCATTGGCTGACCTAAAAATTCTTCGTATAATTTTACGATTTCAGGATTTTCGTGCGATTTACGGACAGCTTTACCTACATCTTCTCTGTAAATCGCGGCAGCTCTGGCTTTCAGGATATCTGAATTTCCATGGTGCAACGGCTGTCCGCCACCACCAATACATCCGCCCGGACATGCCATAATTTCAATTGCATGAAACTCACATTCTCCGTTTTTAATGCATTCGAGGAGTTTACGTGCATTACCCAAACCATGAGCAATACCAATATTAAGTTTAAGCCCGTCAAAATCTACAACAGCAGAACGAACACCGTCGAAACCTCTTAACTGTTCAAATTCCACTTTTTCAAGTTTCTTTCCGGTATAAATTTCGTATGCAGTACGGCAGGCAGCTTCGATAACACCTCCGGTATTTCCGAATATTACAGCTGCTCCTGTTGATTGTCCCATAAGACTGTCAAAATCTTCATCAGGTAATTCTTTAATATCACCAAGACTTTGTTTGATCAAATGAGCAAGTTCGCGGGTTGAAATTGAGTAATCAACATCTGGATTCCCGTTAACGGCAAACTCCTCGCGCTGTGCTTCATATTTTTTAGCAAGACAAGGCATAACAGAAACAACAACCAGATCTTCGCGTTTTACGCCTAATTTATCGGCCATATATGTTTTTGCAATTGCTCCGAACATTTGCTGAGGAGATTTTGCGGTAGATGGAATCTCTTTCATTTCTGGGAACTGGTGTTCGAAGAAATTAACCCAACCCGGACAACATGAAGTTAAGATAGGTAACTTAACATCTTTATCGCCTGCAAGATGTTTTGACAATCTGCCTAACAATTCAGTACCTTCTTCCATAATGGTTAAGTCAGCAGCAAAGTCTGTGTCGAAAACTCTGTCGAATCCGATACGACGCAATGCAGAAACCATTTTTCCGGTTACGATTGTTCCTGGCTCCATTCCGAATTCTTCGCCTAAAGCAACACGAACAGCAGGAGCTGTCTGAACAATAACAGTCTTTTTAGGATCTGCCAAAGCTCTTATTACTTTGTTTGTAGCATCATGCTCGGTTAATGCTCCTGTAGGACAAACAGCCACACACTGACCGCAGAAAGTACATGGAGACTGAACAAGATCCTGTTCAAAAGCCGGAGCTACAACAGAGTCAAATCCACGGTTGATACCACTCAACACACCACATGTCTGAACAGTGTTACACATTGTTTCGCAACGACGGCACATTATACATTTGTCCATGTCACGGATAATGGCAGGAGAACGGTCTTCTTTATAGTGAGATTGTTCTCCCTGATAATGTATCTCGCGAACTCCCAGATCCTGAGCTAACTTTTGCAAATCACAGGTTCCGTTCTTTGCACATGTTAAACATTCGAAAGGATGGTCGGACAGGATAAGTTCCATTACGGTTCTTCTTGCGTTAAGAACTCTCATTGTATGAGTTTTAACTTCCATGCCTTCCCAAACTTTTGTAACACATGCAGGAGCAAGATTTTTACGTCCGGCAATTTCCACAACACAAATACGGCAACCACCCGGATTATGTTCTATATTGAGGTCGTGAAGATTCATATAACAAAGAGTCGGAATCTCAATGCCTATCTTTTTAGCGGCCTGATGAACCGTAGTTCCGGCTTCGACCTGTAATTCTTTTCCGTTTATTTTTATATTTATCAGAGTCATTTTTGTAGTCTCCTGTTATTTAATAAATATTGCACTGAATTTACACTTTTCGTAACAAGCACCACACTTGATACAAATGTCCTGATTGATATCGTGAGCCATTTTACGTTCACCGCTAATCGCGTTAACAGGACAAACTCTTGCACAGGCAGTACAGCCAACACAAGCTTCGGCATCAATAACATACTGTTTAAGGGCTTTACATTGGCCGGCACGACATTTTTTGTCGGTAACGTGTTCAACATACTCGTCCATAAAGTTATTGAGAGTTGACAGAACCGGATTTGGAGAACTTTGTCCCAAACCGCATAATGAAGTATCCTTAATTACCTCGCTAAGATTTCTCAGCAAATCGATATCTTCAAGAGTTCCTTTGCCATCGGTAATTTTTGTCAGCAATTCATGCAAACGTTTGTTACCTACACGGCAAGGAGAACATTTTCCGCAAGATTCTTCGACTGTAAACTCAAGGAAGAATTTAGCGATGGAAACCATACAATCATCTTCGTCCATTACAATCATACCGCCTGAGCCCATCATTGAACCGGCAGCCAGAAGATTGTCAAAATCAATAGGAGTATCAAGGTCTTTTTCTGTCAAACAGCCACCTGAAGGTCCTCCGGTTTGAACAGCTTTAAATTTTTTACCGTTTTTAATACCACCGCCGATTTCGAAAATAACTTCGCGTAAAGTTATCCCCATAGGAACTTCGATAAGTCCTACGTTGTTAATTTTACCTGCCAAAGCAAAAACCTTGGTCCCTTTTGATTTTTCGGTTCCTATAGATGCAAACCATTCGGCACCTTTTAATAAAATAACAGGAACAGATGCAAAAGTTTCCACATTATTTACATTGGTCGGTTTTGAAAGATATCCTGATTCTGCAGGGAACGGAGGTTTAACTGTAGGTTCTCCGCGTTCACCTTCCATAGAATGAATAAGAGCAGTTTCTTCTCCGCAAACAAAAGCGCCGGCACCGTATCTTAATTCGATTTCAAAATTAAAACCTGTACCAAGTATATCTTTACCCAACAAACCATATTCAACAGCCTGAGCTATAGCAATCTTCAAACGTTTGATTGCCAGCGGATATTCAGCGCGAATATAAATAAGCCCTTTGTCAGCACCTATACAGTAACCGCAAATTGCCATTGCTTCAAGAACAGAGTGCGGATCGCCTTCAAGAACAGATCTGTCCATAAATGCACCCGGGTCACCTTCGTCAGCATTACATACTACATATTTCTGGTCTGCAGCATTCTTTGCAGCAAATTCCCATTTAAGACCTGTAGGGAATCCACCTCCCCCACGACCGCGGAGACCTGATTTCTTTATTTCATCTATAACCTGCTGCGGAGTCATTTCGGTTAAAGCTTTACCCAAAGCAGCATAAGCTTCACGTGCAATTGATTCATCAATATTTTCAGGATCAAGAAATCCGCAGTTACGTAACGCGATTCTTATTTGCTTTTTATAAAAGCCCATATGTTTTGAATCTGTTACATGTTCTCTGTTTTTAGGATCAGTGTATAAAAGTCTTTCTACTTTACGACCTTTAATAACATGTTCTTCAATTATTTCTTTGGCATCTTCCGGTTTAACCTGAGTATAGAAAGTATTATCGGGGATTACCTTAACGATTGGCCCCTGCTCACAAAAACCAAAACATCCTGTACCAACAACTTTCGCTTCATTTTCAAGTCCGTGAGCCTGCAATTCGGCGTTGAGATTTGCAACAATCTCATCGCTTTTCGAAGCTTTACACCCGGTGCCTCCACATACTAAAAGATGCATTTTATACTTTATCATTTTTCAGCCTCCTTTTATTAATCAATAGATTCGTAATTGGCCGGAAGAATACCCTCAACCAATTCACCGTTTTTTATATACTTCTCAATGATCTCATCTGCTTTGGTTATATCCACATAACCAAAGACAACTGGTTCTTCACCTGGTCGGGTAACTTCAATAGTCGGTTCTGCATAACAATAACCCATATCTCCTACCTGCAATACCAAAGCATCAATGTTACGTTTATCCAATTCTTCAATTAAATAATTCATAACCTCTTTTGCTCCGGATGCAATTCCGCTTGTTGCCATCCCAACCTTAATCTGAATGATAGCTTCGGGAGAATCGCTTTTTTCTCTGAGCTGAATCTTGTTCTGCAAATCTTCCTTCATTTTACGCAAGTCTGCAAGGTTTTTAATTTTGTTCATTTCTTCAAAATATTATATGTTGAAAATAATTAGTTTTTCTGCTACAAAAATATGAATAAAGAAAATACGGAACAAATGGTTTTGTTATTTTTTTAACACTGTTACAACAATAACAATCAATTTATAAAGATTCTAAATAACTTGGTCCGTTTTACACTTATATCTATTTGATTTTCAGTCATTTACAACAACATTGATAATTATCAATCTAAATAACAACATACATTTGTGCTATAGAACATTTATTTTTTATGTACAAGTAATATAAACAACTAATATTTAATGACTTAAGTCAGCATTTTGACATGACGCAAGTCATATTTTGCTTTTTATAGAGAATAGAAAAATCAAAGTTAACGAATTTTTAAGTTCAAAAGGAATATTTCCAGCAAATATTTACCTGACTAAAGAAAAGAATTAACAATTTATTTGTGGTTTTGGAAGTTTAGTGCCCCTGTTATCAAAGTGGCTAAAACTGAAATAAAATAATAATAAAAAACGGTACAGACCTAAGCCATCCCCTCTTTAATCAAATCGCTCAGACTTAAAATTATCTGATTATTATTAAGGTCTATACCGTCAAAAACATCTTTTACTTCTTTTGAACTTATTCCAAATTCAGAATTATCGGAATAATATTTAAATGTGAAATTAATATCCTGATACTGGCAGATAAAATTTGTTACACAACCTGATACATCTCCGTTTGGTTGCTTATCGATATGATCTCTGCGAAAAGATGCAAAGACTTCAGTTCCCGCGGCAACTTCTGACTTTACACAAAAACTGCCGTCACACAACTCTGCATGATACTTGAGTAATGCCAGCCCCAACCCTATTTTTCTTTCTTTTCGGGAAGAGTAGAAAGATTCATTTATTGCAGTCAGCATTTCATTGCTCATGCCGCAACCATTGTCTGTAATTTTAACCGAAAAATAATTTTCTGATTCCTTATCAACAATTTCAATTCCGATTTCAGATGCCTTAGCCCTGATAGAATTATGCACAATATCAATAATATGGAGATCTATTGTTTTCATTTTATCAAATAATTTAAGGAGTCGCCGGCAAGTGCCTTTCTGATATATTCAAAGCCGGCTTTTTCCAGTTCCATTCCGGTATAAACTTTACCGATATCATTAATAAAATGAGCATCTGAACTACGGATATAATTATACCCTGAAAACCATGGAAAATTTCCGAAAAAATTATTTTTCTCATAATAAGCGCTTAATTCCAAAGCATCAAACTTAAGATCATCGGGAATAAATCCCAACTGAGAACTTAAACTGTAATTAGTGCGGTCAACATGTGCAGGAATAAATATTCCTTTTAATTCAGAAACCTTATCCTGCAACTCAGACAAACTACAATCAATTGCATTGATTAATAAATGCGGAACTTCTCCGGTAATATTTTCATCTTTATCTACAATGACCTGGAATCCGAATCGGGAAGGATCATTCGGATAAAACACAAGCCTTGAATCAATAAAACTTTGAAATTTAGCCAGTGAATCGTCATCAGGCATAAAACAAAGACAATGTACTTCTTCTTTTGTCGTAACTTCGGCTCCTGTCAAAACCAAAATCCCTTTTTCCAGTCCTATATCTCTGGTAACCAAAGCATTAAGGGTAGAATTATGATCTGTAATTCCGATAATATTCAATCCTATATCAGCAGCTTTGGCCACAATAGCCGAAGGACTCATTTCCAAATCTCCGCAAGGAGATAAAACAGTGTGAATATGCAGATCTGCTTTAAGCTTCACTATTCAACAAATTATACAATTTTCCACATACCTGATAACACAATTCGCTGGCACCAAGCACGCAAATGCCTTCCGAAACCGCATGTGCAAGCATATCGTCATCAGGTTTTCCGTTGCCGGTTATTACAACTGCCGGAAGGTCTTTAAGCGAAGCAATTGCCGCAACATTTTTATGAGTCTGCAAAGTTATCCAGATCTGGCCTGATTTCGCTTTTCCCATAACATCGCTTAACAAATCAGAAGCATATGCATCATTTATTTCAGCTTCCATATTTGCACTGTTTATAATATGCAAGTTAAGTTTTTCTACAATTTCTGACAATTTCATATTTTTAATTTTTTCGGTTTTCACTTTTATTTATCCCAGATACGGCTTATTATTTCGTTTATTTCTTCGGAAGATTTATGTACGAATACACAATCCTCTGACTTTGCATGTTTACGAACCACGTCCTCGGCTAAGGCACTGCATGTAGGAGCTCCGCAAACACCGCAATCTACTCCGGGCAGAAAGGATTTTACTTTTTTCATTCCTTCTACCATTTTAAGAGCAACCTGCAGGTTATCGTCAAGTTTCAGAATTGAGCGTGGTTTTATTTCATCTATTGACATCATCTGCTGTATTCTGGTATTGAAATCTTTGCTGAACGAAGGGATACTGCAACTACGTCCGTCAGGGTTAGAGTCGAGATAAGCAGCCCGGCGTTGCAATCTTTCCACAGCAACAAAACGGTTATTCGGATTCAACACTCCGCCTGCACATGACTGATCGCAGACACGCATTTCGATAAGTCCTCCTGAATCAATTTCTTCATTCTCTATTTTCTCCAGAAAATCTATTACATTACGAAGTCCGTCAACAGCAAAGCATCTCCCCGAGAAATTCTGAGCCTCTCCTCCTGACAGACTCCATATAACATCACGACCGGAAAGGCTGTGATTTATAGGCTCCACTATTCTGTCCGAATTTGAAAGCATGTGAAGAACTTTGTTGTACAGAAAATCCATATTTATTACCCCTGTAATTGCAGATTCCGAATCCTCAACCGGACTTTTTACAGCAGCAATTTTTGCAGCACATGGTGTAATATAAAAAGTTCCTATCTCTTCTTTTTTTATCCCCGCATCGGTAAGTCTTTCCGAGATAATTATCGAGGCTATATCAACAGGAGCTTTAAGGTGAACAATGTTTTTTACAAGTGACGGAAATCTGACTTGTATTAACCGGACGACTGCCGGGCAGAACGAAGAGATGTATGGTTTGCGGTCGGGGTTATCTTTAAAATAATCTTCAATAATGTTTATCATGAAACCGACACCGTGTTCCACTTCGTATATATGTGTAAATCCGAGTTTTTTAAGGCATGAATATATTTGAGAGGTCCTTATTTCTTCGGGAAACTGTCCTATAAAAACAGCAGGAACCAGTGCTATGCGATATTTATAATTTTGCAACTCATTAAAATCGTCCTGTTTTATAAATATTGCTTTAACAGGGCAGACTTTAAAACATTCACCACAATCAATACATTTATTACCATATATTTCAGCTTTGCCGTTTCTCACTCGGATTGCTTCCGTAGGGCATGACTTCATACAATGGGTACAACCTGTACACAGATCGTTATCTACTTTTAATGCATGGTGAAAATATGAGTTAGTGTTTTCCATCAATGAGTATCATTTAAATAAACTATCATTTTAAGATTGGTTCCTACACCTAAAACAGAGCTGATATTCATCACATCTGTGTTTCTTTTAATATTCGGCAATCCCATTCCGGCTCCAAAGCCCATCTCCCTTACCTGGCGTGTAGCAGTTGAGTAGCCTTCCTGCATAGCTTTAGTTATATCATAAATGCCCGGACCTTTATCATCAACAAGCATCTCAACTTTTTCATCGTCAATTGTTACAGTGATAATACCTGAATCGGCATGTGCAACGACATTTATCTCGGCTTCGAACAATGCCACTACAATGCGTTTTATTTTGGCATTATCAACATCAAGCTGCTTCAGAGTCTTTTTAACCTCACTACTGGCATTGCCGGCACCGGTAAAATTTCCTCCTTCTATTTCAAATTTCAGTTCCATATTTAATAAATAGGTAACAAACCTGCTTTGTATAATTCTCCGCTTACTCTGAAAATACTGTAATCTGTTTCGATAATACAAATATCATTTTCTTCTGCAACAGCTCTCATAAAATCATCAGTTTTTTTACCCCTGGTCATAATTATGAGTTTAATTTCGGCCATTTCTGCCGTACGTATTGTCTGAAGATTGCACAACCCTGTTATCAAAACGGTATTTTCAGCCGTCAGTCTAAGAACATCACTCATTAAATCAGACGAAAATGCATGTTTAAACCCAACTGTTTTCAACTCGCAAATCCGTCCTGTTACAATTTTGGCATCAAGCAACTCTATTATTTCATCAACTTTCATTTTCAATAAGTATTTTATGCAAAGATACAACAATTATTGTTAATGCGTTAACAATGTTATTATTTTAACACAGTGTTTTAGAGCATAAAATACGGAATAATTTTTGATAGCATTTCAGGCATGAAAAAGACAGCATTTGTTTTTGCAGGATTAATAATTTCCATCCTTGGTTTTTCACAGACCATAAGTAAAATTTCAACATTTTACAATGCTTATGACAACAGCAGCGGAATAATAGGAATTACAGGAACAGGAATATACCAGTACAGTTGGTATTTCAGCGGCTGGATGGAATTTCCCATTAATGGTCTGGCAGTTGTTAACGGACAGCCTAAAATCGATGAAGTTTCGGCATTTGACAATAATTCTCATAACCCGAGCGGAATATATGTAATATCGGATACGGCTGTTCATGTTTACAATTACTATTCTGAATTCTGGTATCCACTTAACAATACCGGACTTGAACGTGTTGACGGAATAGTTCAGATATCTGATTTAAGTGCTCATTACGATGCAGAGGACGATGATGTTAATGTTTACGTAAAAAGCGGAGATTTTATTTACTATTACGGGTGGTACACTCAAAGCTGGTATCCGTTGACAAATGACGGGCTGACCAACAAAAAACCTGTCTCTTCATTCAACTATGCTGTTTCTGTTTTCCCAAATCCTGTTATACCCGGTTCAAAAATTGACTTCACTCTGCCTGATAATTACAAAGACTTTGTAAAAATTGCAATCTTCACAGAAGACGGAAAAATTGTTAAAGAGCTTTATTTTGATGAATTAACCGGCGGACATCACGAATTCGGACTTAATCCTAACGATTTTAAATCAGGAATATACTTTTATGAATTATCAGGAGTGAACTTTTCTCACGTTAAAAAGTTTATTAAATTTGAATAAGTAATTTAAAACTCCTTTTTTATGAAAAAAGCAATATTTATTGCACTTGGTTTAATAATCTCAATTTTCTCATACTCACAAAAAACAGAAGCATACAGGGTATTTAACAGTAAAGGGAAATCTGTTTCAACAGACAAGATGCTTAAAGAATTAAAGTCTGCGGATATAATTCTCATAGGCGAATTCCATAATAACCCTATATCCCACTGGTTTGAATACGAAATAAGTTATTATCTGAGCAAACACAATAAAGTAATATTGGGGGCCGAAATGTTTGAAGCAGATAATCAGGCTGATTTGACAAAATATGTGCAGGGTAAAATTGACAAACCTGAATTCGACAGCTTAGTAAGACTATGGCCAAATTACGAAACTGATTATTCTCCTCTTGTTTTATTGGCAAAAAAGGAAAAGCTTGATTTTATCGCAACTAACATCCCTAGGAGATATGCAAAACTTGTTCACGAAGAAGGATTTGAAGCTTTGGAAATTCTTAGTCCTGAAGAAAAAGCATGGATTGCTCCTCTCCCGGTTGCTTATGACCCCGACCTGGGATGTTACAAAAAAATGACCGGAATGATGATGGGACATTCATCTGCAAATCTGCCAAAGGCTCAGGCAATTAAAGATGCTACAATGGCTCACTTTATTTTAAAGAATTATAAAAAAGGACATACATTTATTCATTATAACGGGTCTTTTCATTCGGATTATTACGAAGGGATACTTTGGTATCTTAAACGCGAAAGACCTGATCTTAAATATGTTACCATAACTACGGTAAGTCAGAATTACGTAAACAAACTGTATGACGATAACATCGGGATAGCAGACTATGTGATATGTGTGGATAATGATATGACTACGAGTTATTAAATTAAACGGGTATTAGTCCACGGTTTTTCAGTTATCAGGTTATTTAAAATTGTCCTGATAGTGAAAATATTATGCGCAAAAACAGTAATTATTTAGCTTTAAGGGATAATTTTATAATTGTTTTTGTAGTTGGGAACGGTAATCAGTAATCGGTAATCAGTAATCAGTAATCGGTATGTCAATGCCTGAATATGGTTGTGTGTATTACTATCTATCGGCAATGTCATTCGTTAACTGCTTCGCAGGTTTGGCCCGTTGTTTTTGCCTTTGGCGAACTTGCCCTCCGGGCTGCGGTTCCATGGCCTTCCTGCGTCGCTTTTCTGAATTTTTTAGCTATGTTTTTTTTACGCAGAAAACTATACCCTATAAATTTTGCCTGATTCCAAAGATAAATACCGGAAATTATGTTGTAATTTATTCTATGCGGCAGCAAAAAATTTTATTTCTAATGGAATATAGGAGAAATGCCGTTGCCGTTCCGAAAACGGCTCCTGTAAAAATGTCTGAAGGGTAATGCACTCCCAGATAAATTCTGGAATATGACACCAGACTTGCCCATATCAACACAAAGATCGTGTAGTATTTCTTACGTACAAACAATAATGACAATACTGCCAACCCGAAACTATTTGCAGCATGACCGGAAAAGAAGCTGTATTGCCCTCCTCTGTAATCATCTACAGTATGTACCTGTTCCGAAATTTCAGTATTGTGTGTCGGCCTGTATCTCTTAACATTATTCTTAACGATGTTTGTTGTCTGATCGGTTATAGCGAAGCAAACGACTGCAAACACCAGAGGAATCCAGAATTTTTTACGAAAATATTTCACACAAAGAAAAATAAACAAGGCCACAACCGGATACCATATCCAGAATGAGGAAATTGCTTTCATCACCGGATCAATCCACGAAGCATTCAACCCGTTAAGAAAAAGGAATAATTCCCTGTCTGTATTTTCCAGAAATTCCATCATCCGTTAAGTTTTCTCCAAATAAGGTCTTTAAGTTTATCAAGATTTTTATTTGCAACAGAAGATATAAATACTGTTTCTATTCCTTCGGGCAAATCGGGTTTCATCAATTCCTGCAATTCTTCGTCTATCAGATCAGATTTTGTAATTGCAAGTATTCTGTTCTTGTCTGCAAGTTCGGGATTATAGAGCTTTAGTTCATTAAGCAGTATTTCGTACTCCTGTTTAATATTTTTTGCATCTGAAGCTACCATGAACAGCAAGATTGAATTTCGCTCAATGTGTCTCAGGAAACGATGTCCAAGCCCGCGTCCTTCTGCAGCACCTTCTATAATACCGGGAATATCGGCCATTACAAACGACTTATAATCGCGGTAAGCAACAATACCAAGATTAGGGACCAGGGTTGTGAACGGATAATCGGCAATTTCGGGTTTAGCTGCAGAAACGACAGAAAGCAAAGTTGATTTCCCTGCATTCGGAAATCCTACAAGACCGACATCTGCCAGAACTTTAAGCTCCAGTATTACAGTTGCTTCTATTCCCGGCATTCCCGGCTGCGAATATCTGGGAGCACGGTTGGTTGCCGTTTTAAATTCAGTATTCCCCAAACCACCCATTCCTCCGGGATAAAGGATAATTTCCTGATCGTTTTCGGTTATTTCACAGATAAGTTCTCCAGTTTCAGCATCTTTTGCAATTGTGCCAAGAGGAACTTCTATATATATATCTTTACCGTTTGAACCGGTTCTTAAAGCTCCGCTTCCGCTTTCGCCATCTTCGGCAAAAATATGTCTCTTATATTTAAGGTGCAGCAAAGTCCATTGATTTGTACTTCCCTTTAAAATTATATGACCGCCTCTGCCGCCATTACCACCGTCCGGGCCACCTTTGTCTGCAAACTTTTCATGACGAAAATGGGTAGATCCGCCTCCTCCTGCGCCGGAACGGCAATATATTTTAACATAATCAACAAAATTCGAAGAAGCCATATTATTTATTTTATTTTTTCCGGTAATACACTTATAATTCTTTCAAACACCTGGTTTACATCGCCGTCTCCATTAATCGAGGTATATATTCCTTTAGATTTATACCATTCATTAATAGGTGCTGTTTTTTCTTCATAAAGTCTGAACCTATGTCTGATAATACTTATATCTGAATCGTCGGGACGTGGTAAAACGGAATTCCGGTTAAGAAGTCTTTTTTCCAGTTCAGATTCAGGGACTTTAAGCTCGATAAAAATATCCGGCAAAGTATTATATGGGATCAGAATTTCTTCAAAAGCTCCACACTGTGAAAATGTACGGGGAAATCCGTCAAAAACAAATCCGGTTGTGTCTGTATGAGTTTTAAAAACATTTACAATCATTTCACAAGCTACAGAATCCGGCACAAAATTTCCGTCATCTATTCTTGCTTTTGCAATTTTTCCCAGTTCTGTTCCAGCTTCAATCTCACGCCTCAGAATATCGCCTGTAGAAATATGGACAAATCCCATATTTTCAGCAAGCATCTGAGCCTGTGTTCCTTTTCCGCTTCCGGGCGGTCCTGCGATTATGACAATAAACATTTGTAAATAATTTTTGCAAAAATACTAAAAACCGGTGAACTTTCAACTTAAACTGCCGGGACAAACAGATTATAATTTACAATCTGTTGCAAAAAGAAAGAGCGGCTTTAGGCCGCTCTTTATATTTTATGAAAAAGTACGATTATTTTACGATTGATTTGAATGTATCGTTTTCAAAATATTTGAAGAATTCCATATCTTTTGCAGCAAATTCTTTCAAAGAAGCATCTTTAGTACAAGCTGTTCTTAAGTTGTTAAACATAAGATCTGTATCGTTTTTACGTGCACCTGCAATAGCTTTAAGATAGAAATTGTATGCATTGTCTTTATCTTCACCACCGTCAGCAGCTTTAACAGCTCCGTCATAATCACCGTTCATAAGTTTTGCAAGACCTGCATTGAAACAGTTATTGCTTCCGTAGAAATCAACAGCGTTTTTGTACTGACCGTTTTTGATAGCGATAACACCCTGACCTAAACTTGCTTCCGGAACACCTGTAGCAGATTTGAAGTTAGTTTCAGCTTCTTTGATATTACCTTCAGAAAGATAAACATTACCAAGGTTATTGAAAACAGTTGCGTTAGCTTCCAAAGATTTTGCTTTTTCAATTGAAGTTTTTGAAGCAGCAATGTCACCGGCTTTGTATTGAGCACAAGCTAAGTTATTGAAGCCTCTCCATTCTTTAGGATATAATTCTGTTGTTTTTGAGTAAACAGCGATTTTTTTATCGTTAGATGTAGATAAGTTTCCTAAATAAAGTAATTCTTCAACAGTAAGTGTAGAAGGATCTGTATTGAATATAGATTCGATTTCTTCGTCAGTGTGACCGATTAACATGATGTTAACTTTAATTTCAGAACGACGGAGTAATGGGAGAACAACTTTTTCAAGTTCTTCAAAAGTTGAAGTCATGTTACGGATTTCTTCTTCACGTTTAACCGGGTCAGAATTCATATTAACAACGCGGATAATCATGTCTTTGTCAGCTAAGTCAGAAGCAGAAACAACTTTTTTGAAACCGTCCCAGTCTTCTTCAGTAACTAAATATTTAAAGAAATCGTCTTTTGTAAAATCTTCAATTTTCTTGAATTCGTTTTTAACGTATTTATCAACTGTTTTTGAACGGTCATTAGAAACTTTTGAATTTATTTCCATTGATCCTTCAGGAGAAGCATAAGATATAAGTTCAACACCTACAAATTCTTTACGGTCATCTTCAGAAACAGCTTTTACATAATCTTTCAAAGCAACCATTTCGTCTCTTTTGGTTTCTGAGTTTTTAAGGTCTGCGCGGTTTTTATCGTAGTTAATCTGACCCATTGTGCTTTCAGGAATGTCTTTTACAAATTTGTCTTTTGCAGTTGAACTTTTTCCTACCATTTTAACAAGAGCCGGAGTAGCAATAATACCTTCGGCAATTACTTCAGGTTCGAAATCCTGAGTTTTTGAGCCTTTAGTTGCAGAAATTCTCAATTCCAGATGAGATCTTCTCATTTCAGGAGCATAATCAAATTTCTCATTGTAAGAAAATGATCCGCCTGTTTTGTACTCAATAACTTTTGCATTACCTTCAATTTTTTCACCCTGAACATAAACAGGAGTTAAAGCTTTTTCGCCACCTTCCCAAACTAAAGTCGGAGTGATCGTTGCGGTTACTTTTTTATTGAAATATTTTTCAGGAAAGTTGCCGTTAATACTAACTGCTACCTGTCCTGCATGCATCTCAAGTACCTGAGGATTTACTGAATAATTGATATCTTCAGCATTCTCGATCATTTTTTTCAAACCATTACAACTACTCAGTGAGAAGATCGTAGCTGCAGCAAGAACGAAAATTAAGGTCTTTTTCATAATTTACTCTTTTTTATTATTTAACATATTAGATTTAATTCCACACTTAATAATTATGCAAAAATAGTAATGATTTTCATAAAAAAAAATAGTTATTCACTAGTTTTTGCAAATTAAAACACAATTCTGTTAATTCCTTCCTGATAATTGCCCTCAAATATAGTATTCACAAGCATTCTGTAATCAGCTTCATTGTTAACAAAATCAATAGAATTTGTATCTATTACCAGTATTTTCATTTGATTTTGCTGTTTAAAAAAATTAAAATACCCGTTTTCTATACTTTTCAGATATTCAAAACTGATTTCCTGCTCATATTCCCGACCTCTTAAACGAATATTTTTAATAAGATTTTCTGCACTTTTATGCAGGTAAACATACAGGTCGGGCTTTGGTAACTGACTGTATATTATGTTGAATAACTGCCGGTAAAGTTTATATTCGTCTTCCTGTAAAGTGGAAGATGAAAAGATAAGGGATTTCATAAAAAAGTAGTCAGAAACTATCAGTTCACTAAACAAGTCGAAACTGTCCAGATTTTTCTTCAGTTGGTTATACCTGTCTGCTAAAAACGATAACTCGAGAGGGAATGAATATCTGTCCGGATTTTTATAAAATTTTGGCAAAAAAGGATTATCTGCAAACTGCTCCAGAATGAGTTTTGCGTTTTTATCTTCAGCTATTTTATGGCATAGCGAAGTCTTCCCCGCTCCTATGTTTCCTTCTATAACAAGATAACGTAAATCCATGAAGTCAAAATAAATAATTTAAACTGAAGATTTTGGGAATTTTTATTAAAACTTATTAACTATAGAATTAAGAGTCCGGAGTTAATGAATAAAAATCTTTCAACTCCAGCCTCTGCAGAAACTTCTGTTATTTTCTCCCCTAATAAACCGGAGTGAAATCCATATTGTAAAAAGCAAATGCGTACATATCTGCAATTTCGTCTATCATTTTCATGGTAGGCTTTCCGGCACCATGGCCGGCCTGGATTTCGATACGGATAAGTACAGGCTTTTTACCTTTGTATGTGTTCTGAAGCGTTGCGATATATTTGAATGAATGAGCAGGAACTACCCTGTCGTCATGATCAGCGGTTGTAACCAAAACTGCAGGATATTCGGTGTCTGCTTTTATGTTATGCAATGGTGAATATTTGTAAATATATTCAAACATTTCTTTGCTGTCATCGCTTGTTCCGTAGTCAGTTGCCCAATAGCGGCCAATTGTAAACCTGTGGTATCTTAACATGTCCATAACTCCTACTGCAGGTAAAGCTACAGCAAATAAATCAGGACGCTGGTTGGTTACAGCTCCTATTAACAGACCCCCGTTTGAGCCACCCTGAATAGCCAGTCTTTTTGGGGATGTATAACCCTGATCAATAAGATATTCTGCCGCCGAAATAAAATCGTCAAACACATTTTGTTTGTTCATTAAAGTTCCGGCTTTATGCCATTCTTCTCCGTATTCGCCACCACCACGGATATTCGGAATTGCAATTACACCCCCCTGTTCAAGCCATATGCATCTTGAAATGCTGAAGTATGGAGTCAGCGAAATATTGAATCCTCCGTAGCCATAAAGCAAAGTAGGGTTATTTCCGTCAAGTGCGATACCGTTTTTATGAACAATGAACATCGGGATATCGGTTCCGTCAGCAGATTTATAAAACACCTGCTTTGTCACATAATCATCTGTTTTAAAATCTATTTTTGATTTTTCATATAAAACCGATTTATTCTTTTTGATATTGTATTGATAAATTGTTGCAGGGGTTGTAAATGAGGTAACTGTATAAAATGTCACTTCATCATCACGGTCGCCGTTGAATCCGCTGATAGTACCGATAATATCCATATCAAGATCATGCAGATACTTCCCTTTTTCGTCATATATTTTCACAACGGAATAGGCATCTTTCATATAATTGGCAATAAACCTGCCTCCTATAAAACTGACCATTTGCAAAACACCTTCTTCTTCAGGAATAAAATCTTTCCACCCGGAGACAACTGGTTTTTTAAGGTCTATTTCAATAATTTTATAACGGGGAGCATTATAATTTGTGTAAACGTAAAGCTTATCATTTATTTCGTCCACAACCTGAAAATCATCGTCAAATTCTTCAACAATTTTTTTGACGGGCATTTGCGGATTTTCAAGATTTTTAACATACAATGCATTACCTGAAGTCGATTCTGAAGCACTTATTATCAGGTATTTTTTACTTTCTGTAACTCCGGCGGAAAAACCTACATCAGGATTTGCGCTGTCTTCATAAATCAGTTTATCCTCACTCTGTTTAGTCCCTACCTGATGATAATATATTTTGCTATTGGAATTGACTCCTGATAATTCCTGTCCTTTGTCGGGTTCCGGGTATCTCGTGTAAAAGAATCCGTCTTTATACCATGCAATACCTGAAAACTTAACCCATTCCAGATGATCGTCAAGGTCTTTAAGAGTTTCTATGTCTCGTATAAATATTTCCTGCCAGTCACTTCCTGCTCTGGAAATTGCATAGCCCAGATATTTTCCGTCATCGGATACCGAAGTTGTTGACAATGATATTCCGCCGTCTTTATCCAGCAGATTAGGATCGAGCAATTCTTTTTCTTCGCCTTTAAGGGTTTCTTTATAATATAAAACGCTCTGATTCTGAAGGCCGTCGTTACGGTAATAATAGTATCTGTCTGATTTTTTTACCGGGGCTGACATTTTAGGATAATCCCATATTTTTTGCAACCTGTCTTTTATTTGGGTTCTGTATGGGATGTTTTCAAGATATTTAAAGGTTAGTTCGTTTTGTTTTTTTACCCACTCTGCGGTTTCATCCGAGTTATCATCTTCCAGCCAGCGATAAGGGTCAGCCACATCTGTCCCGAAATAATTATCTGTAACATCGTCCTTACGTGATTCCGGGTATTTTAAATCAAAATCCATTTTGCTTTTCTTTTCGTTATTACATGATACAAATAATAAAGCACTTAAAACTAAACTTATCCCCAATCCTGTATTTTTCATAATACCATAAAATTTTACGCATCAAAAATAGCAATTAAATTCGTTTACAAGCATTGATTTAACACTATATTAAGTTTTTTAACAAGAATCTAAAAACTTCCGGTTAAGTCTAAAAATTCATATTTATTACCGCAATATTCCAAAATTCTTATAAAATCGTCAAAACCAATTGCCAGAAGGGCATTCAGTTCATTCGGAAGAAAAGTGAGCCGTGATTTGTTTTTTAGTGTTTCGTCAATAAATACTTCGACATGTGAACCGGTATCATTAAACAGGTTGAAAACGGAAATTGCGCCGATTGTTCCTTTTATATGTTTATCAATTCTTTGCTGAGATGCAAAAGATATTTTTCCTTTTTTAAATTTTTGTTCGAGAACACGGATATCAATATTTCTGTAATAATCGGAGATTATCAGGAAGTGCCTGTCTCCTTTGTGATTCCTCATAAAAAGATTCTTACAGCGTGTTGCTTTTATTTTTTGCCAGAATTCTCCGTCATCTTCGCTGGAAAAATCGCGCGGGGATTCGTAGTAATCAAAATGTATTTTAAGATTGTCAAGCGTTTGGTAAACTATGTCCTGCCCTATCATTTTTTAGAAAAATATAAATCCAGTAATTTGTGTGCTGCAATAAAGCTGCTTATTTTGTCCAAAGCTATTTCTGATTCGAGTTCTTTTATTTTAGCTTTGACTGTTTCGTCGTTGTAAAACCGTTCTTTTAATGCGGAGTTTACGGACTCATACAGCCAGTATTTTGACTGTTGTAAACGATTATCTGTAAAAAATCCGTTTTCTCCGGTATGTTTTATATAGTCCTGTATCAGACCCCAAAGTTCTGATATCCCGGATTTGCTTACAGCGGAACACGTCTGAACTTTTGGAGTCCAGCCTGACAATGTTGGAGGGAAAAGATGCAGTGCATTCTGATACTGAACTTTTGCCATATTTGCTTTTTCAACATTTGATCCGTCGGCTTTTGTAATTGCTATCGCGTCTGCCATCTCCATGATACCGCGCTTTATTCCCTGCAATTCGTCACCTGCACCGGAAAGCATAAGCAGAAGGAAGAAGTCCACCATGCTGTGAACGGCTGTTTCGGACTGGCCAACACCGACAGTTTCGATAAATATGGTGTCGAATCCTGCTGCTTCGCATAAAACTATTGTTTCGCGTGTTTTTCTGGCTACTCCGCCGAGGGAACCTGCTGACGGGGACGGCCTGACAAATGCATTTTTATGTACGGCGAGTTCTTCCATGCGGGTTTTATCGCCTAATATTGAGCCTCCGCTTCTCTCGCTGCTGGGATCAACTGCCAGAACTGCAAGTTTGTGCCCGGAACTGACAATTTCCATCCCCAATGCTTCTATAAAGGTGCTTTTACCTACTCCCGGTACTCCTGTTATGCCTATGCGCACGGAATTTCCTGCAAACGGGAGGCATTTTTCGATAATTTGCTGCGCCTGCTCGTAATGCGCGGGTAGCTTGCTTTCTATCAGGGTAATGGCCTGGCCTAAAATGTTTACATTTCCGGCTTTTATCCCGTTTACAAAATCATCGCAGGATAAACGGCTTTTTTGCTTCTTAAAGTTTTTTATTGCCGGATTTATCTGAGGGGGTTGCTGTACTCCTTCGTTAACAACGAGAGCACTGTTGTCTGCCTTGCTTTCTTCTACTTCGCCTTTGAATTTTTTGTGAGCACTCATGGTTATTCGTGTTTGCCGGTTTTGAGATAGTTTTTAACATAATCATCAACTCCCTGCTCAAGGCTGTAAAATTCTCCGGTATAGCCTGCATTTCTTAGTTTCTGCATATTGGCTTCTGTAAAATACTGGTATTTATCACGAATATCCAGTGGGGTATCTATGTAGTTTATTTCGGGGTTTACTTCCATTGCAGAAAAAACTGCATTTCCCAAATCGTTAAAACTACGTGCTTTTCCTGTTCCTAAATTATAAATACCGCTGTTTTTACGGTTAAGCATAAAAAACAGCATTACTTTCGTAACATCTTTTACATAAATAAAATCTCTGGTTTGTCCGCCGTCAATATATTCGGGACGGTGTGATCTGAAAAGCTTAAGGTTTCCGTTTGCTGTTATCTGGTTAAAGGCATGAAAAATAACAGATGCCATTCTGCCTTTGTGGTATTCGTTTGGCCCGTACACATTAAAAAACTTGAGCCCTGCCCAGAAATATGGTTTTTTATCTTGTTTTAATGCCCATTTATCAAACTCATTTTTTGAAACTCCGTAAGGGTTCAGTGGTGTTAATATTTCAGGCTCTGAATTATCTTCAAAACCATGTTCTCCCATTCCGTATGTTGCAGCAGATGATGCATAAACCAAAGGAAGTCCATACTCACAGCATTTACGCCAAATGGTTTTGCTATACTCTGTATTTAATTTATTCAGTATTTCGGGATTGAATTCTGCTGTATTGGTTCGTGCCCCGAGGTGAAAGATGAACTGTACCATTTTATGGTTCTGATCGAGCCATTGGGGAAATTCGTCTCTGTTAACCAGTGCTGTTACTTGTTTATTGATATAATTTGCCGATTTTTCTGCATGTGAAAAATCATCAACCAGCACAAGGTCTTTATATTTTTCCCGAATCAGTAATGCTGCCAGATTACTGGCAATAAAACCGGCTGCTCCTGTAATTATTATCATGTGTTTTGTTTTTTGCAAAGGTAGAAAAAAAAGCCGGAAGACTGAATACGGGTTAACAAAAGTTTAAAGAAACTCTTTAACCCACCCTTATTCAGTCTTCCGGCTCAAATTTCCGGTCTTAGGTCTCAGGCTTATCTGATAAGCATTATCTGTCCTTTTTTGGACTGTACCTGACCGTTGAACATTTCAGCTTCAACATAATAGCTGTAGTTGTCAATATTTTGTAATTGTCCGTTGTAATAGCCATCCCATCCTTTACGGATATCGTCGGTAAAGAAAACTTCTTCGCCCCAGCGGTTATATATTCGGAACTGCAACAATTTTCTTATCCCGTATCCGTTGACATACACAATTCTGTTTGCTTCTGCACCAAGCGGAGTAAACGCGCCGGGAACATCAAGTGTATATTTCTCAACTACCACAATATCCATATAGTAGTTATAACGGAAGCAATGCATACTGTCTTCAACCGTAAGTGTATATCTCATTGATTCTTCCGGTATAAAATACGGTTCGGGACAGCTAACACATGATATAAACTCCTGAGGGGTCCATATAAAACTAAGATTTTCCTGATCTGCTGTGAGAATTGCAAATACTGTATCGCCGATAATTACAGTATCTAATTCCGGCAACAGGAATATTTCCGGCTCCTGCTGAACAACAATGTTCACCGAATCTGAATTTAAACAATTGTGCTGGCTTAATACGTCCACATAATATGTTATATCACTTCCGGGATTTATAGCAGGTGACTGAATATTTACATCTGAAATTGCCTCATCGGGACTCCATGAATATGTACAGCCTTCCCCGCCTGATGCATAAATTGTAACAGCATCCCCGTTACATATTATTGTATCGTTGGTTATTGTTATTTGGGGAAGAGGATAAATTCCAAAATTTATTTCAGCAGTGTCCCGGCAACCATGACTATCTTTTACTGCAAGATTTATAGTTACAGTCTGATCGGTTACTCCGCTGTTTTCGAATGTATATGATTCTGTTTCTCCATGCGAACCATACTCTGTTCCGTTTATGAACCATGTGAGCGAATCAGCATTTTCGGTAGTGCTTGTTAATATTCCATTAAAAGGAGTACAAGCCGTGTCGCCTTCAACTACAAAACCTTCGGTGTCGGTGATTAAAGCTGCCGCGGTTATATCGTAAACCCAGACCTGATATTCAAAACTGGGGTGACAATCGCCTGAATGCATAGTAAGAAATACGGGATAATACCCTTCAGGAGGGACAGCATCGTAAGAATGCGGAAAACTAAGTTCATTATATGAGTCTCCGCCTCCGACTACCCAATTACAACTATCCAGATTCTCAGAATTATTAATTTCAAAAGTTATTTTTTCTCCTACACAAGCTTCCGTTTTACTTATATTTACCTCTCCATAAGGACCTTCAATTGTAATATCCTGTGAATAAGTGTCAGTACAACCCAAAGGCGTTGTGACATTGAGTACAATTGATGAATTCCCTGCAGATGTGTAATGAATAACCGGACTTTCACCCCCATTAATTATACCCATAGCTGTAATCCACTCATAAGTTAAAGGTGTTCCGCCAGGCAAAGCTGTGCTTAATTGATGAATTGTCGGATCAACAGGATAACAGGGGTAACTTGAGGGGTCAAGGTTAAACTCTGCAAAAGCTTGCTGGATTGTTACATTATCTGCAAAATCACCAAAACAATTATATTCATTTACAACATGTAAAGTAATGTTTTTTATTCCTCCTGACGAAAAAGAACGGTCATTGGAGGGATTTCCTGCCTCAGGGCCATCTCCGAAATCCCACGTATAGCTAAACAGAGGATTTGTTTCGTCTGCACTAAAGTTAATATTTTCACCTACACATGCTGCCACAGGAGATATTTCGAAATTGGCAGATACACTTGAAACAATAATGTCAGTCACAATGAATTCAGCATCACATTCTGCAGATGTTTGCGCAGTGACCGTAGCTGAATATACTCCCGGATTTAAATATGTATGGTTATATGTAAATTCAAAAGGATTTTGATCTGTATAATGTTGTCCGTCGCCATAATCCAATGTAATCCATTCTAATGGGTCTATGGTCTCTACAGCTACGGTAAACACTGCATCCAAAGTGTTGCAGCCTATAATAATACCTGGATCAACCGTTAATACAGGCCCCATAATATTAATTACATCCGAAACTGTATCTTCGCAACCATTACTGTCTTTTACAGTAAGTTTAACAACAAAAGGCCCCACCTGATTAAAAATATGATCCGAAAACGGCGTTGAACTCCAGCCTGAATCTGTGCCATCGCCAAAATCCCATAAATATTCATCAACATTTTGAGAACCGCTACCATCAAACGAAAATGAGTCATTGGCACATATCTCATCATCTAAACCAAGGCTAAACACAGCTTCTGGTGAAGTAATCGTAACCTGTAAAGAGTCAATAAAAGCGCACTCTGTCGTATCACTATGTGCTATAACTTTTACCCAAAAACTATCCGGAGAAAGCGGAAATGAAATCGGGTATGACAATTCTGTTGAAGCAAAATCATGTGCTAGAAAAACAGTATCAACACCTTCCAGATAATATATCTTCCAATCCCAGGTATCTGCCAATGTATCATTTAAAGTAAAAACATAATTACGTGGAAAATCGCAGTCTTTTTCTGCTTCTATACTGTTAATTATAGGTCCACTTATGTAATAAGTATCATAATAGATTGTGTCAATACAGCCGTTATAGTTAGAGATTATATAAAGTGGATTAGTCCCTGGTTGTTGATCAAAAGCATAGTCTGTATAAAGATCTGTTGGGTCAACATTATTGGCAGAGTCCACCCACCACGTAAATTCATAATCTTCATTATCCCACTCATCAAGATAAAAAGACACAGTATCCTGAGCACACAAAACATGACCAGTGAGCGGAGGATGAGTTTGCCCATTGTCTGTAACTCCTATATTAGGGTTATAAGGATACCCTACATTTATTTCAACAGTTTCTGTGGCTGTACAGTCATTGTTATCAGTAACATTCAGTATAACATTGTAAGTACCTTCATTAAAAACAGACGTTGAAGTATTTGCATTCGAAGATGACTGTCCGTTACCAAAATCCCAATACCAGTTAGTAATAACGGTAGGAGGTGTTACCGTCCCTGCATAATTAAAATTAACTTCTAATGGTTCACAACCTTCAATTACATCACTGGTAAATGTAGCAGATAAGTCAGAAATATATACTGAAGTAAAAGCCATATCAATACACCCTGCTTCACTCATAACTACCAGAGAAACAGACGAAAGACCGGTATTTTCAAATTGATAGCTAACATTTTGGCCATTTACATTGTCTGTGTTTGCAAAAGTGTATGTGTAAGATAATGTTCCTCCGGGGTTGTTTGAGGTGCTTGTTCCTGTAAACTGAACATTAAAAGGAGCTGTACAAGAGAATAAGTTTGTAGGATTTGTTATAAATGATGCATCTATCTGTTCTACAAAAACATTCATTGGTACTGATGTCTCACATGGACCTCCCGGATCGACAGTAAAAGTTCCTATTATCTGTCCCGGAACAGTATATGTATGTGTTGCCGGATTCTGAGAACTTGTTGAGCCATCTCCAAAATCCCACAAACAGCTATAACTGGTCTGGTTTACAAAATGAGCCGGGATTCCATAACAAACCACATCTCCTTCTGTTATGGTATAAAGTGCTTCAGGATCAGTTATTCTTATGTATTCTTCCTTAGGAACGCTTGTTTCACACCCGTATTCATCTGTAACTGTAAGAGTCACATCATATAAGCCTGAAGCTGTATAAGTATTTGAAGGATTTGCAGCAGTACTTGTATGTCCGTCACCAAAATCCCAGCTATAATAAGAATTAAGTCCAAAAGAAGTCGTTACGTTTGATGTAAAATATACATCCAAAGGTGGTGAACAATTATTGGTATTATCAGCATAAAAGTACACAACAGGCAGTGCAGCAACAGAAACCAAACCGTAGTGTGTTACCTGCGAAGAACATTCATTATTATCTGTTACAACAAGACTTACATTGTATAAATTACTTGAATTATATGGATGCTGTGTATTTTGAGCAGAACTTGTATTTCCGTCTCCAAAATACCAAAGCCATGTATCTATTGTGCCATCACCGGGTGTTGACAAATCTGTAAAAGTTGCATCATCTCCGACACACAATTGAATCTGTTCATCACTAAAGGCGACAGTCGGAGGATCAAAAACAGTAATATTCATTGTTTTGGAAACATCAAATCCATCACAATGCACTGTCAGCGTAACAATATAATCTCCTCCTGTTGTATAACTAAAAACCGGATTTTCATTATTTGACACATCCCCTGTTCCTGCTGACCAATCAAATATTGCAGACCCGACACAACCTACAGATGTATTTGTAAATGTAATATTTACAGGGGCACAGGCCTCAGTGACAGTAAAACTTACAACAGGTTGTGACATTGCAATAAATGAATACGAAATAAAGCAAACGCTTAAAAACAGTTTAAAGAAATTTTTCATGCTCCAATGCTTGTTAAAAAGTAAAACTCTCTACTTCACAAACAAAAATACATGATTTGTTTGAATAAACAAAACAAATAACGAAAAACTATTTAATAAAAATCTAATTCGCCGAAGCAGGTATTCCGGCTATAAAATTTATACTACTTATGAAAATTGTTGCTTTCGATCCAAAATTGGCATTACGGAATTATGTGAAGCCTAAAATTTTAATCTTTCACACTGATTTTAATTATTAACTGTTTGATTATAATTTGAAATTCGCAATCAAAACAAAATTCTGTAATTTTTTTATGCTCCGATACTTAACAAATTTATATCTGTATTATAGAAACAAAAATATAATAATTATACAATTCTGCAAACTGGTATCAGAAAAATGATTTAAACATTTTCAGGAATGAATGTAAGTATATATCCGGTTAAGGCCAATCTATGCAATACGTTATTTTCAAAACTGTTTTGCACAAATATTTTTTAGAAAAATTTGTTTTGTTCAAAACAATTATGCTATATTTGAGCTAATTAAAAACCAGAGCATTGAAAAAGATTTATTTTATTTTTGTTTTATTGGGTGTAATCTCATTTTGCAGCCATGAGATAGTTGTGGCACAAGACATTCACTTTAGCCAGTTTTATGCATCTCCTATGTCATTAAATCCTGCCGAAACAGGTTTTTTTGATGCTAACTGGCGTTTTACAAATAACTACAGAACACAATGGTCTGCCATAGGCATACCATATAAAACAATTTCTGCCGGATTTGACAAACCTTTTAAGCTGAAAAAAAATTCAGCTCTGGGATTGGGAGTATTTTTCGTAAACGATAACTCAGGAGCCAGTAACCTGACAGTAAACAAACTGTTTTTGTCGGGAAACTATATTCTTACTGTTGACGACATCCACAAAATCGGTATAGGATTACAACTTGGATATGTAGTTAAGAATTTTACACTTAACGGATTAAGCATGCCAAGTCAGTTTAATCTGATAACCGGATTATATGACCCCAATTTACCAAATAATATTGACACATGGGACGAAAACATTAATTATGCAGATGTTAACCTGGGAGTTAATTATTCAGGAAAAATCGGTAAGTATAACCCTTACGGAGGCATTGCACTTTTTCATTTAAACACACCTAAAGAATCATTCCTAAGAACGGATAATAAATTACCTATGCGTATTGTTTTCAATGCCGGAGCATACATTCCCGTTAAAGAAAATATTTATTTAAAGCCAAATCTGCTGACAATGTACCACAAACGTGCAGGAGACTGGATTTTCGGGACTCTTGGTTACTATATTATGCCGGAACAAAGCTTAATCAGCAATTTTTTCGGCGGAGTACATACAAGATATTCATTAAATAATTTTGATGCTTTAATATTCACCGGAGGATTGAATCTTTACGGTTTTGACGTAGGATTAAGTTACGATATTAACATCTCAGCTTTGCAGGCTGCAACAAATTCCAGAGGCGCATTTGAAATTTCAATAATATATAAGGACTTTGCCAAGACTTTAACAAGAGTGGCATTACCTTGTGACAGATATTAATTATAATAAGTTGCCTTCGGCTACGCTCAGTCAACGAATATTCAGTTGGTTGAGCGTAGATGAGAAAAACGAAACAAACAATAAATAATAAATAACAAAAATGCTCAAGACTCATCTCAATCACGCGAAAAACTGTTGACTGAGCGTAGCCGAAGGCAACAAAACAAACAACAAAAAAACAAGCTAATTTCAAAGCGATCTGTTAACTAAACAACCTTGATATTAGCCCAAAAGAAACAGGTAACGAAACAAACGACACGATGAAAAGACTATTGATTATACCTGCATTACTTCTGATTACCGGATTAAGTTTCGGACAAAAGAGTGATAGTGATCCTGACAAAATAACGATGAGTCCTATGCAGTTACTTAAACAGGCTAAAACTGCCGCGAAGTCAGGTGATATATTTACCGCGATTGATTATTACAAAATTTACGATGAGATGGTTCCTGGCAAGCCCAAAGTACAAAGTGCTCTCGGCCATCTGCTCCTGCGTGAAAAAGATTACCGTGAAGCCAGAGTATATTTACTGAATTCATACAAACTTGATCCTGAAAAAAACATAATGGATTTGTTTTATTATGCCACATGTCAGCATATATTGGGAGAATACGACGATGCAAAACAATATTTCACACTGTTTATAAGTGAGTCGAAAGGAAATAAAGATCTGAAAGATTTTTCAAAACTTGCAAAAACTCATATAGAAGGGATAAGTACTATAGGTCTGATGAAAGATTCTTCCCTTAATGTAATAATTACACTGCTTGACACTGCCGTAAACAAACCGCATATTGACTTCTCTCCTATTCCTTACGAAAAAGACAAACTTATTTTCGCATCTTTACCTGAAAGCGAGATCAGATATTTTAATCCTGATGAAGAAAAATTACCTGTGAGGAAGTTTTATCTGGCTCAACGAAACGGAGATAAATGGAAAAATCTGGGCGAATTTGACACCACAATTAATGGAGTTGACATTAATACCGGTAACGGAGCTTTTTCAGGAGATAAAAAAAGGTTTTACTTCTCCAGATGCGAAAGAGATTATACCCAGAAAATCATCTGCAAACTGTTTGTTTCTGAACTGGCTGATAATTTGTGGCAAACACCGACAGAACTGCCTGAGGTTGTAAATACCCCTATGACCAGCAACACTATGCCGACAATCGGTGTTTCAAGATTAAATACAGATGTTATTTATTTTGTATCTGACCGGCCCGAAGGACAGGGAGGAACAGATTTATGGTTTACATATTTTGATAAGAAAAAGAACGAATGGAAAGAACCCAAAAACTGTGGAAAAAAAGTCAATACTATTGTTGACGAATTAACACCATATTACAATATTGAAACAAAAACTCTGTATTACAGCTCTGAAGGAATGCCGGGCATGGGTGGCTTCGATATCTATAAAACATTCGGCGAAGGTAAAAGTTTTGACGGCCCGGTTAATATAGGATACCCTATTAACTCAAGTTTCGACGATTTATACTATATTCTGCAGGACAACCGTCAAAGAGGTTTTTTGACATCAAACCGTAACGGGGGATATTCTCTGCGTCACGAAAATTGCTGCGACGACATTTATGAATTTATTTACAGAGATTATATTAACATTGGTGTAACCGGAAAAATTTTCGGCATTACCGATTCATTATTTTTCAAAAGTATTGAAGATGAGTATAAAACAGATATGGCTTTAAGCCTTAATGTTCTTGATAAAAGTGAAGATATTGAGTTGCTCTATGACTATCCTGTTAATCTCTTTATGGTTGACAAAAACACTGGGAAAGAATTGTTTGTAAAAACGGATTATACAGGTCCGGGGCATTATTTTTTCAATCTTGAACAGGGATACGATTATGTTATAACAGTAAGAGACTTTAACAAAAAAGAAAAAAGATTACCTTTTACCACTAAAAACATAACCAGATCAGACACTCTGGAACTTGATGCAATTATTGTAAACACATTCCCGGTTCAATCTTTTGTTGTTCAGAATATTTATTACGAATTTGCAAAGGCAGAACTCACCGATACCGCTATGCTTACTCTTGACAACACCATTTATAAAATTCTGACAGCTTATCCTGAAATCATCGTTGAAATCAGTTCTCACACAGACAGTATTGATACTGAAGAAAAAAACATGAAATTATCTCAGGAAAGAGCTCAATCTGTTGTTGACTATCTTATACTGAAAGGAATAAATCCCGAGCGTTTAATTGCAAAAGGATATGGAGAGAGTTTCCCTATAGCACCGAACTCACATCCTGATGGCTCGGACAATCCTGAGGGGCGTCAAAAGAACAGGCGCACTGAATTTAAAGTCGTTGGTCAACTTGACAACGAAAAAGAAATTATTTATGAAGATGAGTGATGATACGTATTCCGCTTATTAAAGACAATCACAACCATTTGTTTACATATTCCAACCTGTTTCAGGCTGAGAGTTTATTTTATGTAAAATATAAGAAAGATGCTCTCGGCATACTTAAAAATTTTCCGGATAACAGGATAAGCGTTGCCACCGGATGGTTTGACTCATATTATGATTTTTCACATCAGGAATTAAATGAGTTTGCACCGTTAATTATCTGCAACAATTCGCTCCACAGATATTTATTTAACGACAAAGCCTCCGGAATAATAAAAGCTGACTTTCCTGAATGGATTGACAACAATTCGGACCAGTTATGGGTTGAAAAAAACATAATGAAAATTTTGTCTTATATCTCAGGTTTGTTTGACTTTAACGAAGATTCTTTCAGAGCCACATTAAAAAGAAACCTCGAAAACGGAGTTTGTTTTGCATCTGATATGTTTGTTACATCAGAACCGGTTTTTAAATTTATTGAAGCACAGGATTATTCAGATTTTACAGAAATCTGGACAGATCCTGACTTGTATCCGAAAATGCCGGATTATAAAAAAAACTTGTGCCGCGGAGTAAAACTTTTCACTGATGGAGCTTTAGGTGCTTCTACAGCAGCAATACATGAATATAAAGCTGCCGGCAATAGTTTCCTGACTTATAAAGACAAAGAACTCACACTTAAACTTGAAGAAATCCTTACATATAAAACAGATATAGCCATTCACTGTATCGGAGATATCGCAATAGAGCAGGTAATTAAATCACTTGAATTAACCAAACATAGCCACACAGGAAGCACAATAAGACTGGAGCATGTACAGTTCATTAATGAGAATCAGGCAAAAAGAGCCAAAGATTTGGGATTAATCCTTAGTATGCAGCCAAATTTCAACATGGATTCTGTAGTTTATGCCGACAGGTTAACACAGCAATACTGCGAAGCAAATAATCCTTTCAGGATGTTGATTGACAAAGCAGGATTTGTACCTGGCAAAGATCTTATTTTTGGTTCTGACGGCATGCCGACAGGTATTGAAGGTTGCTTACAGGACAGTCTCTTCCCTCCCGTTCCGGGACAAAGAATAAGTCTGGATGAATTCGTAGCAGCCTATTGTTCAGACAATTACGAAAAAGGTTTTATTAACGTGCATATAGACCAGTTAAAGAAAAAGGTTATTAGTGTAGTAGAGACATTTGACAATTAACAAACAGATTTTGGTTTTTGCGGCAGGAATTGCTCCTGATAACAAAATACATTTATTATTCTTTGTCTTGTTTTTTTACACCTGGAGTTTTCTTTTCCTCAAAAAGCCGCAAAAATTCCGGTGGCACATCAGATTCAAATCTCATCCTTTCTCCTGTTACCGGGTGGGTAAATCCAAGAATCCAGGCGTGAAGGCCTATGCGTTTGAAAGGATTATCAGATGAACCATATTTCTTATCTCCTATAATTGGTTGCCCCATATCACTCATGTGTACACGAATCTGATTTTTACGGCCCGTTTCAAGCACAATTTCCATTAAAGAGTATGGTTTTTTCCGCTTCAATGTCTTAAAATGAGTTATTGCAATCTGTCCTGCTCCCGGCTCCTGGGTGGAATAAACTTTCAATGCTTTATTTTCAACAAGATAAGAAGTATAGGTTCCGTCCTTGCGTGTTATCATGCCGGAAGTAACAGCAATATATTTACGTTCGAAAACCATTTCTTTCCAATTATCCTGCAATATGCGCTGAACTTCTTCGCTTCGGGCAAACATCATTAATCCGGATGTTTCTCTATCCAGACGATGAACAATAAAAATACGGTTGGCACGGTTCTGGGCTTTTATATGCTCACTCAAAATGCTGTATGCTGTCACTCCGACCTTATCGGTTGCTACAGAAAGTAATCCGGTCGGTTTGTAAATTACAATCAGATGCTGATCTTCCCAGACTATTGAAATTCCTTTTAATTCCCTGCCTTCAAAAATTCTTCCCCAATAAATATCTACTTTATCACCTGCAACGAGTTTTCGTGTCCCGACAGTTTCTATTTTGCGGTTTATTTCAATATTTTTATTTTTAATCCATGATTTTACCTTATTTCGGCTTCTGTCCGGGAATTCTCTCATCAAAAAGTCCAGCAAATCACAATCCTCTTTTACCGTAAGCTTTGTAATTTTCTGCGGAACTTCCTTTTTTTTAAAGTTTTTTTTTCTTTTATCTGACCCGAAATCTTTTGATTTAAAATCCATTTTGATCTTGTTTCTAAATTTTGCGCAAGTTATGAATAAATTCGATTGGTTGATACTGACTTTATTTAATACAACTTGTATTACAATCAGTATTTTTATATTTTTGCAAAACTTGTTTAATATTAAAACAAAAACAAATAATGAAACCAAATATTTTTTATTCTTCTGTTGTTTTTTTACTTATCGTTTCAGGAATAAGCGTATTTTCAGTATCTGCAAATTCTGACTTAAAATTAAATCTGAAACTAAACGGGGTTACAAAAAGTAAAATAAGTATTTACTCAATTGCAGAGAGTAAGAATAACCTTATTAAAGAATTCCCGGTTGTACAGAATGGTGAAAGTATTTTAGCTGATATACCTGCTAAATATTTGCCCGGAGAATTTGTTGTTCTTTTCGAATATCCTGAAAAAGCAAATTCAACTAAACCCAAAACAGCAGAGCGAATGATTATTATGAACAATCAGGATATTGAATTTTTTGCAAATCCGAATTATATTAATAACCCTGACAGCTCGTTTTTCAATAAGGGAGAAACAGAAAACACAACCCTTGCAGCATTTGCTCTTCAAAGCATGAAAAATATGGAGATGCTTGATTTGCTACAAAACTTTTTATTAAAATATGACAATCAGGAATCGGATTTTTACCAAACAGGCATTAAGGAATTTAATACCCGTCGATTAGAACACAACAACTGGATTGACAATCAGTTAAAAGAAAACAAAGAACTGTTTTGTTCAAACATGTTTTATTTTTACTATGTTCCTGATGTTGACTGGAGCGGGAATGCTTATCAAAGACAGCAAAGCCTTATAGACAATTACTTCACCGGCATGGATTTTAACAATAAAGATATTTTACGGGTATCATACCTTAAATCGTGGATGGATAATTACGTAAATAAATATGTTGAGCTTGCCACAAATCAGAATATGATTACTGACCTGTTTGTACAGGCCGGACAAAAAGCCATTGAAAAAGCAAAACCCGGCGATCCCGAATTTTACGGGTGGATGGTAGATTATTTTTTTAACGGGTATGAGAGTATGAACATTCAGTCCGGTATTACAATGCTTGAACAATACACAAAAGATCCGAACTGCAAGACATACAAAAGAAAAGAAATTGAGAAGCGTGTAACCGGTATTCAGACACTTACCGAAGGTACTGTTGCTCCTGATTTTACTTTTACCGATGCTACAGGTAAAACCCTGAACTTTTTAAGCTATAAAACTACAGCAAAATACAAGCTTGTAATTTTCTGGTCGGCCGACTGCGAGCACTGCGAAGCTCTGGTAAACAAGCTTTACCAATGGCATCAGGACAATAAAAACAAAATTGACATATTTGCACTCAGCCTTGACGAATCGGATACTGAAATTCCAAAATGGGAAATAAGACACAAGCAATTAACCGGATGGAATCACATTCTTACAAAAGGTGGAATTAATTCCCCCGAAGCAGAGTCATACTTTATTCTCTCCACTCCCACTATGTTTTTGGTAGATTCGAAGACTAATAAGATAATTTCTTCACCTGTTGATTTAGAGGGAATAACAGAATTTGTAAAATAAATTCTGCCTGAACAAGGCATTTCTACTCCACATAAACCGTATCTACTTTCTCGCTGGCATCACCAAACACCAGGTCAAAGCCAAAACTGATTTCGTCGTAATTTACATTTTCAGGTTTTGGCTGTTTAAGTATTGGCCATTCTGAAGTTTGCATAAGATAAGTTCCGGTAAATATGACATTTGAGTTTGCATCATAGCTTATACTGACAGGAAAATTTATTTCCTGGGTTTTTCCGTTCATCGTTAAATCAGCAGTAGCAATATAACCTGAATTTTCTGCACTATCTTCCACAAAACTGTTTACAACAAGTTTTGCCGGATCATACGATTCGCTCTCGAAGAAAGATTCTTCTTCATCGCTGTAAAATCTTGTTAATGTTAAATCTATTTCTACTTCTGCAGAAGTAAACTTTTCATTTACGACTACAAAACTCCCCGACTTTACAGTATTTTCACCATTAGTCTCCAACTGAACATTTTCCAGACTGACATTTGTGTAAGTCCCGAAAATCTTCATCCTTTTTTCAAGATACTTATAATCTACCTGCCTTATCCACGAAAGCTTACTCAACTCCGGTTTCAGAACATAAGTTTTCGTAGTTCTCAACTCAAATTTCTTTTCCTTTTCCGGGGTATTTCCAGAATTACATGCACTAAGAAAAATTACTACGGACAAAACGATAAGAATACTTTTCATAACATTTTCTTTTGGTTGATTAAATACAAAAATAACAAAATCCCAACAATAACAACATGTTTTAGCTAACAAAATAACCTATTCTCACATAAACGTATCTCTACTGACCGGTTTGCAGAGCATCCGTCACTGTTAATAAGTTTTCAACATATTCTTTAATTTCGTCAGGTTGCTGCGAAATATCGGTATCAATATGCCAGAAATATGTAACCCCGTTTTTACACAGTTCCACATGAACCCCGCCCTGATCAGCACAGTCAGGACAGCCAAATGTTTTATCAGGATTATTTAGCAGATAATCGGGAATATCTTCGGCCAGAACCTTTGCAATATTGTATTTTTCATTGCTGAGTTCTGAAGACTCAAAAGAAAAAGTTCCCGAATAGTAGCCCATATTATCCTGATAAATCTTCTGATCTGTGATTTTGTAAAACACTGCACAATCTCCGGTACATTCTCCGTGCGCTGTTCCAAAAATCAGATAATCATTCCCGGAAAGTTCATCTTTATGGCAGGAAAACAGAATTGTTCCTGCTGAAAGAATGAGAAAAAGAATTTTACGTGTCATAGAATTACATCAACTTTCTAAACAAACGCAATGATGTAATAAAAAATTGCCTGTACGCGCAGTCATATTTGAACGAACCCGAAATTCTGATTCGTTCAAAATTCAGCCACAAAACTACTCCGGCTATTGGTAACGGTATCACCAATCATAACCGTCTGAGTGACTTCAGCCACCTCAAACACACTGACATCATCAAGATAATAGTAAGCATAATTAAAATCGGAACTTCCGTTTTGCATTATGTAATTGGTAGCGTAATTGTTATTGAAATTTCCTATGGTCAGGAACTTCTCGCCACCCTGTGCTTCGTAAACACCTTCTATTTCCACCCAATAATCTTTATTAACCAGATACTTCCCTGAAGTATTTTCAACAACAGGAACACAGTCCAGGACTTCTTTGTTGTTGTTGCGGATTTTATCTGTTGTAAGACAAGCTCCTATTGCATCTACTGCAAAACGTGATTTTGACGAATTACAAATCCAGAACTTAATCATATATTTTTTCCCTTTAACAAGTTCCTGTTTTAATTCTGTCTGCACATATTCCCTGTATATTACAGGCTTTTCTCCTGTAATTTTATTATCACTTGTAAAGTTTTGTCTTAAGATCATTCCACAATAACCATGACCGGAATGAGCATAAATACTCCCTGCAAAATTCCTTGGCACACCGGCATCAAGTTTACTGCACGAATTAAAATAATCAGGAGTTCCTTTTGTTGGCACATCCCAATAAGGAATTAGCCTTTTTTCCGGTTTCCCTACAATTCCTTTCGGGCAGATATTAAAATCTTCAAATGAAGGATTGTTTACAAGATTCTCTCCTGTTTCCGAAAAAACCACTGTTGTTTTAAATCCAAAAAATCCTGTCTGAATTTTTGCAATTTCATGCGTAGCCTCATCAACAGGTTCCGAATACTCTGATTCCTGATAATTATCCGGTTCATCTGCTATTTTTTCTGAAATTATATCCGGAATTACCTGATTTTGACTTTGACTTTCAATGTTATCCTTATCAGTAACAGCAAGTACTTCTGAAATTGCAGTATCTGACAAAACAGTTTTCTCCTCACTTATCTTTAATTCAGATGTCTGCTTTATATTTTCTGTATTTTCACTCAGTATATTTGTTGAAAGCATTACCAAAGTACCACAAACTATTACAATAATAAAACCCAGCCAGAACATTTTGTTTCCGGAAGAACCCGATAACGATTTTTCAATCTCAGCCCAAACATCGGGAGCTTCAAACACGGGTAATTCATTTATTGCTTTATGTAATTTATCGTCTTTCATAACCGTATGTTTTTTGTAAAATTGACTGAAGTTTTCTCTTTGCATAATGAAGTTGTGATTTTGAAGTCCCTTCGCTTATATTAAGCATTTGCGAGACCTCGCGGTGCGAATATCCCTCAACTTCGTAAAGAACAAAAACGCTGCGATACCCCTCATCAAGCATCATAATTGCCTGATGCAGTTCTTCGCCGCTGAAATCAGAATCAAACTCCACCGGTTCCCGCAGTGCTTCTGCTTCAGATGCAAAATTTAACTTTTTAAGTTTTCGTATTGCTCTGCGGGCCATAATGGTTTTTATCCATGCTCCCAAACTTGCCTCGGCACGATAAGCCGGTAAACTTTTAAAAACTTCGATAAATCCTTCCTGAAGTGCATCTTTTGCATCATCCTGATTCCCGCAAATTCTTAAACAAACAGAGTACATTGCATTTTTATAAGCATCATAAAGTTGCTTTTGCGATACTCTGTCGTTATTCAAACAGCCATTAATCAATATTTGCATTTTTCGCGTTTCCATTTCTGATTTAAAGTGCAGTCGTTTTTACAAAAGGTTGTATTGGTTTAAAAATTAACGATAATTTACTGAATTTTGTTGTTACGGCTAAAACGGAATATACTTCTAATACATTAAACCGAATAACCATAACGGAATTTTATTGCCATAGCCAACTTCCATATTATCGGCAGCTATAAAGGAGTTTTCTGTTCCGGCAATCTGTTTATAGCTTTTAGTTGCACCTCCTGTTTCAAATGTATATTTACCGTCAATCAGAAAATCGCCGGTCTTCGAAGCCTTGACAGTATGTGCCTGCAACATCTGGTTCATGAAGAAAACCTCCCGCATTGTTCCGTCAAAATTTCCCTTGCCTGAGTTAAGCGCAAACAATAAATTTGTATTATTAAGATAAATCTTGTCAGGTTTTGTAAGATATCCCATTGGCGAACCTTCCAACTGAATTCCCTTTATCAGGTTAGCCCTGTCAAGAGCCTTAAACAACCGCAAAAGCACATCCCTGCTAAGGCCTACAGTCCGGCTTAAATCAGAAATATTAACTTTAAACGGCACACTGTCTGCAAGTACTGCTATCAACTGCCTGAGTTTAAAGCTTGTATGATAGTTTATTCCCTCAATAATCTGCAACTCACTTTCAATAATTACATTAAGAGTATTAACAAGCCTGTCGTAAAACTGACTTTTAGCCTCCGCAAAGAATGGATACGCCCCCTCCTTAAGATAATCTTTAAATAATGGAATTATTGATAAATCTTTAGTTATTTCAAGTGCTATTTCCTTGTGATCCGACAGAATTTCATCCAGAGAATATTTTTTAAAAATTGCCTTTTTTGATAATGCCAGATACTCTCTGAAAGACAATTCATGTAAATTATATATTGCAGCTCTCCTGCTGAGATCCCCTTCTGCTTTATGCAACTGCAAGGCTGATGAACCAGAAAAAACAATTTTAAGATCATCGTATAAATCATAAAGATTCTTAACCTCCAGCGACCATCCCGGATATCTGTGTACTTCATCGAGAAATAAAATTCTGCCTCCCATTAAATAAAACTCTTCGGCAAAATCAAACAATCTGTTTTTGGTAAAATAATAATTATCCAAAGAGACATATATTGCCTCCATAGAATTTCCATATACAGATTTAAGCCGCTGTAACATCAGGGTAGTTTTTCCTGTGCCTTTTGCCCCTTTTATTCCTATGAGCCTGTCATTCCACTCAATGGATTCCAACAGATATCTTGTAAAAGACAATGAAGTCTTATCAAGTTTTCTCTGCGAATATTTAATCAGAGTTTCCATATTACATCATATTAAAACACAAAAATAATACTTTTGTTGTTCTAACACAACATTTTTACAACATTTTTGTAATTTAACAAAAACACATTTTAAAATTTAATGTTTTTATAATATGCTATTTATTTTTATTTTATGTTGTTTTAAAACAACATTTAAACATAAATATTGTTGTTCATATACAACACTTTAGTATTTATTTTGTAGTTTACAAATAGCATATTGTTTTTATTCTTGTTTAATGTATTTCTCCCAGACCAATAAAGCTTCGCCAAAATTTTCTCTTCCAAAACCTATCCTGACGTGAGAGTCTCCATATTCAAACATTTCTGACGGAACCATCATAATGCCGGTTTGTTTAACAAGCTCTTCGCAATAATCCAGAGCCGGAGTTTCAATTTTTAATTTTACAAATGCTGTAGAGCCGGCTTTCGGCCGGATAAACTCCACCAGTTCGGAGTGTCTGATAGCAAACTCCGAGAAAAGTTTTTTGTTACGTATTATCTTTTCAATATTAGGATTAATAAACTTCTCTTTATGATTAAGTGCTATAAATGACAAAACTTCACCGGCAGCATTATTGCAAATGCTTAAGTAATCTTTAAAGGCTGCAATTTTTTCAAGCAAATCCTTTCTGTGCGAAGCAAGCCAGCCAAAACGCAATCCTGCAAGGCCGAATGATTTTGCCATTCCCCAAAGGCTAACAGCATTTTCGTACAAATCGCACATCGGCGGAATATTATCGGCCTCATTATGCACCAACTGATGGTACATTTCATCGGAAAGAATAATTACATTATTTTCCCGTGCAATTTCAATTATTTTATCCAGTTCTTCCCGGCCTGGGATAAATCCTGTAGGGTTATGCGGAAAATTAACAATCAGGAGCTTTGTTTTCTGAGTTACAATATCTCGTAAAGCAGCAGAATCATATGCTCCTGTAGTTTTGTCAAATTTCCACCAATTAATTTTCGCGCCCAGACTTTTTGCCACCTGATACAAAGACTGATATGCCGGAGCCATACAAACAACCTCGTCTCCGGGCTCAAGCAACACGTTCATAAGTATAAAGTTTGCTTCTCCCGGCGACATTACAAGAATTTCATCCGTTTTTATACTGCTATACTGAGCCGCGATTGACTTTCGTAAAAATTCAGAACCTGCCGAATCTGTGTAACCAAATTTAAGATTATTCCATAATTCCAGTTCTTCTTTATCTGCACAACCAAGTATATAATCCAGACTGTATCCGTCACAATCTGAGCTCGAAATCAGATATTTTGTACTGAATTCGTATTTAGCGAAATATCGTTCAAGTTTAAATGGTTCTATTTTCATAATTTTTATGTTTTAAGTTAGAAGTCCGAAGACGGGAGACGGAAGACGAAAGACGGAAGACGGGATAATCAGAGATTCTTCCGGCAAACAATCTTTGAGCCTCCTAAATTCTTTCCAATGATCTATCCAGATCTGCAATCAAATCTTCAACATTTTCCAGACCTACAGAGATTCTGATATCTCCGGGAGAAATCCCCATATTGGCAAATTGCTCAGGACTTAGTTCTTTTATATAACTTATTGCCGGAGCATAAACAAGACTTTCGAATCCGCCCCAGCTAACGCCCCGGTGAAATAGCTCAAGGCTGTTGAAAAACAACTTTACTTTATCAATATCTTCTGTATCCATGCAAAATGATAAAAGGCCGCTGTATCCACTCATTTGCTTTTGTCCCAGCTCATACTGAGGAAAACTTTTCAGTCCCGGATATCTGACCATTCTGATTTTTGCATGTGATTCCAGAAACTCTGCAACTCTGAGTGCATTTTGCTGATGCTTTTCCATACGGATATGCAGAGTTCTTAAGCTTCGCAGCAATAGCCATGCTTCAAACGGAGCTGTTTTTGCGCCAATCCATTCATATTCATGAGTAAATATCTCATCAAGATCTTTTGCCTTTCCCAATATTACTCCACCAACAATATCGCTGTGCCCTCCCAAATATTTTGAGCAGGAATGAATCTCAAGATCTATTCCCATTGCAAGCGGCTTTTGATAAACCGGAGTTGCCCAGGTATTGTCAATAATAGTTTTAATTCCTCCGGATCTGGCAAGCTGTGCAACAGCTTCAATATCCTGCAGTGAAAATACCGCGGTTGAAGGACTTTCCAGATAAATCAACGAAGTATTTGCCTTTATTGCATTTTCAAAATCTTCTGTAGAATTGCCCTGAACAAAACTGACTTCAACATTAAATTTTGGAGCAAGATATTGGGTAAGAAAATTTACAGCCGGACCATACAGATTTTTAACCGCAATGACATGATCACCGGACTTAACACAAGACAAAACAGCGGCTGAAACCGCCCCCATTCCGGATGGAAAGAGCTGGGCTTTTTCGGCGCCTGCCAAAGACGCGAGCTTTTCTTCAGCCATTTTCACAGTGGGATTCTTACCTCTGGAATAAATAAAATGATTCTGTCTGTCCTCAAAAGCTTTATCAGCAGCATCCCAGTTTTCGAAAGTAAACAGCGAATTCTGGAATATCGGCGGCACTACAGCTCCTTCATATTTTTCACAATCATCATGTGTCAAACCTGTTTCCGGTTTGTATTGATTTTCTTTCATTATTTTTATGTTTTTATTTTTGCTGTAAACTTACCATATTTTGCAGATTTTTATAGTGCCGGCCATAAAACCTGAAAAAAGACAAATAAGCCAAGCAGCCATAACAAGGAGCCTACAACAGCAACAGACAAATCATAGGATTTGCTTTTGATTTTAAAAACTGACATTGGAATAATAAACAGTAAAAAGCCTAAAACTCCGCTAAGTACAATCAGCAAAACACCCAGAACTGTTAAACCTGTATCTTTTCCCGAGAAAATGTGTGCCAATGCACTTTTAGTGTTTTCGTCCGCAGACTTTTTAACTCTATACGCAGCAAGGCCGTATAATCCGAATGTCAGCGGTACATACCAGTACAAAACAGAATTTACCAGATCTGTTTCAGACATATTGTTAAAATTAAACCCGTAAAAATAAACCACGATACCAAATCCGGCTAAAATAGCCGCTAAATAAACAGATTTCATAATTTAAAATATTTAAGGTTAGTACAATATACTATTTGCGATAGTACTTTTCATAAAGTCCTATCCATTCTTCACAACTCATCTTCTTTACAAGTTCTTCAATCAACTGAAACGGAATGTTTTCTGTTTTTTTAAATCTTACGCAGCTTTTCCCCACATCCGGTTTTGTTTTAACATACTTAGGATATTCTGCTACAAACCACTCCAGTAATTTTTCGTCGGCATACATACCCATATGGTAAAACGAGATATAATTTTTTTGTGATGCAAAACTGATAAAAGGCAGCGCCTGCTTAGGATCACAATGGTAACCTGCCGGATATACAGAATGAGGTACCACATATGAAGGCATTCCGTAAGACATTTGCTCTGCAAATCCTTCAGGCAGATTTTCGGAAATAATATCACGCAGCTTACTGAGGGCTGTTTTTCTGTCTTCACTTAAAGAATCCAGATATTCATCTATGGTTTTTGATTCCGGTTGCATAATTAAATAGTTTACAAGTTACAAATCTGACAAATTAAAAGCACTATATTTAAAAATTTTGAGACTTACGCTTCCCATTTACGAAATAAAATTTGCGAAATCACAACACATAACATGCATAATACTATGGTTGCAATAACCGGGGTTATAGAAACTTTTGCTCCCAATACTGCATTATTACCCTGAATCAACAACCCTGAAGGCAAGAATTCTGAAAGTTCTTTTAACTGTGACCCGATGCTGAATACAAGATAAGCCACAAATGACATAACACCTGCGAGTATCTGGGATTTAAACAAAGAACTGAAAAAGACTACCATAAACAAAGTAGAGATTATGTTCAGAAATATCAGCAAATTAAGATAAACAAAGTTAGTCAACAGAAATCCGTCAAAGAACAGATACGTGTAAAAAGAACATGCTGCAAATGAAGCTGACATGCCTAAAACTGCTGCAATTGTTACAGAAATATATTTGCTGAAGATATAACTGCTTCTTTTTACAGGTTTAACCAACAGAAAAACCAATATCCCGTTTTCTTTCTCACGCGCAATTATTCCCATATAAACTATTATGAGAACAAAGCTTATCATCTGGCTAAGGTTTTTGACATATTGGGTAACCGCATCAAGCCATGTTGGTTCCGGAACAACAATTGAAATATTTTGTGACTTACTTATCGATGAAATTATATCCGGCATAAACATGGCTGTGACAGGTGAAACCAAGCCGAAAAACAAAAATACAAAAACCAGAACTATAAGTTTTCCTGATCTTAACTGCTCAGCAAGCTCATTTTTCAATAATGGAAAAAGTAAATTCTTATTCATCCTGTTTCCCTCCTATCAACTTTACAAAAACATCTTCGAGGTTGGCAGTTACAACTTCAAACTTTTCAATTTCAAACCCGGAAGATGTAATTATTTTCAAAAGTCCGGCCTTATCTTTCTCAATATTTTCGGGATGAATACGTAATTTATTCTGCGAAGAACTCAGTATCTCGCAGGTATTAACACTCCTGATTTTTTCTTCAAAAGCTTCTGCTTGTTGATTCCCGGAAAAATCAATTTCAATAATCTTATCTGAATAGCTTTTTTTAAGGACTTCTGTTTTTTCCTGTACTACAAGCTTACCTTTATTTATTATTGCAACAGTATCGCAAACACGTTCAACATCACTGAGAATATGAGTTGACATAAATACCGTACACGTTGCTTTAAGGTTGTATATAAACTCAAGAACCTCTTTACGTCCTATAGGGTCAAGAGCGGATGTAGGTTCATCAAGAAACAATACTTCCGGATTACCCATTAATGCCTGAGCAATTCCCAGACGCTGAAGCATTCCGCCCGAAAATTCAGATATTTTCTTGCCGGAAACTTTTGATAATCCTGCCATTTCGAGAAGTTCATCAGCCTTTTTACCTCGCTGTAGCACAGACTGCCCGAAAAGCTCCCCTACAAACATCAAAAGATTTTTTGCTTTCATTCCCGAATACATACGTGGCTCCTGTCCCAGATATCCTATTTTTTTACGAAGTTCGGCCGAATTAATATTGTTCGGTAATCCGGCAATAAAAAATTCTCCGGATGTTTGCCTCATCAAACCTGTAAGTATTTTAACAGTTGTGGTTTTGCCTGCACCGTTCGGCCCCAAAAAACCATATACGGAATTTTTATTTACCTCAATATTAAGATTATCGAGTGCTGCAACACTTTCCTTACCATAAATTTTGGTAAGATTTACACATTTAATCATTGTCATCTCCTCTGCCTGCTAATAAATATGCCAACGGACCAAAAAGCTGAATAAAAAGTATGATAAATATCCATACTTTTTTGTCAAGCAACCTGAATTTTTTTCGTTTGTACCAATCTGAAATACACCATATAACCATAACCAGATTAAGTAAGACAACAGGAATTACAGCTAAATATAATTTAAAACCGTAGGTCATATTAACAATTATTTGAATTATTCAGACATCACTCTGTTTATTACCGAATACAGTTCATTTCTTTTTATTGGTTTGGAAATGTAATCAGCACAACCGCTTTCTATACATTTATCTCTCTCATCATATCCGGCATAAGCTGTCTGGGCAATAATTTTAGTTTTAAGTCCTAATCTTTTTATCTCAGACAAACATGTATATCCTGATTTGCCCGGCATGTTAAGGTCCAGAAGTATAAGATCGGGCGGGGTATTTTCCTTAAGCATCTCCATAAGGACTTCTCCGTTTTCTGCATGAGCAATGTCAAGATTGTGTCCTTTTAAAAGCGCATTTAAATAAAAAAATGAATTCCTGTCATCTTCTGCAATAATTACCCGTTTATTCATAATTTTCAAACTTACTGATTCAACTTTCTTTACGACTGTCTTCTTTTCAGGATCAACCAGATATGGGATTGCAAAAGAGAACTTGCTGCCTCTTCCCCGTACTGAATCGACCCATATTTCACCTCCGAGCAAATCAAGAATTCCTTTACAAATACTAAGGCCTATTCCTGCCCCGTTATGATAAGCGTTTTCTTCAACCTGCCTGAATCTTTCGAAAATGATTTCGTACATTTTTTCTTCTATTCCTACTCCTGTATCCCGCACATAAAATTCAAGAACCTGAATCCCTTTATTCTGATTAAGTGAAACTCCGAATTCGACACTTCCTTTTTCTGTGTATTTTATAGCATTCGTAATAAGATTATCAAGTATCTGCTGAATACGATCAGGATCAGAATGGAATTCAAAATTATGTAAATATTCCGGGAAATCCATCGTAAATTCAATTTTTTTCTTGTTTTTAAGATCCGGGTCAGAACTAAATTTAGTGAATGTATTATTCATTATATCGGACAATGAACAACCGGAATAATATATTTTAAACTGACGCGTTTCAAGTTTGGAAATATCGAGAATATCATTTATTATCTGAATAAGCTTATCGGCAGAATTCTTTATTATCTCATAGTATCCGGCAACTGCTTTTTTGGAGGCATTGGCATCTGCCATTAATTCCGAGAATCCTACAATAGCATTTAAAGGAGTTCTTATCTCATGACTCATATTGGATAAAAATACAGTCTTAAGCCTGTCACTTTCTTCTGCTTTTTCTTTAGACGCCAAAAGAGTTTCTTCTGCAATCTTTCTTTCAGTAACATTTTCTCCTATTCCGGCAATACCGGAAATCTTACCATTCTCATCTTTAAACAATACGCTGCTCCAGTATATATCCAGAACTTTACCGTATTTTGTTATCAACTGACTTTCAAAATAGGAAGACACTCTAAGTGTTTCTATTGTTTTGCGTGTCTCAGCTTTATAATCCTTGGCAACAAATATATCAACCCAGTTTTTTTCAACTATCTCGTAATATCTGTAACCTGTTAATTTAAGGAAATATTCATTACAAAAAACTATATTGCCTTTACTATCCAAAATAACAGACAAAAGTTGAATATTGGTAAGCATTTCCGTAAAACGCCTTTCAGATTCCACCAGTTTTTCGTTAACCCTCCTGTTTTTATGATTAATTTCCTGTCTTACCATAAACCAGCCTATAAGCACAGTCCCCGGCACATAAATAAAAACAAGAGGAATTGCAATTGCTTTAATCGTTACTATAATTTTCTCATCGGGCAACAACAACGTACATATCAGCATCACAAAATGCACTAATGCTCCGAGTACAAACAAATTAAGCACAAAATTTTTATTCCTCCAGTCAGGGCGTAAGTAACTCCATATAATTCCAATAAGTCCCGACGAAAAAATAACCGCTACTCCCATGTAAATCCCGTCCCCGCCGAGAATAATCCTGTAACCGGCAGCAATAAGCATCGCAATTATTGTTGGTATAGCTCCAAAAAACAATCCTGATACGGCCAGCAACACCGATCTGGTATCAAAGACCAGCCCGGGAGCAAGAATGCCCGGCGTAAGCATTACAACCAAAGTTATTCCACCTATAACAAGGCCTACAAACAATTGTTTCCAAACAGATTTTTTATGAGCCGAGTCCAGCCAAAAATAATCATAAAACAGGGCAAATGACAACAAAATTGCCACATTCTGTAAAAGACTTATAACGATATGCCAATTCATAATAAAAATTGAATTTTCGTTTAGCTGCAAATTTCAATAAATTACGGCTGCAATTTTGAATGATAAAAATACAAAAAAATAACACATAAAAAAGCATTATTAACTTTTTTATGTGTTTTGTAATTTTTCAGGTTCAAATAATAGAAATATAACCCCTTTTTATGTTAAGGTTATTTTCTGCCGAACACGAAAATATTTGCATAATACGGAAGATCGGAATCCAGAAAGACAACGTATTTACCTGTTTTATTAGCATCGCTTTTAAATTTGTAAACCCCTTGTTTCAAGCCGTTTTCGGTAACAAATTCATAATCTACAGGCAGCAAATAGTCTTTATCATCTACATAGTTTATTTCATAGTTACAGTAAACACAACCATCAACCTGAACCAGAACCATATAATATGTATTATAATCAAAATCCAGCACAGGAGTTGACAATGGGAGGTTTTTACTTACAGAATCTCCTGAGTAATTAAGCAATGTATAACCACGGTCGGAATAGCTTTGTTTTGTTTTTTGTGTCAGTTCCTGAAATTGTTTTGTCTGAGAGAATGCTGTCATACAGATCAGCAATGTAGCTATTAATAATAAACTTTTCATATGTCGAAATTTTAAAACATGAACAAATATACAATAATTAAACCAAAAATCCCCGTTGCCGTTTTGCTTCAAATACCATTATTGCAACTGAAGCCGAAACATTAAGTGAATCTATTGCTCCCGACATAGGAATTTTAATTCTGAAATCAGCTCCGTGTATCCACTTATCTGTAAGGCCTGTCGCTTCTGTTCCGAACACAAGAGCTGTTTTCCCGGTAAGGTCACACTCATGATAAAATTCTGCTGCAGTTAGTTCCGCGGCAAAAGAAGTAATTTTGTTCTGAGACAGCCATTGTTTTACATCATCATAACCGGCACTAACAACATTTACGCTAAATACACAGCCAAGACTTGCCCTGACAGTATTAGGATTATAGATATCTGTCAGCGGATCACAAATTATTACTCCGTCAACTTTTGCAGCGTCTGCGATACGACATATTGCCCCCAGGTTTCCGGGTTTCTCCACAGATTCCAGAACAATAAACAATGAATTTTCACCAAGCGGCAAATCTTTAAGTTCAGGTTTTTCTGTTTTTGCGACAACAACAATTCCTCCTGTTGTTTCTCTGTAAGAAATTTTGGAAAAAGCTTCAGATGTTAATTCAAAAAGATGTGTATCTGTATTTTGTTTACCTATTAACTCCAGAACTTCATCCGGTGTAACCAAATCTGTACAATACAATACTTTCTCAAATTTTACCCCGGCTCCTGCCGCAATACTTATTTCCTTAATTCCTTCAACAAGTGTAATGTTTCTGTTCCTGCGCTCTCTGGATTTTGACTGCAGATTAACAATATCTTTTATCAAATCGTTCTTTACACTACTTATTTTTGTTGTCATTATCTTAATCAATTTTAGAGAGGTAAAGTTAAGTGTTTTTAGTTAAATCAAAAAAGAATAACTTTGCAAAAAAACCGTAACAATGAATTCAGTACAGAATTACAAACTTGTATGTCCTCAAAACTGGGTCGATTACGAACTTATCGATTCGGGAAACTCTGAAAAACTTGAAAGATTCGGACAATATATTTTATGCCGTCCCGAACCTCAGGCAATATGGAATAAATCGCTTTCTCAAACTGAATGGGATAAACAGATGCATGCAAGATTTGTTATGGACACAAAGATTCATAACGGGGAGAAAGGGAAATGGCAGGTATTTAAGAAAATTCCTGACCAATGGACAATATCATATAAATATGAAGAAATGAATTTGAAATTTTTGCTGAAATTCAACACTTTTAAACACATTGGTATTTTCCCTGAACAGGCCGACAACTGGAATTTTATTTATGACAGGGTAAAAAACAGGAACGAAAATGATTATCAGGTTCTGAATTTGTTTGCATATACAGGTGGGGCATCATTAGCTGCCAGTGCTTCCGGAGCAAAAGTTTTGCATGTTGATTCTGTGAAACAGGTCATAAACTGGTCGGGCGAGAACATGAATTTATCAGGATTAAAAGGCATACACTGGATTGTAGAGGATGCTCTTAAGTTTGTTAACAGAGAAGTAAGGCGCGGCAATAAGTATAATGGAATAATACTGGACCCGCCTGCATTTGGCAGAGGACCTGACGGTGAAAAATGGATATTGGAAAAGCATTTGAATGAGATACTGTCTCTATGTGCAAAATTATTAAAAAATGATAAGAACTCTTTTTTCATTTTAAACCTTTACTCATTAGGTCTTTCGGCTCTTATTTCAGAAAATCTTGTTAAAATGCACTTCCCGTCTGCAAATCCTGAATTCGGCGAGGCATACATAAATGACAGATTCAACAAAAAACTACCTTTAGGAACTTATATCAGGTTTTTCAACTGATTGCGGTTTTTGCCTTATTAATGTTTCTTTCGGATTTAAGACCAGGTAAGAAGTGTAAAAACAAAAGAAAATTATCCCGTCCTGAATTCCTAAAATATCTTCTACATTGAACAGGAAAATCATAATAAAGACCCAGAACATAAGCAAAAAATGCTTTTCTTTTATTGCAACATAAATCATCAGTACAAACATTGCAACAATTGATAAAAAGCCAAATACACCATGCATAACAAATGACCGGACAAACTGATTGTGCGGGCTTATATGATGAATGTATGCTCCCTGATAATTATTCTCTTTATAATAATCGCTCATATGATAAGCCATATCTCCGGTACCGACACCAAACCAGAAATTTTCTTTAATAATGCCGGTTCCTGCTTTAAATGCAGCCATTCTTAATGCTGTTGATTCCTGACTTTTCAGATCAACTTCTTCACGATTCTCCACTGCAGAAAAAAACTTACTGAATCTAAGATGAACTTTCGGAGTAGAAAAAGCGGCGGCGGCCAAAATAACAACTAAAACAATTGCCGGAACAGCAATCTTAAGAGACACTATTTTTTTTGCTACAGAATATATAAATGTAAAACCGACTATGGCAAGATAAAGCAGGATAGTTGCTTTGCTTGATAATTGGAACAAAAACACCGTACATACAAATATCAGAGCCAACTTAAGTCCAACCATTTTTTTTCCGTTGTAAATAAGCGGAGTTTTGTTTATAAGGCTTGAAATCAGTATTGCAATAGAAAAAACAACATAATAAGACAAATGGTGCGGTCCTTTGATCACGCCACTGAATAGCTGATAAAAGAAAACATTAAAATCTTTTGTATTTATATATGCAGGTATTGCAACACTAAGACAAACAAGATACGCAACCAAAACCCCGAGTATTAAAAAAGACTGTATCAGTTCTGCCCGGTATTTTAAAGTATTTGACTTGTATGCCGTAAAAATGATAGGAAACAAAAGCAACGAAGTAACAATCTCTACCTGAATTATTCCGTCTGTGACATGCCGTGTATTCAGCATACCTAAAAGAAACATAAAATAAGGCAAAATAAGAATCAGAAATTTCGGATTTTTATAAAGGCCGGCAAACTCCTGATAATTTTCTTTTTTCAGAAAAGCGACAACAAGCAGTAATGCAATAGATACAGAAGTAACCTTAATATGGATAGGAATTGCGAAGACCGTAAAGCATAAAAGGAATAATTCTATCTGATCAAGAATACGTTTCATGATTACAAAAGTAATATTTTTAAAAAATAAAATTCAGAAAAACCTTATTTTTATTAAATCTGGATTCCTGAATAGCGTAATAAGTAAAAAAACTTTTAAAAATCTCACAATAATATTTTATGATTCAAATAATAATAGTACTTTTGCAGCTCAAAATTTTTAAAGAATTTTTATTATTAATTAAATTATTGAGAAGTTATGATTAATCAGTACGAAACCGTTTTCATTGCAACTCCCGTTTTATCTGAAGCACAGATGAAGGAAGCGGTTGAAAAATTCAGAAAAATCATCACCGAAAACAATGCGGAGATGATTCATGAAGAAGATTGGGGCTTAAAAAAGCTTGCTTACCCGATCCAGAAGAAATCAACAGGATTTTACCACTTGTTTGAATTTAAAGCAGATGGTCTGTTCATCAACAAACTCGAAACCGAGTACAGACGTGATGAAAGAATTATGCGATTTCTAACCTTCAAAATGGACAAGCATTCAGTTGCTTACAGCGAGAAAAAAAGAAGAATGAAAAACGAATCTAAAGAGAAGGAGGCATAATTATGGCACAGAACAATTCAGAAATCAGATATCTTACTCCTCTTGCTGTAGAGGTTAAAAAGAAAAAATATTGCCGTTTCCTTAAAAACCGCATTAAGTATGTTGATTATAAAGATGCTTCATTCTTAAAAAGATTTTTAAATGAACAGGGAAAAATTTTACCACGTCGTATAACCGGAACATCATTAAAATATCACCGTAAAGTAGCTCAGGCTGTTAAAAGAGCACGCCATTTAGCTTTATTGCCTTACGTAACTGATATGATGAAATAAAAATTAGGAGGAAAAGAAATGGAAATTATATTAAAACAAGACGTTGAAAATCTGGGACACAAAGACGATATCGTTACTGTAAAACCCGGATACGCCAGGAATTATCTTATTCCTCAGGGATTTGCTTCATTAGCTACTGTTTCTGCAAAAAAGATTCATGCAGAAAACATGAGACAAAAAGCACACAAAGAAGCTAAGCTTCGTGAACAGGCTGAAGAAATGGTTAAAAAGATTGAAGGATTAAGTCTGAAAATTGCTGCAAAAACCAGTTCTACAGGTAAAATTTTCGGTTCAGTAAATACTATTATGATTGCTGAAGCTTTGGAAAAAGCAGGTTACGAAATTGACCGCAAAAACATCAGCATTAAAGGTGATTCTATAAAAGAAGTTGGAAACTACGAAGCTTCTGTAAAGATTTACAAAAACATTAAAGTTAATATTGCTTTTGAAGTATTCTCAGAACAATAGGGCTATTTTATCCGATATTAAAAAAGCTGTCAGATCTGACAGCTTTTTTTGTTTTTATACAATTCTTAATCCTTTATTGGAAAAATATTCAGACAGGATGTCTGTATGGTCTCCGGGAGCAATAAGATGGTGATTACCCAGAGGATACTCTCTCAACAGAAACAAAGACTTGGCAGACATCCTTATTCTGGCTTGTGTTCTGCAGGCGTTTTCTTTAAAATCTGTTTCAACAACCTCTCCTAACGATAAAAAACAATGTTCAAGATTTCTGTCCACACGAAACACAGTAACCTGTTGTTTTTTCAACTGTCCTCTTATTGCGGCTCCCTTACCTGTTTCAAAATGTGTATCAACAGTAAAGCCGTCCATTAATGAAACAGGTGCTGTACAATGTGAAAATTCCGCAAATCCGTTATTTACATAATTAAGATTTGCCATCCACGGCACCTTGCCTGTAAGCCGTTGAAACACAATCATTCCTGCAGCAGAACACAAATCGCCTTCACATACTGCCGGAAAATTATTTTCATTCAATGCTGAAAGGGATAAACAAGCTGTAAAAGAAGAATCTTTAATAATTGAAAAACAATCAAGTGCTATTGCATCAAGATTATGAAGTGAAACAAAACTTTGCAGTTTAGCTGAATAATCAGCCGTTTCAGGTTTAGAACCAAATTTATATTCTTTAAAAACATTGTCAAATGCAGTATTGCCAGAGGGAGAGACTACATCATTCAGTTCCCCGTGTGAGAATTCATGTATCTCAATATTCAGAACTTCCTTTAAAAGATCTTTATCTGGAATACTTGCAACCAACCAATCTGCAGACTGCCCGATTAAACCCAATCTTGTACATTTATCCGAATCCTGAACTTTAATATAATCATAAAGAGGAGCTAATGATTCCAGATTATCATAATCAAATATCCGGGTATTTATTCCCTTTTCATTCAATAATGCTTTTACCTCTGTTGCAGCAGCCCAGGAATTATCATTTGCTGAGGCTATAAAACAATACCTGTTTTTTGACTCGATTCTTTTTAATGCATTATGTTCTGAACCGCCTGTTAAAAACCATATAACTTCAGGATCGTCATAAACAAAATCTTCGGCTCCTGTGCTTTTAAATTTTGTAATGAAGTTATTTACAGCTTTGTTTATTTGCTTTTCACTGATATCGTTAAAAGCGGCTATGAATATTTTCAAAATATCTCGGTTTGGTTTAACAATAGTGTTGCTGTATTAACGGACAGCTATTGATTCAATTTCGACCAAAACACCCAAAGGAAGCTCACGTACTGCAAATGCTGCTCTTGCCGGAGGCTCTACGCTGTAATATTTGCCATACACTTCATTCATTGCTTTAAAATTTGCCATATCGCTTAAAAGACAGGTAGATTTTACAACATTTTCAAAACCTAATCCGGCTTCCTGAAGAATAGCTTTAATATTTTGCATTACTTGCTCGGTTTGTTCTGTAATTCCTTCCGGAACTGTTCCTGTAGCAGGATTAACCGGAATTTGTCCTGAAATAAAAATCATTCCGTTGGCTTCAATAGCCTGACTGTATGGGCCTATTGCTTTCGGAGCGTTTTCGGTATTTATTACTTTTTTCATATTATTTATTTTTCGAAATTTCCTAAATGATTTGTAAAAAACAAAGCAATAACAACACAATGTATTGTGTCACTATTGCATATTTATTTATTCGTAAATTTTAGGTTCAAGTTCTCCTTTTAAAACCATCAATCCGTTTAATGCCAAAGCAGACATTTCATCTTCACCGGCATAAACTTTCATCGGAGCAATCCAGCTTACCATTTCCTCTATAAATGAGCAAAATTGTTTGTTGTAAGCAATTCCTCCTGTAAGTATAATGCCATCGACATTACCTTTAAGAACTGAAGCTAAAGCAGAAATATCTTTTGCTACCTGATACGCCATTGCATTAGAAATAAACAGTGCATGTTCATCTCCGTTATTCGCCCTCTGTTCAACTTCAAAAGCGTTGTTTGTACCGAGATATGCATGAAATCCTCCTTTGCCGGTAATCATTGATTTAATTTCGGCATAGGTATATTTCCCGCTAAAGCACAATTTTGCAACCTGTCCGCTTGGTAAAGTACCTGAGCGTTCCGGTGAAAACGGACCGTCACCGTTTAGTGCATTATTTACATCTACAACTCTTCCTTTGCAATGAGCACCTATTGACACTCCACCGCCCAGATGTGCAACTATAAGATTAAGATCTTCATATTTTTTATCGTTTTCACGGGCATATCTGCGGGCAATTGCTTTCTGATTAAGAGCATGAAATATAGAAATTCTTTCAAATTCCGGATGTCCGGCAACTCTTGCAATCGGTTCCATTTCGTCAACAACAACCGGATCGGCAATATAAGCTTTAACTCCTTTTATTTCCTTTGCAATATCGTCAGCGATAAAACCACCAAGATTGCTGGCATGTTCACCTATAGGAGAGTTAGCCATGTCATTCTTCATTGCTTCGTTAACTTCATAAACACCGCTCGGAATCGGTTTTGACAATCCGCCGCGTCCCATTACGCAATCCAACGAAGAGATATCCTGTTCTGCAAGTTTCAATTCTTCAAGAATTTTTTCTTTCCTGAATGCATATTGATCTGTAACAGACTTAAAAGGTTTTAATTCTTCTGCCGAATGTTTGATATTTTTAATAAAAACAGCTTCTTCCTGTTCAAACACCGCAATTTTTGTTGATGTAGATCCCGGATTTATTACCAGAATTTTGTGTCTCTTTTCTGTGCTCATTAATATTATTGGTTTTAAATTATTTTGCTGTAAGGGCTGCCAGGGCAATTGAATAAGTTTTTGTCATAGCAGAGTCTCCGCGGGACGATAATACTGCAGGGCATTTTGCACCTACAAGGATTGCTCCCAGTTGTGCATTGCACAATTTTGAAGCTGTCTTGTAAAAAACATTGGCTGCTTCAATACTTGGAAAGACAAGACCGTCTGCTTCTCCGTTCACAACACTTTTCAGTTTTTTAATTTCAACACATTCTCTGTCAATTGCCACATCTAAAGCAAGAGGCCCGTCTATTAATGCTCCTTTTATCTGACCACGATCAGCCATTTTTGCAATTATAGCTGCATCAACACATGCCGGCATAGAAGCTGACATTTGTTCTGTTGCAGCAATCAATGCAACTTTTGGCACTTCTATTCCCAATGCTTTGGAAACAGATATCACATAGTTTGTAATTGCAATTTTCTGAGACAGATCCGGAGCCGGAATTACTGCAACATCAGACACAACCAGAAGTTTCGGATAAGAATCCAGTCCCATAACTACCACATGACTCAATACTGCTTTCGGAGGCAACAAGCCTGTTTCCTTATTTAGAATAGCACGCATGTATTTGTCAGTGCTGACTAATCCTTTCATCAGGAAGTCGGCCTCTCCGTCATTGATTAATTTAACTGCAAGATTTGCTGCTTTCATTTCGTCAGCTTCCTGAACTATCTTAAATTTGTTCACATCAATTTTTTCATGTGCACAAACTTCTTTAATAGTTTTTTCGTCCCCTACCAGAATTCCTTCAACAATTCCTAGATCAATTGCATTACTCACAGCCTCAATTGTGTGTGCATCATTTGCAAAAGCTACTGCCAAACGTTTTTTTGATTTGGATTTTACTGCCTGGATGATGTCATCCATCTTGGTTATTTTCATAATAAATGCGTATAATTTTTTAGTGTCGCTAAAATATAATAAAATGGGTAAATATGAAAATAAATATTACGGTATTTTTTTACTTCTTTAAACTTTTCCCAAAGTATCTGTAACACTGTTAAGTTTAACAAAAAGAGGCACCGGAATTACCGATGCCTCTTTAAAAATTTATATTCTGTCTTTTATCCGAAAACCAGTTTCTTGGTATCAGTTGCAATTACCAGTTCTTCGTCAGTAGTAATTGTCATAATTTTTACTTTTGAATCAGGCAGACTTAATGTTTCATCTTTTCCTCTAAGCCCTTTATTTAATTCAAAGTCAAATTTAATTCCTAGATAATCCATATCTGAGAATACCAATTTACGGGTATGGCATGAATTTTCGCCTATTCCGCCGGTCATAACAATCAGGTCAACTCCATTCATTACTGCTGCATATGAACCGATATATTTTTTAATGCGGTGTGCATACATGTCCAGAGTAAGAATTGCTCTTTCGTTACCTTTTTCTGATTCTGCTTCAAGATCTCTCATGTCTGAAGATATTTCGGAAACTCCGTTAACACCACAATTTTTATTGATAAAAGAATTAGCCTGACTAACAGAAAGGTTTTCTTTTTCCATGATGAAAAGTAATGCTCCAAGATCCAGATCTCCGGTTCTTGTTCCCATCATTACGCCTTCAACCGGGGTAAATCCCATAGAAGTATCTACAGATTTCCCGTATTTTACAGCAGTGATTGATGCTCCGTTACCAAGATGGCAGGTAATAATTTTCTTTTCTGCTATATTCCAGCCTAAGATATCGCATGCTTTTTCGGCAACAAATTTATGGCTTGTTCCGTGAAAACCATAACGGCGTATTTTATACTGTTCGTACATTCTGTAAGGAAGCGGATACATATATGAACTTGCAGGCATAGTCTGGTGGAAAGAAGTATCGAAAACTGCTGCCTGAGGTACCTGTGGCAATACGTCTAAAATTGCTCTCATTCCCAAAAGGTGTGCAGGATTGTGCAATGGTGCAAGGTCGCATATTGACTCTATTTTTGCAATTGCATCTGCATCAAGTCTTACGCTTTCTTTAAAATGTTCTCCTCCGTGTGCAACACGATGACCAACGGCTTTAATTTCGTCGAGAGAACTGATTACGCCATGATTTTTATCAATCAATGCTTCCAACACCAGTTTAATACCTACAGTATGGTTTGGAACAGGCTGTTTGCTTTCGTATTTTTCACCTTTATCATTTTTATGACAAAGATCTCCTGTTTCCAACCCAATACGTTCAACAAGCCCTTTTGCTTTTACTTCAGGGGTTTCGCTCATATCCAACAGTTGATACTTTATTGAAGAACTGCCGCAATTCAGAACTAATACATTCATTTTAATTACTTATTTTATAAATTTAACAATCGGATTTATTTTTTCATTCCTGCTGCCTGATTCGCTGTAATTGCAACCAGATTAACAATATCACTTACAGAACAACCTCTCGACAAATCGTTGATAGGAGCTGCCATACCCTGCAATACCGGGCCTATAGCTTCGGCATGAGCCATTCTCTGCACAAGTTTATATGCAATATTTCCTGTTTCCAGAGTGGGGAATACAAGTACATTTGCAGAACCTGCAATTTTGCTTCCCGGGGCTTTTTTCTGGCCTATTTCAGGAATAATTGCTGCATCGCTCTGTAATTCTCCTTCAATCATCATATCAGGAGCCATTTCTTTTGCAATTTTTGTTGCTTCAACTACTTTATCAACCATTTCGTGTTTCGCACTGCCTTTGGTTGAAAAACTCAACATTGCAATTTTAGGTTCAAAACCTGCTATGGCTCTGGTTGTATGTCCTGTTGCAACAGCTATTTCTGCAAGTTCACGAGCTGTAGGATTCGGATGTACTGCACAATCAGCAAATACCATTAAGCCGTCTTCTCCGAATTCCTTGTCATTTAAAATCATTATAAATGCACCTGAAACCACACTTATTCCCGGTAAAGTTTTTACAATCTGAAAAGCAGGGCGTAAAACGTCTCCTGTTGCATTATCAGCGCCGGCAACCTCACCATCTGCATCACCCGATTTAATCATAAGAACTGCCAGATACAACGGATCTTCAACAAGTTTCGAGGCATCTTCACGGCTTAAGCCTTTTGATTTACGGAGGTCAAAAAGCAAATCGGTATATTGTTCCTTTTTCGCATGATTTACCGGATTAACGATTGTTGACTGCGCGATATTATTCAGATTGTTTTCTTTTGCCATAGCAAAAATCTGATCCGGATTACCGATAAGTATTATATTGGCAAGCCCTTCTCCGATAACCTGATCAGCAGCCTTAAGTGTTCTGATTTCTGTTCCTTCCGGTAGCACGATACGCATGCCGTGTTTTTTTGCATTCTCTTTGATTTTACTGACTAAATCCATTTTGTTTTAAAATTTAAACGTTTTTTTATTATATGTGTCTGTGTTTTCAAAAGTAATAATTCTATTCTGAATTACTAAAAGTTTTTAAATATTTTTTATTTTATTTTCATGTTTATAAGTTCTCTCCCTTCAAGCTCTGCAACAAGCCTGTCTCCTACTGCCAGTTTTCCTACACCAGAAGGGGTCCCGGTGTAAATAACATCTCCTATTTTGAGAGTAACAAACTTTGAAACATACTCAATAATGGCATCTATGGTAAACAACATATCGGATGTATTTCCTGACTGTACAACTGTATCGTTTTTCTGCAATGTAAATTTAAAATCCTTCTGTCCTTTAAACTCTTCCAGCGGAATAAACTCTGATATGGCCGCAGATCCGTCAAATGATTTTGCAATTTCCCACGGCAATCCTTTTTCTTTACATTTCATCTGCAAATCTCTGGCTGTAAAATCAATTCCAAGACCAACCGCATCATAATAACGGTGTGCAAATTTTGCCTGAATATGTTTACCCAGCCTGCATACCCGAAAAATAACCTCCAGTTCGTACTGAAGATTTTCTGAAAATTCAGGCAAATAAAAGTCTTTATTATTCCTTAATATACTCGAATCCGGCTTTAAAAACCATACAGGTTCGGTTGGAAAATCAGAGTTTAATTCTTCAATATGCTTTTTGTAGTTTTGGCCTATGCAGATAATCTTCATACTGACTGTTGCTTTTATTTGGCATTTATAAAAAACCAAGGTAAAAAAAGACAGGTTTTCTTAGACTGTGCTCAACAACCTGAAACCTGTCTTTTCATATTTTACATATTGTTTTTTTATTTAACCGCCGGCATTTGTCCTTTGAAAATAGGCATTTTTACAATTTTAGCCTTGAGTTTTTTATCGCGAACCCCGATATATATTTCGGTTCCTTCTTTCCAGAATCCTTTTGCTACATAAGCCATTCCGATACCGATTTTCATCATAGGAGACATTGTTCCTGAAGTAACTTCCCCGATTTCGTTTCCGTCTGCATCATAAACAAGGTAATGCTGACGCGGAATACCTCTGTCAATCATTTCGAATCCTTTAAGCATTTTGGTTGTCCCTTCTGCTTTTAATTTTTCATGGAATTCTCTTTTGGTGAAATTGTTTCCTTCAACAAATTTGGTAATCCACCCCAGACCTGCTTCTATTGGTGAGGTTGTGTCGTTAATGTCATTTCCGTAAAGGCAGAATCCCATTTCAAGTCTTAACGTATCTCTTGCTCCAAGTCCTATTGACTGAAGTCCAAATTCTTTACCTGCTTCAACAACTGCTTTGTAAAGTTTATCAGCATCCTTATTGAGTGCATAAATTTCGCATCCTCCTGCTCCGGTATAACCTGTAGTTGCAAAAATAATATCATCTATACCAGCAAAAGTAATTTGTTTGCAGGTGTAATATTCCATATCTATTACATTTTCAGAAGTAAGCTTTTGCATAGCTTTAAGAGCGTAAGGGCCCTGAACTGCAAGCTGGCAATAATCATCAGAAGCATTTATTATGTCTTTTCCTATTTCAAGACCGGCTTCCCTGGCTTTAGCGCTGCACCATGCCCAGTCTTTATCTATATTTGCGGCATTTACAACCAGAAGATAATTCTGCTCACCAAAACGATAAACCAAAAGATCATCAATAATTCCGCCTTCATTGTTCGGGAAACATGAATACTGAACTTTTCCGTCAAATAAATCAGCAACATTATTTGAAGTAACAGACTGTATAAAATCAAAAGCTTTCGGGCCTTTCACCCAGAATTCACCCATGTGAGAGACATCAAATAATCCTATTTTCTCACGACAAACAAGATGCTCGTCATTAATACCTGTAAACTCTATCGGCATATTATAACCTGCAAATTCGGCCATTCTGGCTCCCAACTCAATGTGGAAATGTGTAAACGCTGTATTTTTCATTATTTTATAAGATTTTAATGTGTAATTAACAGGGTAGCAAATGTATGGAAAAATAATTTAATTATAAATGATATTTTAACTAATTTTATTTGATAAAAATCATGTAAAGAAACTAAGGCCGGAAGTTTGAAGACCGAAGAAAGAAGAAGGAAAAAAGATGATTTGTAAGAAGAAAAAAGATTTTATGTCAGGTATGCTGGTCAACCTGCTTAAAACCATCCGGCTTACGTCTTCAGATTCCAATACTTCAGTCAATTTATTTTACACTCATAACATAGATAATTAATTGTTTTTTACTAATTTTGTCAGGCACAAATCAAATTTTTATACATGAAACTACTAAAACGACTCGGTTTTTTATCCGTTGTGTTAATCGCAGGAACTTCCTGTTATTGCCAGTATTCAAAAGCGGTAATTGCAGATTCTGAAGGAAAAATTATTCAGGAAACGATTCCGTATTACAAAAGCAATTTGCTTGAGACTAATTATATGGATCAGCAGGAATCGTGGCCCAAAGCATTTGAAAGTAATGCCAGTTTTAAGAATATGCGTGGCGTTTGTATTCAGGACATAAATAATGACAATATTGACGACATTATCTTTACAGGCAATTCAAAAATTTATGCTTACTCCGGTTCCGGAGTAAAATACTGGGAGGCTTCTCTTTTAGGAACAGCAATTTACCCGCCGTCAGCAGCAGATATTAACAATGACGGAAACATTGAGCTTGTTCAGGTTACAGGAGGCTCTCCGGCAAACGGACACATTTATGTTTTTGACAAAGACGGGAATGTTTTACCCGGCTGGCCTGTAAGCTTTAATAATAACTGGATAATCTGTTCGCCGGCGCTGGCAGATTTAAATAATGACAAACAACTTGAAATAATTGTATCGGAGAGACGTAATCCGGGCAGGTTACATGTTTTAAAGAATGACGGAACCAATTATTCCGACAACTGGCCTGTTGAGTTAAACGGTTATCCCGGGGTTACTCCTTCGGTTGCTTATGACTATAAAAACAGAAACACATTGCCGAATGGCGGAGTAATTGACAGTTTAATTGTAATGTGTTCGACCAGTGCAATATTTGCATTTGATTTTGATGGAAACCCGGTAAACGGATTCCCTGTAATAAATGCAAATACAGGTTTCTCTTACCAATCGCCGTTAATCTGCACAGAAAGTTTTGACAGCGATAATCAGGATAACATTGTAATTACAGGAGCAACTCACGGAAATTTACCTGAATTTTACGCGATAAATAAAAGCGGAGAATACATTAACGAAAACTGGCCGAAGCCTACAGCAGATGATTCCTGGACTTATGGTGCTCCTACTGCATTAGGTCTTAATTCCGGTTTTGATTTCTTTCTGTTTTCCCAACCAGGTGCTGACGGGAGCAATCCTTACCCGACAATACATGCCATTACTCCTGAAGGTAATTATATAAGCGGATTCCCATACGAACGGGTTGACGGACTCGAAGGTTTTATAACGGCCATGTATTCCGAAGGATTAGATCAGCTATACATTTTCACAGGGTCAAACATGAAAGATGAGTCAGGGAATGGCTATATTCATGCTTATTCTGCCAACACAGATTTAAGCAATTTCGAAGAAATGTCAGGGTTCCCCGTTCAGGTACAGGGCTTTACTTTTATGAACGGAGTAAACCTTGGAGATATTAACGGTAACGGCAAACTGGATATGGTTGTTTTAAGCTATGATCTCAATTTTGAGGGAACAGATTCAACACATATAAATGTATTTGAAATGCCGGATATTAATTACAACCCTGATTACTGCTACGGTACTTACAAGGGAAGTAATCTGCGAAACGGATTTACCGTACCGTTCGGATTAGAAACCAAAACAATTCCTGAAATGACAGATAAAGAGTTTTCTGTTTATCCTGACCCATGTACAGATATACTTAATGTATCAGGAACCGGAGATTTTGATGTTCAGATTCTGGATGTTTCAGGAAAATTGATTTTAAGTAAAAACGGTGTCAAAAATTCTTGTACTTTTGGGCTCGGAAATTATGCAAAGGGCATATATTTTGTTAAGCTATGCAGCAACAATAAAATGCATTGCTTAAGAGTTATTAAATTGTAATTTTTTTTATTATGAGAAATTTTTCGGTCACTTTAATAATTGTTCTTTTATTTGCTGTTTCTGCTGCCACAGCTCAGAATGTAGGACAAAAAGTTGATGACACAATTGTCAATTACATCGACATCAATAAAAAGAAACAAGGCAAGTGGATTAAATATTATGACAGTGGTAATATACGTTACAAAGGTTATTTTATTAATGACAAACCTACAGGCACTTTTATGTATTATCACCCAAACGGGAAGATGAAATCTGTACTTAATTACGACAGCAAAGGATGTGCTACGGCTGAATTGTATTGGGATAACGGCAAACGTGCAGCAAGAGGATTTTATGATGAAAATAATGAAAGAGACAAAACCTGGTATATTTACTTTGAAGATGAAGTTTTATCCGCAGTAATAAGCTATAAACACGGAGTCGCTGACGGGCCGGTAAAAATGTATTATCCGGGATCGGGCAAGAAAGTACTGGAGTGTGAATATAAAGACGGAAAACTTAACGGATATTATAAAAAGTTCTTTGAAAGCGGTTTGGTAATTGAAGAAGGGCCTTATGTAAACGCTACCCGCCACGGATACTGGAAATTCTACAGCACAACAGGAACAGTTGAAGAAGAAGGTATGTATGTAAACGGCGAGCGCGACGGCGACTGGCTGGTTTATACAAAAATTGCAAGCGGCGACACTGTTAATTATAACATGGGGACTCCTGACAATTACGACGAAATGATGAAAGAATGGCAGGATAAACAAACCTGGGCAAAAGAACATCAGGATCAGTTTAAACAACCTGAAGATTATCTTGATAATCCTATTGAGTTTTTCAGACCCAGTAACAATCCTAATACTCAATTAAAGTAACGAAGGGTCTTTGGCTTTCGCTGCAAAAAATATGTCGCTGAATTCAGTTATCTGACTTGCAGGCGGATCGAAGCCCATACTTAAAATAAATGAGCAGAAACAAAAGAATACTACTTGGAATGAGCGGCGGCACCGACAGTTCTGTTGCAGCTTTATTGCTACAGCAGCAAGGTTACGAAGTCACCGGAATGACTTTCCGTTCGTATGATGCAATTTCCAAAGCATGCATGGAAAAAGAAACCGGCTGTTGCAGTGTTGACTCTATTTTCGAGGCAAAAAGACTGGCAAAAGATCTGGGATTTGATCATACAATTCTTGATGTAAGAGATTATTTTGATAAAACAATCATAAATAATTTTGTAAATGAATATATGTCTGGCCTCACTCCTAACCCATGTGTTTTATGCAACAAAACCGTCAAGTGGGGAAAAATGATTGAAGAAGCGGACAAGTTAGGCTGTGATTTTCTGGCAACCGGACATTATGCACAAATTTATCACGAAAACGGCAGATACTTTTTAAGAAAAGGCGTTGATGAAACAAAAGACCAGTCTTATTTTCTGTGGACATTAACTCAGGAAAATCTGGCAAGAACAATTTTCCCGTTAGGGAAACTCACCAAGCCTGAAGTAAGAGAAATTGCAAGAAAGAACAATTACGAAAAAATTGCGAATAAAAAAGAAAGTCAGGAAATATGTTTTATCCCGGATGACGATTACCGCCGTTTTTTACGTGACAGAATTCCGGACATAGACAACAATCCCGGTCCGGGAAACTTTGTTGATGTAAACGGTAAAGTCCTTGGAAAACACCGCGGATTTCCGTTTTACACCATAGGCCAGCGAAAAGGACTGGAAATTGCAATGGGTTATCCGGTGTATGTTCTTGACATAAATGCAGATACAAATACAATCACATTAGGCGAACGCGAACAACTACTGCAATCAGAAGTCTGGATAAAAGACCTTAACATGATGAAATATGCCGATGTTAATGAAGAACGTGAAGCTATCTGCAAAATACGATATAATAATAAAGGTGAAGAATGCACGGTTAAACAATACGGAGACAAAATAAAAATTGTTTTCAATAATCCTGTTTCTGCCGTTACTCCGGGACAATCTGCGGTAATTTATGAAGATAATGACATTATTGCTGGTGGAATTATTGTAAAATAATGTTTCCCTAAATATTGTCAGCTAAATTTTTGTAAAGGGAAAAAGATCATGAATGAATATCCAAAAATGAATGATGAATATCCAATGTCCAACGGGAACTAAAATTGATTATTGGTTATTCAATATTGGATATTGGTTATTTTTAACAGCCAAAAAAGAATGATGAATGTCCAACAAAAGAAAAAATTGATTATTGGTTATTCGATATTGGATATTGGTTATTTTTAACAGCCAAAAAAGAATGATGAACGTCCAATATCCAACGGGAACTAAAATTGATTATTGGTTATTCAATATTGGTTATTGGTTATTTTTTTTTACATCCAGGAATGAATGATGAATATCCAATGTCCAACGGGGAGAAAAATTAATTATTGGTTATTCGATATTAAGCGTTGGGTTAAAATATTTTCAAGGATAATGAATGTCCAATAATGAATGATGAATTTCCAATATCCAACGGGAACTAAAATTGATTATTGGTTATTCAATATTGGTTATTGGTTATTTTTTTTTACATCCAGGAATGAATGATGAATATCCAATGTCCAACGGGGAGAAAAATTAATTATTCTAATAATATCGGGTAAGTTGTCCACAATATCCAAAATATTTGTAAATTTGCTTTATGCGTAAAAAACTGCTTTACATATTACTGGGTTTACCCGTTTTATTTTTTTCGTGTACTGATGAAAACAGTAATGCTCCGGAAGTTTTTACAGGTAAGGATTATTTTCCGCTCGAAACCGGACATGCTCTGATTTACAGGGTTACAGAAATTACAATTGACAAGCCTTCTGATTTTTACGATACAACTGTTTATTATCTTAAAGAAATTATTGACATCCCGCTTATAGACAACGAAGGCGACACTGCTTACCGGATTGAAAGATACGTACGTTACACAGAAGATGAAAACTGGCTTATAAATTCGGTATGGTCTGCAAAAACGACTGACAACACAGCCGAAAAAGTTGAAGAAAACTACAGGTTTGTAAAAATCCGCTTCCCTGCAAGAGAAGATTACAGTTGGAACGGGAACATTTTTAACGAAAATGAGGATCAGGAATACCGGATATCATCCGTAAATAAATCATACCAAACCGGGAATTATGCATTTGACTCCTGCCTTACGGTAATGCAGGACTCTTCGTCATCACTTATACATAAAAATCTGGCCTGCGAAGTTTATGCATTACATACCGGACTTATCTACAAAGAAATGACTTATCTTAACTCTCAGGAAGTAATCTACGAAGTCCCTGTTGAGCAACGTGTAACCACAGGCACAATCTTTATTCAGGAACTGGTAGGAATTGAGGGATATGAGTAGAGTGTACAGGTTTGGGTTTAACGGACAGGAGAAGGACGACGAATGGAACGGACAGACTGGTTCTACTTATGATTTTGGTGCAAGGCTTTACGATGCAAGGATAGGAAGGTGGATGGCGTGTGACCGATTGGCTGTGAAATATCCTGATTTGAGTCCATATAATTTTGTGGGTAACTCCCCGATAGTAGCTATTGATCCAGATGGTGAAAAAATTCTTATTTATTATGAAATTGAAGAAAAAGATGAACATGGATTAAACAAGAGAGTGGCATATGAATATGGTTCTCAAATGGAAGTGCCTGATAATATTTTTGTAAAAAAAACAATTGCATCGTTGGATGAGATAGGTTCAGCTACAAGTATTAGTGAAAAGTTTGATTTTTTGGTTGAAACTCAAGATTATAATATTGAAATATATAAAGGGGATTATACAGAAGCTTCAATAGGATTAAGTGAAACAAATGGTGTAATAACTGTAAAAAAATATCAAACAGTACATTATAATCCATCTTATACATTTAAAGAAATTTCAACAGGTAAGTACATGTTGCCATTTATGAATTTGTGGTATGAACTTGGTCACATTTATAATGCAATTTCAGATCCTGAAAGTTATCTTAATCGTACAGCAGAAGAAAATGAATATCAAAAAGATGACCCTGATTATATGTGGGATAATCCTGAAGAAAAATTTAACACAGAAGAAAATGAACAGCCATTAAATGAGGAAAAAGGTGGAATTATTAGACATCATCATATAGATGGATTGGAAGTGGTAAAATCAAAATCACCAATCGAATTTATTGAAAAATAGAAAGGTATTATAATATGAATATCAAGAATTTTTTTATTTTTATTTTTATTTTTATTTTGAGTTTAAATCTTTTTTCTCAAACAGAGCGTTATTCAGTTGAAAAAATAAACATTTACACCTACCCATTAAACATACACGTATCCGATTACAAAAGGATGACACCAAATTATATTAGAGTTAATGCTAAGTTTTTTATATCATCCAATGACGAATTGTTTAATAGTAAAATATATCAGTGCTTTAAAGAGATTGAACGCGAGGAATTCTCTGAATGTAGGTATGATGAGTTTATTAATTGTCGTGTTATTATTGATTTTATTGACAATTCACAAGTTATGACTTCAATAATAATTAATGGGGGGTTTTGGTTTATTCAAGATGAAAGTACTACTATTGTTAAGGTTTATAAAATAGATGAAAAATTTAAAAAAATAGTTTCTGAATTGTTTGGATTTGCACTTGATCCAAGTATAATTGATGACTATATAGACAATTAAATTAATGAACAAGATATGTTTTTAGTGCTATTCCCGCCAAAATAAACTTATCAACACCACCGCCCACCCATATTAAAACCTTGCACTGCAACGCTCTGTAAGGTTTTAACTTTTAAACTACACGTCTCATTCCAACAGCTTTTAAGGAGGACTTTTTTTCAATTGTTGCGTAATTACAACGATTGATTTACAAATTCCAACAAAAATCCTGATTTTTTAAATAACGCCCTTGTTTTTCCAAACTAATTGATCGCGATCTGCATATTAAATAATCATTCATATTCCGTGAACCAATAGTCATATTTTTTCTTACTATCAGTTCACGAATATAATCAATTGATATTGACTGCGTTATTCCATTTTCTTAACTATTAAAACCATCAGAACACATGTACCACCGCTCCGGCAATGTATTATTTATCTATTTTATAAATATTCCAAAAACCACACGATGGAATAATTAATTTACTACTTTTGAAATATCATTAAAAATTGCATACCAGGTTAACAAAACATGCCTCAGGCTGATTGAAAAATTTAATTTTAAAAGAATAGTATGTTTATTATAGAATTAATATTTGATTTTATTTTTGAATTTATTTTTGAATTTATTTTTGAATTTTTTCTACAGCTTATCTTAAACATCCAGGATTTATTCAGAAGTAACAAAACTATCTGACATATAATCACCAGTTTGTAATTTCCGGCATAATATCTTTTTCAGACCCGATTGTTTTATTCAACCAGAAATATTTAAACCAGAGCACATGATTATTCTGTATTTTTAGTGAAAGAATTCTGTTATTTTCCGAATAAATCAGGCAATCGTTTTGTTCTAAATCAGGTTTCCCGAATCGCTTTAAGATAATGGTATCTGCCAGATTTACAAAATTTGAATTCTGCAAGCCGTCCCAGGAAATGCAGGATTTTATTCCTACCAGAATTTCGTTATCAGTCTGGTAATATCTTTCTTCGGAAGTTCCCCATGGCTTTAACACCTTGAAAGACAATGGCTTGTCCTCGTCTTCGGTAAAATCTACAAATTCGATTGCCCAGTAATTGTAGTATATGTAATTTTTATCATTTACAGAATAGAAGTTGCTGTCGTTAAGCCTGATATTTCCACCGGAATGCATGGCATATGTCGATTTTTTCAACAAATAAAAATCCAGCGGATCAGCAAGATAAGACGAAACTGAATCGCGCAGGTTTTTGGTCTCATCTTTTACTTTAGTATCCTTTAAGGTATCCTGTTTTTCATGTTTGGGGGACTGCGGATTATTTTCTTTGCCACCACTACATGACATAAAAACAATAAATAAGATATAAAGATATTTTTTCATTTCGTTTATCAGAATTAACTTTCAAATATACAAACTATTTACAGGAACAACCGGTTGTCAAAAGATTTTATCTGATGTGATATAATTCTTTTCAATCCCCCGGGATTAACATCCGATTTAACTGCACATTATCTTTTTCAAAAAAAATGAATTATCTTCGCATGTTGATTACAACAAAATGCTTTACCGGCAGTTAACTTATAAAAAAAGACAAGATGAGAACGACTCTTTTAATTGCGGCAATATTATGGGGATTTACAGCATTTTCGCAGGTTGCACCCAATAAATATTACATAGAATTTACAGACAAAAACAACAATACTTTCAGTCTGTCAAGGCCTGAAGAGTTTTTAAGTGAAAGAGCTTTACAGCGTCGTGCTGTTCAGAATATCGACCTGGACATGTCGGATCTTCCGGTAACGCAAATGTATGTTGACAGTCTCGAAAGCCTTGGGTTAGAGGTTTTAAATGTGTCAAAGTGGTTCAATTCCGCCACGGTTTACACTATGGACTCTTTGCTGATAGATTCTATTACTTACCTCGGCTTTGTAAGTAATTCTGCAAAACAACTTCCGGTTAACAATGAAAAAGTTCCTGTTCCTGAAAAATATAATGTGCCAAGGGAAACAAAATTATCAGAATCAAAAATCAATTATTATAATTACGGAACTTCCTCTGACCAGATTTTTATGCACAACGGACAGGTTTTACACAATGAAGGTTTCCGCGGACAGGGAATGTTAATAGCGGTTACAGATGCAGGTTTTAGCGGGTTACCATATTTGCCGGCTTTTGATAGTTTATACCAGGCCGGGAGAGTTGTTTCTACAAGAAATTTTGTTTACGGCGGAGATTTTGTTTACAGTTACAGTACTCATGGGATGAGAGTTCTTTCCATTCTTTCAGGCAATTATCCCGGAAGTCTTATAGGATCGGCACCAGAGGCTGATTATTTGCTATTAATGTCGGAAGACCCGTCATCGGAAACATATTTAGAAGAAATAAACTGGATTTCTGCAGCCGAATATGCCGACAGCATGGGGGCTGACGTAATAAACGTCTCGCTCGGATATCTTAATTTTGATACTCCTGAATTTAACCACGACTACAGTCAAATGGACGGAAATACGGCAATGATAAGTATGGCTGCAAGAGTTGCATCGTCAAAAGGGATTATTGTTGTTGCTTCGGCAGCAAACAGCGGGGAAAATGCTGTTCATCCGTGGATAAATGCTCCCGGCGATGCAAAAGGCATTATTACTGCCGGTGCAGTATGGTCTGACATGTCATATGCTGCTTTCAGTTCGATAGGGCCTAGTTACGACGGAAGGATAAAACCTGACGTGGTTGCTATGGGAGGCGGAACTACAAATCAGGAACTTGACGGTAGTTTCAGTCAGGGAAACGGGACATCATTCTCCTCTCCTATCTTATCGGGACTTATTGCATGTTTGTGGCAAAAATTTCCCGAAAAGACAAATATGGAAATAATGGAAGCAGTACGCCAGTCATCTAACTTATACAACAATCCTACTGTTTATCTGGGTTACGGAATTCCCGATTTTGAGCTGGCAGGCATAATATTGTCTTCCGGGAAAACCTATACCAGAGAAAGCCGTATTGATGTATTTCCCAATCCTTTTACATCAGATTTCATAATTAGTCTTGATAATAATTCCGGTGACTCGGTACAGGTAATGGTAAATGATATTACAGGCAGAAGAAATTATCTCTGGATGGAGAAAACATGTGAAGACAGCAATGTGAAAATAAAAATTGAAGATCTGGCACGTTTAAAACCAGGTGTTTACATCCTTACCGTGATTATTAATACAACCAGATATTCTGAAAAGATAATAAAGAAATAAACTGATGTCTGTCCCAACCCTGACACTGCTCGAACTTAACAAAACCATCAGATTAACTCTGGAGGAAAAATTCGATGCTCCTGTCTGGATAATTGCGGAAATAAACAATATAAACCTGCATCGTAGCGGGCATTGTTACCTGGAACTTATTCAGAAAGCCAAAGATTCGGATAAGATAGTTGCACAGGCGAGAGCAACAATATGGGCGACTCAGTTCCGCTTTATCAGTTCTTATTTTCAATCGGTAACCAATAAGCCGCTCGAAAAGGGAATTAATGTTCTGGTAAAAGCGAGTGTCGATTTTCACGAGCAGTACGGGCTTTCTCTTAACATTCGTGATATTGACCCTAACTATACTTTGGGTGATCTGGAGCGTCGAAAAAAGGAAATCATAGAAAAGCTTATTTCCGAAGGTGTGTTCGATATGAACAAAGAGCTTTTGTTGCCTTCTGTAATTCAAAGAATAGCAGTTATTTCATCTGCCGGGGCAGCCGGGTTTGAGGATTTCTGTAATCAGCTTTATTCAAATAAATACGGTTATTCTTTTGAAATCTCGCTTTTTGAAGCAGATATGCAGGGCGGAAATACAGAAAATTCTGTAGTAAAAGCATTTAATGATATTTTCGACAGACAATCGGAATTTGATATTGTGGCAATAATCCGCGGAGGTGGGTCAAAAAGTGATCTCAGCTATTTTGACAATTACAATATTGCATTTCATATTACACAATTTCCTCTGCCTGTTTTGTCGGGGATAGGTCACGAACGTGACGAGTCTGTTGCGGATATGACAGCACACACAAAGCTTAAGACTCCTACCGCCGTTGCAAATTTTATTGTTGATTATAATCTTTTGTTTGAAAACGAGGTTACCGGAATTTTTGAAGAAATTGTATCTTCGGTAAAGGATACTATCAGGACAAACGAAATGTATCTTGCCGGTATGAGCCTCAGTGTTTACAAGTCAAAAGAAATTCTTGCCAAAAGTACCGAGAAGTGTAACAGGTTTTATTACAGGTTAAAAAATGCAACTGAAAATATTATTAAAGGGCAAAACTCTGAACTTAATAATTACAAAATAAAGCTGGAACGCATTCCATCTGCAGTTTTGGCTTCTCAAAATCAGGATCTGGACAGAAAAATAATAAATCTGACAAGGCTAAAGAATTATTACTTCAGTAATCAGGAGGCTAAATTAAATTCGTTTGAACAAAGTATTCGTCTTACAGATCCGCTTAACGTACTGAAAAGGGGGTTTTCGATTACAAAAATTTCGGGTAAAACAATTTCATCAGGATCTGAAATTAAAATCGGGGATGAATTGGAAACAATCATTTACGAAAACAAAATAATAAGTAAAGTTGTAAAAAATGAAAAAACATAGCAAAAACAAATCAGGAATTCCGGCATTATTGACTGTAAGGGCGGTTAAATACGGATTAATTCCGGCTATTTTTATTTTGTGCAGTCTTTCTTCTTATGCATGGAAAGCAAAATCGGACACTACACTTTATGCAGGTGTATGGGGAGGCGCAAGCTATGCAAAAATAACAGGCTATGCACAAAACACTACTCCTCTTATAAGCAAAGCATTCGGATTGCAGTTTTGCTATCAACCTACACGCGAAATAACTCTGAAAACGGGAGTTGGTTTTATCCCGAAAGGCTTTATAAAAGAGACTGAGTATTTCGATATTTACAACAACTCCGTAGGATTATTTGAAACTGCCTATAGTTTTGATTACGTAAATGTTCCGCTCGGGTTTTCGTACAACCTGGGGCGCAGAAAGTTTAATATTTATCTTTCGGGAGGTATTGATATTGATATTTTACTAAAACAAAGCACATTTGCAAAAAACTTACCTGAACAGATTAACGGAAACGAAGTTGTGCGTTTTGATTCGGAGAATACGGATCTTTACAAAAAATTAAACTTCGGCCTTTATGTCGGCGGTGGCATTGAATACAGAATTAAGCCAAACATTATTGTTTTTGCAGACGTAAAGTACATGCACGGGCTTAATAATATTCTGGCTGTTGATTCGGATTATATTTTTAAACAGCGGCCTGTTGTTGGCGGGATTGGTTTAAAAATAGGAATTCCGGTTAAGTATAGTGTGGAAGGATAATTTTGTAATTGATGTTGTAATCTGTAATCTGTAATCCGTAATCTGTAATCCGTAATCTGTAAGCTGTAATCTGTAAGCTGTAATCTGTAAGCTGTAATCGGTATGTCAATGCCTGAATATGGTTGAGTGTATTACGATCTACCGGCAATGGTGTTCGTTAGTTGCCGCAGGTTTGGCACGCAGTTTTTGCCTTTGGCGGGCTTGCCCTACGGGCTGCGGTTCTATGGCCTGCCCGCGTCGCTTTTCTGAACATTTATTGCTATAATTTTTTTTGACGCGTCCTCCCCATAAATTTTGCGTGATCCAAAACTCTCCCTCAGAAATTTTGCCGGATCTATTTATACCGGTAAAACCAAATAATTACATTATTTTTTTCTGATTTTAAGCTTCTGTCCTATTTTCAATGCCGAAGGATTTGAAATTCCGTTAAGTTTCATAATGTCATCGGCTGTTATTCCTGTATATTTTTTAGAAATACTGTATGGAGAGTCACCGGATTGTACTGTGTAATATTCATATGCCGGATCTAGGGCAACTTCCTTTGGCTTTCCTGTTGACGGGCTTATTCCTACAGAACGCTGCTTTTCGTCGAATGTCATGTTGTTAACATTCTTATAAATAGACTCAAGTTCTGTCTTTACATAAATCTTTAACACTTTTCCTATCTGCAGGTTATAATTACTCATGCCGTTCCATGCCATAATCTGGGCGATATTTACCCCGTACCATGAGGCAATAAGGCCCACAGCATCTCCCGACTTAACGGTATAATCAAGCTCAACCGTTCCGTCCGGTTGTTCTGCCGGTATTACAGATTCTACATATTCATGGTAAATATCTTCATTTCTGTATTTATAAATTTTCATCAGGCTGTCATTCCACTGCCTAAGGTAAAACTCATCGGGCAAGCGGTTTGCAAACAGATATCTTGAAACGTAATAAGAATGTTTGTTAAAATCTTCTATTACCAAACCTGCATGGCTTGCAGAATGAATTACAATAAAAGAATCGGGTGTTTTTTCAATTACCATCATAACATGACCTATTGTATTATCGTAAGCCGCACGGGACTTGATGTAAACAAGATCGCCCGGCTGCAAACTGTCCTGAGGAATAACTCTCCCCATTAAACTTGTAGCACTTGGCACGCGGGGCATTGGTAAATTAAAATGCCTGTGAATATGAAAAATAAATCCGCTGCAATCAAAACCGGCAGGTGTTATTCCGCCATATTTATACCGCAACCCGACAAATGTTTTTCCGTAATCTATAATCGAATCTATAAGCATTGCCCGAATACGTGCAATTGAATCAAGTCCTGCATATTTATCTGTAAGCGTTGAATCGGATTGTTCCAAAACCAGTACGATATCTGAAGACTGAAGGTTTATAAGAGTATCCTGCTGCGAAAATACAGAATGGCCGGTAAACGCGGAAAGCACGAAAAATATTAAAATAACCAAACAATATTTCTTTACTATCATCTTTTAATTAATGTTCGTCACTAATATGTAAGTTGCAAAGATAATAAGTTTTTCAAAAAACTAACTGACTGCAGCAACAATCAATTATTGTCAATAACATGGTACAACCCTCCCGACACAGATATTTGCAGTAAAAATCACACACATATTTTAATCACGGGGTAATACAGGAAAAATCCGGTATCCGGATTATTTTTTCAGTAATGTTTCTTTTTTAAATCTGGTAGCAAACAAGTAACGTGTTTTCCAGTAATCGTACTGTTCAATATCATTTATCATAACTCCTTTGCTTGTGGCGTGAATCATTTTATAACTGTCTCCGTTACGTTCAACAACCAAAGCTACATGCCCTATTTCCTGTGAGTTTATATTACTTCCTTTAAAATAAACCAGATCTCCGGGTCTTATGTCTTTATAATCTATTTTATCGCTTATCGCGGCCATATCTGTCGGCATTCTCGGAATTGCAATACCAAAACTGCTGAAAAGATACTGAACAAATCCACTGCAATCAAAGCCTCCCGGTGTTGTACCTCCATATTTGTATGGTGTCCCGATATATTTTTCAGAGAAATTTATTACCGAATCCAGCAATATCTGTTCATCCGTAAATAAAGCATTGTTAGCAGAGCTTCGCCCTGAACCGTTAATATCAATAACCGGAGCTTCGTCATCTACAGAATAAATAACTTCTTCACTTATAAATGATTTTGTTTTGCATGAAACAATTATCATTAAAGTAAAAATTATCAGGGACAATATTTTAACAGGTAATTTTTTCATTATTACAAAAATACTCATACTGTATTCAAAAAAACTTACTTCAAAACTTTTTTATAAGCATATGGATGTTAAAAAGACGGGAGACGGAAGTGCGAAGTGCGAAGTCGGACGGAACGTGCAGAATACCAACCGGGTTAAGAACTTTTTTATTTGGCCGGGTATCCGGTTATTTATCTCAATCTGTCTCAGGTATTCTGTCTTATATATTCAGTAAAAAAAACTGTGTAAGCACCTGAACAATACCAAAAATTAAATTATTTTTGTAAATATAAATGCATTGGAGAGTATGAAATTTCTTGAATTCATAAGTTTTAGGATATTGGTGGCTGCATTTTGGCTAATGCCGTTTTGGAAATTATATTTTCTTTCTGACCTGCTTTACTTTTTTCTTTTCAGGGTTTTTAAATACAGAAAAAAAGTTGTAATTGAAAATATAAGAAATTCTTTTCCTGAAAAAACCGATGCTGAAATAAATAAAATTGTCAGTAAATTTTACCTTCACCTGTCAGACATCACTCTGGAATCGGTTAAAAGCATGAGCATGTCTGAGCGTGCACTGCGCAAAAGATATGTTGTTAAAAATTCTGAAATTGCGGATGAATATTTTAAAGCGGGAAAGTCTATACTATGCCTTACCAGTCATTACGGCAACTGGGAATACGGAATACTGGCGACAAACAATGCCATACCTCATCAGACAATAGCATTGTACCTGCCGTTAACCAACAGGCACAGCGAGAAATACGGGTTAAAACGCCGCAAACGTTTCGGAATGCAATTGGTGGCTGTTCAGGATACAAAAAGTATTTTTGAAAAAGAACCTGAAACTCCTGTAGCTATAATTATGGCTGCAGATCAGAGCCCGTCAAATCTTGAACGTGCAATATGGGTTGATTTTTTAAACAGAGAGACTCCATGTATTCACGGTCCCGAAGCTTATGCTCACAAAACCGGGATGCCTGCTGTTTATCTTAAAGTTTCAAGACTTAAACGCGGGTACTATTGTCTGGAACTGGAAAAACTGGTTGACGATCCTTCGGCCTGCAAACCCGGGGAAATAACAGAAAAATACTTTAATTTGCTTGAAAGAGATATCAAAAATAAGCCTGAATACTGGCTCTGGTCTCACCGAAGGTGGAAATACACAAAAGATTCATTAAAAAAGTAATTATATGACTAAGATTAAAAGATTTGTATTTAACGATTTCCAGACTAATGCATTTATTTTGTATGACGATTCTTATGAAGCTGTAATTATTGACGGAGGAGCAAATTCTCATTCTGAATTCAAACAGATTCATGATTTTATAACAGAAAATCATCTGGTTCCGAAATACATTATGAATACTCACGGACATATCGATCACATTTGCGGGAATTATTATATTGAATCGCATTACCGAATTCCGGTTTTAATGAATTTCGATGATAATTTTTTAGTTGACTCTGCACTGGAACAGGCCAATATGTTCGGTTACGCAATTGAGCAACCGCCAAAACCCGACAAAAACATTAAGGATCACGACATCATTAAATTCGGGGACTCAAGAATTCAGGTAATAGGCTTACCCGGACATAGCCCCGGAGGAACAGGTTTTTACTGTCCTGAAGATGGGTTTTTAATTGCCGGAGACACAATATTTTTGGAAAGCATAGGCCGTACCGATCTGCCCGGCGGCAATTATGAACATTTGATGGAAAGCATTATTACCAGAATATTTACATTACCTCCCGAAACAATTATTTATCCCGGCCACGGACCCGAGACTACCGTAGGTGATGAAAAAAAATATAATCCTTTCTTTACAAGATAAAAAAATGGTGTTTGAGTTAAAATAGCTCAAACACCACTCTGTTTTATTATCTGGCAACTAATTTTTCTGGTAACAATAAACGAAGTAAGTGTAATCTCCGTCTTTTATCTGGTTGTATGTTTCCGTACCAACAGTACCTGCAAAATTCAATGATGTTTTATGTAACATTTTAGGAGTAAGCTTTTTTACAAGTGCTTCTCTGCGAGGAGTGTCGTGATTAAGTGAACTTACTACATTTGGATTAATGATCTGCTCGTCAAAGCACTTAAAATTAGTTTTTGCAATGTGTGCATGAAATTCATCCATTTCTTCTTTGTAACGAAAATCTGTGATTAAAAAATGTCCGCCCGGTTTTAATACGCGGTCAACTTCGGATAAGAATTTGTCCATTTCCGGATAACGGTGTGATGATTCTACATTAAGGACAACATCTATGCTTTCGTTTCTAATGGAATTAAGATCCTGTGCATTTCCCTGTTCAAATTTTAATCCCGGAGCTTTATAATGTCTGTTTCCAAAATCTGCTGCAATTGCATCCAGATCTACGCCAAGAGCTGTTGCAGGTTTAAAACGTCTTGTTACATAATCTAATCCTCCGCCACGTCCACAACCGACTTCAACAATATCTTTACCCTTAAGGTCAACTGTTTTTGCAAGGCGGTGATACAACTGTACCGAATACCTGTTAGGTTCGTCAACGGCATCAAGCTCTACATGATCTGTATCATCATGATATCCGTAATTCATAAATAAAATATCTGCATTTTTGTCAACCTTGTTAACATACCAGTACCATGCTCTGAACATCATTGATCTAAAACTCATATCTGCTTTATTAAATTATTAAAAATTTTACGGGCTCAAAGATAATCCAAGTTTTTAATGATGTCAGAAAATAATATCAAACTTAATTAACAAAATTAAAAAAAAGTAAATCGGTAAAAATTTATTGTTTAAAATTTGTACTTTTGCAACAAAACGACCAAAAACATGCAACACTATAAGTATAAGTTATTTAAATCATGGCTGATTTGGGGTTTGGTCATTCTGGTATGTTTTTTTGCTTTTCAATATATTGTATATAAAGCAGAATCATCAAGCCCCGACACCGGAATTACAACTTTTGCCGAATCGTTGTGGTATGGCATTGTAACTCTGGCTGCCGTCGGATATGGCGACATGGTTCCGGTTACAGTTACCGGAAAAATTCTTGGCAGTGTTTTAATACTGGGAAGTATTGCATTGATGGGTGCACTTATAAGTCAGTTTACTAATAAAATCAGACAACTTATGGAAAATAAGAGATTGGGTTTTTCGGGAACAAAAATGAAAAATCATTGTGTAATTATAGGATGGGACAGTTTTGCAATGAATGTTGCAAAGTGGATAACCGAAAGCGGTAAACAGGTTGCTATAGTCACTGACAATAAAAACGATCTGGAATTAATTTATAATAAATTTGATGAAAAAGACGTATTTGTCCTGTTTTCGGACTATTCGAATGTTGACAATTTTGAATTGCTTAATCTTGAAAAATCATCAAGTGTTTTTATTAACTTTAAAGATGACTCCGAAACATTGGTAAGATTGCTTAATATAAAAAGGGTACACCCGGATTTAAATTATATTGTTTCTCTTAATAATTCAGAGTTAAAAGATACATTTCAGACTGCCGGTGTTACATTCTCTATTTCCAATAACGAAGTTGCATCCAAGCTTGTAGCCAGCTATAATTTTGAACCTGATGTTGCATATTTTACAGAAGATATCATGTCTTCTGCCATAGACGAATTCGATCATGATCTGGTTGAATTTAAAGTAAACCATAAAAACCCTTATCTTCACAAGAACTATTTTGATATTTTTATCAGCCTTAAAAAAGATTACAATTCTGTTTTGATGGGGTTCAGCCGTATGGTTGACGGGAAATTCAGATTATTTAAAAACCCTGTTGCTGATATGCCGATAAACGAAAACGACTATCTGATTATCATGGTTGACGGAAAATCCAAACCGGTTCTCACTAAACTGTTCGGCGAAAAAGAAGGAAGACATCATTCCAGATTATAAAAAAAGAGACCGCTAAAAGCAGTCCCCGTTACACAATAAGCATTTTTTAAATAAGCTTAAATATCTTTTCTAAAACCGTATCTGCAGGTGAGATTTCCGGTAACTCATCCAACATTCTGTCAAATTCGCTGAGTGCATTAAAATCAATGAGCAACTCTTCGTTTTGGTTTGGTGATAATGAGTTTAAAATGTAAAAGTAAGTGTAGTTGTCTGTCATAGGCATCTGAATTTTTTTTAGTTATTCTAATAACGGTGCCTGTATGCAATTTATTATCAGAGTGTAAAAATATTTTTAAAAATTACAAAAGCCGAAGATGACTTCGGCTCAAGCAATATTTCCGGAAGATTACAAAAAACGTAGAGTAAGAATGTTTGCATTTAGAAAAAATTTAAAAATATTATTATTACCTTTTTCTTTTGTCATTGCCACAAAAGAAACAAAAAGACTAGGGAAAACAATGCTTCTCCCCGCCTCAATCAAAACAACAGAATTGTATGGCAACCGGGCCTAAAACAAAGTTCCATCACGCATTCCTTTAAAACTTTGTTTTAGTGAATGACATAATAATGTCAGCTTTCCTCAATTCTAGTTGTTTTGATTTTCTCCTCCGGAGCTGGCCCGCCGTTTTCCCATGGCCTGCCCGCGTCGCTTTTCTGAATATTCTTCGCTATGATTTGTTTATTTAAAGCACAAAACTTCTCCCCAGAAGTATTTCTTGACCCGTGCCTCCGGCTGAGCTCAGTCAACGGATATCTCCTGACTGAGCGCAGCCGGAGGCAACTATTCACAAAATTAAAATCTATTTTTTTTCAGGCAAGTTCAATATAAAGTCCTTAATCATAACCATAGGTTCTTCTGCTATTGACTGCTGAATTGTAAAATATTCTTCTACTGTTCCTTTATCGGCATTTTGGAACAAGTGATTAAGATTGGGGATTTTCTCTATCCTGTAATATTTGCATTTACCGGTAGAAAGATAGCTTCTAAATTAATATCAGCATTTACCTGAATATCTTTTGTTCCGTTCAAAGCCAGAACCGGACATTTTATTTTCTTTAAATAAACCGCCGGATCAATGCTTAAAAAGTATTTCATCCACGGATATGAGAATTGCATAACGGCATTATTTATTCCGCGCTGATCTATTCCGAATTCTTTTCTTTGCTCTTCTGTAAACATCTGCCCATACTCATTGTAAAGCTCTGTAATTCTCTTCCTTAAATCCGTTAAATCTTTCGACTTCTCCGGAATATCCATAAGTTTCAACTGCATTGAATGAATGTTATTCAGACTTTGTTCATCCATTCCATTTGCTCTGTTTATATCTTCTATCTGCTTTACCAGCAAAGATTTTGAATCGACACCGGGGCCAGCCATACTGATAATAAAATCTACATCTTTAGGGTATTTGGCTGCCAGCATCATTGCAATAATTCCGCCCTCGCTATGACCTGAAACTCCGATTTTTGTTTTATCAATATTGGGATTTGACTCAAAATATTTTATAACTGCCAATGCATCTGTCATAAAATCATAGGTGGTCGAATTCATAATATCTCCTGTTGATTCTGCAAATCCTCTGTCGTCGTAGCGAAAAACAGCTATACCGTTTTTTGTAAGATAATCAGCTAAAATCAAAAATGGTTTATGTCCGGCAATTTCTTCATTCCTGTTCTGAGCTCCTGATCCGCTCACCAGAATCACAAGGGGATAAACTCCGGTTGTATCAGGAATAGTAAGAGTGCCTGCCAAAACACTGTTCCCTTTTTTGTTTTCAATTTTGTAATCCTTCACCACATAATTATAAGGAGGTTCCGGGGACTGTGGACGTTGAAAACCTGCTGTTTCCGATTTGTCAATTGTTTTAAGATTTGTCGGGAATTCCTTACCTGCCTGTTTCCAATACCCCTGATAAAATGAACTATCGGCATTCCAGACTGCATAGTATTCTGATTTCATGCTTTTAAACTTTATATACAGGCTGTCATTTTTTAATTCGGTTTTCTGAGCTTCCATGTCAAAAATGAACTGCTCCGGAATATATAGTGATGCCTGAGGTGCCAAATCAGAATTATCAATAATTAATATGATTTCTATAAAATCGGGATCTGCATTGATTGTCCCTTTTAAATATATATTCTCTGCATTTTGGGAATTTGCAGCCATATAAAAAAACAATAAGACTGCGCTGATTAAAATACCTGATAAATTCTTCATTTCTTTTTGTTTAAATATTTGGAATTAATTATGTACAAATTAGTCTGTTTTAAGCTAGTCAACAAAATACAAAAAACAGTTTAACCAATTATACGAATGCAAATTTAATAAAAATGTTACAATAACAATTTACCAATCTGATAAATTCCAAATGCCACAACCCAGGCAATTCCGGTGGTATATACAGCAGAAAACGCGGCCCATTTTAATCTTTTTGATTCTTTCCATATAGCTGAAATTACAGCGATACAGGGGAAATATATCAAAACAAACATTATAAAAGCCAATGCTACAACTTTATTAAAGACTTTCTCCCCGGCTCTTTCTCCTGAGGAATATGTTTCTGATCTGAGTTTATTTTGCAAAGCCCCGCTTCCGTCTTCGTCATCGGCCTGGTATAAAACTCCCATAGTGCTGACAGTTATTTCCTTACCTGCTATTCCGGTAAGAATACTAACACTCATTTTCCAGTCAAAGCCTAAAGGCCTCATAGCCGGTTCTATAAATTTACCTACTTGTCCGATATATGATTTTTCGTGATGTTCACTGTCCTTTTGCAATTCGAGCAGGTTTTTTTCTTCTGTATTTTTTGATCCGGCAATCAGGCTGTCGTAGTCTTTGGTGTAATTTACATTTTGAGGAAAATAGCCTAATAACCAGATGATTACAGAACCAATTAATATTACCCCTCCTATTTTCTTTAAGTATTCTTTACCTCTGTCCCATGTGTAATTAAGCAATAATTTGGCTGTAGGTTTACGGTAAGGCAGCAATTCCATAATGTAGGGAAGTTCCCTTTGTTTAAGAATTGTTTTACTGAAAAACAATGAAACTATCAATGCCAGTATTATTCCAAACATATAAATACCAAAGAGCATTAATACGGGATGGTCCGGGAAGAAAGCTGAAATAAGCAAAATGTAAACTGGCAACCTTGCAGAGCATGACATAAACGGAACGATCATCATTGTTAAAATGCGGTCACGTTTATTTTCAAGTATTCTGGTGCTCATAATTGCCGGTACTGTGCAGCCAAAACCCATAATCATCGGGATAAACGACTTGCCGTGAAGTCCTATCCTGTGCATATACTTATCCATCAGGAATGCTGCACGCGACATGTATCCGGTACTCTCAAGAAAACCGATAAAGAAAAACAATATAAAAATGTTTGGCAGAAAAACCAGCACTCCTCCTACTCCATCAATTGCACCATCAAGAATAAGGTCTTTCCAGAATCCGGGTTTCATAATTCCGTCAAGATAAGCCCTAAGCCATTCTACGCCATGCTCCAGCCATCCCATCGGGTATTTGCCGAGTTCGAAAGTTGCATAAAATGTCAATGCCATAAATGCTAAAAAAAACGGAATCCCAAAATACTTGTGGGTAAGGACTTTATCTATTTTTTGAGAAGTTGTTTCTTCTGTCCCTTTTACGGATATTTCAAAAAGAGCCCCGTTGACATATGCCTTACGGGCTTTTTTTATAATTGTAAAAATATGATCTTTGTAAAGGCTCTCTAACCTGTCGATCTCTTTTTTGGCTTTGGACTTTACCTGAGAATATGATGGAGAATCTTCAAACAACTTTAAAACCAAAGGGTCTTTTTCGAGTAATCCAAGTGACAGAAATCGTGGAGAAGCAATATAATCCTGCTTTGTTAAGCTCTTAAGGTATTTTTTTAAAACGGAAATGGAACTTTCTATTTCACGTCCGTAATTTACATGCACATGACGTACAAAAGGTTCTACATCGTTGTGAGTTTTTATAATTGTACGCAGAATCTCACGGCGGTCTTCGGCATTCTGATTATCATCACATTCCGAATATTTTATTATCGGTATCCCAATAAGTTTACTCAGCAATTTGAAATCGGGCGGGTTATCCTGAAATTTCTCTTCGTCAAAATTTCTAAGAGCCAGAATTATTTTGGCATCCATGTCGATAAACTGTGTTACCAGAAATAAGTCTGATTCGAGATTTTCATAATCCAGCACTCCGACAAAAATATCGGGAAAATCTGTTAAAACCTTGTTACGGAGTTTTTTCCTCTGATAATCATCCCCCTGAATTGTTGAAACTGATGGTAAGTGTGATACATTAAACCGGTAACCTTCAAAATCGTATTGTTCTTTATCTTCGAAGAGGTTTATGCATTGGGTTATATCGCTTTTAAAAATGTCAACACAAATCTGTGTGCTGTCAAAATGCAGCTTTTGTGTCAAATCAGGATCGCCGGAATCTAAAAATTTTATAAAGTGTAGGTTTGCCCCGGGAAGTTTTTTCTTTTTTTTACCGTCAGCGAACTTAAAAGTGTATTGACCGGAACTGTTTTTTGAAAGAAACTCCAAACGTTTTTCCGGTTCAATTCCAAGTCTCTGGATTCTTCTGCGCACACCCCACCTGCCCGTAATCTTCGAGACCGTGTATTCTTTTTTAAGTACTATTTCCTGTTCAGCTACCATCCGCGCAAATTTAAACTTAATCTAAATAGCGACAAAATAAATTATTTCTAAATAAGGTCAAAAGAGTATAAATTTATCTGTTTAATTTTTAGTATGACAATTCATCAGACAATGACTGCAATCGGAGAATTCACCACGAAGTCTTGCATTAATCAGTCCTGCTACTCTTTCTCTCAAAGGATCAATATTTATTTTAAGCAATATGTCGTTGGCAAAGGCAAACATTAGCATAAGCCGTGCTTCTTTGCTGTTTATTCCTCTCTGACGAAGGTAGAACATTGCACTTTCGTCGAGCTGACCTACTGTAGCTCCGTGACTGCATTTTACATCGTCGGCATAAATCTCCAGTTGAGGCTTTGTTCTCATTTTGGCTTCGGGAGTAAGGCACAAATTTCTGTTTGTCTGGTAAGCCAGTGTTTTCTGTGCATCTTTTCTTACAATTATACGGCCTGCAAATGCTCCTTTTGCCTGTTCGTCAAGAATACCCTTGTATAATTCGTTACTTGTACAATTTGGAACCAGATGATCTATAAAAGTGAAATTATCTATTCTTTGTTCCCGGTCTGTAAGATTTAACCCGTACAAATTGGCTTCGGCAAATTCTCCTGCAAGCTTTGTAAACAAGTTATTACGAATTATTCCGCCATGCAGTGACAAAACATGTGAGTTTACTCTGGAATATCTGTCCAGTTTAATAAAATGTGAATTTATAACTCCTGATTTGTTAGGCTCGTTTTGCAGCGCATGGTATTGGAGGTTTGCATTTTCTCCGGCATAAGATTCTGTAACATCAATTACAAAATTATTGCTGTTGTTTAAAGTATGGTCACAGATAACCAGGGATAATTCAGAGTTTTTATCTGCAATAAAAAGATTGCGTTTAAAGATATTTTTATTCCCGAACCCGTGAGTAAGATTTACAAGTTGTATTGTCTTGTTTACTTTTGTGTTCTTCGGAACATATATAAACAGCCCGTCGTCGGCAAGCATTGTGTTTAAAGCGACAAAACCGTCATCGGACTCAGACGCGTACTGGTTATAGTATTTTTCGAAAATATCTTTATGCTTTAATTTTGCTTCTTTCAATCCACAGACAATAACTCCGGGTGTAAGGCTCTCTATAGGTTTATTGTTTTGATAATATTCTCCGTTTGACAGCAGCACAACGTGAGTATCCATATCTTCCACCTCGCACTGAAAATATGCATTAAGGTCAACCAGTGCATTTCGCGAATCAAGAGAGAATTCATAATCCTGACTGCAAATTTCAGAAATCCCGGCATATTTATAATTTTCATCTTTATGGTCGGGGATTCCGTATTTTTTAAATTTTTCAAAAGCCTTCAATCTTGTTTCAAAAACAAGTTCCGATTCTGCTGCTTTTAATTGCGGAGAATGAGCTTCAAAAATTTTTATATATTTTTCAAATGTTTGTTGAATGTCCATAATTGAGATTTTTATTCGCCTAATTCTTCCTTAATCCAGTTATACCCTTTTTCTTCCAGCTCGTAAGCAAGTTCTTTTCCGGCAGTTTTTACTATGCGGCCTTCGTAGAGTACGTGAACCACATCGGGAACAATAAAATCGAGTAATCTCTGATAATGAGTAATTACAATTACTGCATTTTCGGGAGTTTTAAGTTTATTTACTCCGTTGGCCACTATTCTCAATGCATCAATATCGAGTCCTGAGTCGGTTTCGTCGAGAATGGCAAGTTTTGGTTTAAGCATTGCCATCTGAAATATTTCGTTACGTTTTTTCTCTCCACCCGAGAATCCTTCGTTAACAGAACGGTTTGCAAGATCGGATTTCAGTTCAACAAGATCTTTCATTTCGCGCATGTACTTAAGAAATTCGCCGGAACTCATTGCCGGTAATTTCTTGTATTTCCGCTGTTCATTAACTGCCGTTTTCATAAAATTTATCATCGAGACTCCCGGAATCTCAACCGGATACTGAAAACTGAGAAAAATTCCTTCTTTTGCTCTTTCTTCGACGCTAAGTTCACTTAAATCTTTTCCCTGATAATAAATTTCGCCTTCTGTAACCTGAAAGTCTTCTTTTCCTGCCAAAACTGCCGACAAAGTAGATTTTCCCGAACCGTTAGGCCCCATTATAGCATGAATTTCTCCGGGTTTTACTTCCAGATTAATTCCTTTTAATATTTTCTTACCGTTAATCTCTGCATGTAAGTTTTTGATAACCAACATAATATATAATTTATTTAGTTAAAATTTTATTTTTTAATCTCATTTCCATCCCGTGTCTTATCCCCGGCGACAGAAAGTCTTTAATGTTTTCGAATATTGTCTCTATTTCACCTTTCAGTTCCGGATATTCATCTGCAACCCTTATCAAAAACATAAACGACATGCCGCGAACCGAAGACTGAAGTTTATTATTCTGTAAAAATTCGTAGCAGATGTCAAATACTTCGCTGGTCTGTTCTTCACTAAGCTTAAGCTTGTAAATTATTTTCAGCAATTCGCGCATATGCCCGTGACCTTCAACTGTTTTTAACGCATCAATAATATTTTGAGCATATTTATCCAGATCGCGCGGAAATTTTTCGGAATAATGATGCAAAATCCAGGCTGCTCTCCAGGCATGTTCTTTATCTGACACGGCATAATCTGCAAAATCTTTTACAAGTTGCGGATTGCCCTCCAGATCCTTGCTGTAATTTTTAACAGCAGGACTCATTTCAGAAATAACTTCCAATATTTTTTTATCAGTCTCTGTCATTATCCTACGCTTCCTTCAAGGCTGATTTGTAACAGTTTCTGTGCTTCAACAGCAAATTCCATAGGTAATTTATTTATAACTTCTTTTGCATAACCGTTAACAATAAGTCCTATAGCGTCTTCGGTTGAAATTCCGCGCTGATTGCAATAAAATATCTGATCTTCGCTGATTTTTGATGTTGTTGCTTCGTGCTCAACAACTGCGGTATCGTTTTCCACATCAATATACGGAAATGTATGGGCACCGCATTTATCTCCCAGCAAAAGAGAATCGCACTGTGAGAAGTTTCTTGCATTATCTGCATTTTTGGCAACTTTTACCAACCCTCGGTACGAATTATTGCTTTTACCGGCAGAAATACCTTTTGACACGATTGTACTGCTTGTATTTTTTCCCAAATGAATCATTTTGGAACCTGTGTCTGCCTGTTGGTAATTGTTGGTTACAGCAACTGAGTAAAACTCTGAAACAGAATTATTCCCTTTTAATATTGTGCTAGGATATTTCCATGTAATTGCCGAACCTGTTTCAACCTGAGCCCAGCTTATTTTAGAATTGTCGCCTTTGCACATTCCGCGTTTTGTAACAAAATTGTAAATTCCGCCTTTCCCTTCTTTATTCCCGGGATACCAGTTCTGAACGGTTGAATATTTTACTTCTGCATTTTTCATTGCTACAATTTCGACAATAGCGGCATGTAGCTGATTTTCGTCACGCTGAGGTGCTGTACAACCTTCCATATAACTTACGTAACTGTCTTCATCTGCAACAATTAATGTACGTTCGAACTGTCCGGTATTTACTGCATTAATCCTGAAATATGTCGATAATTCCATAGGACACCTTACTCCTTTTGGAATGTAACAGAATGATCCATCGCTGAATACTGCCGAATTAAGTGTTGCAAAAAAGTTATCTCCGTAAGGTACAACTGATCCCATATATTTTTTAACCAGATCGGGATGGTTTTGAACAGCCTCTGTAAAGGAACAAAAGATAATTCCTTTTTCGGCAAGAGTTTCCTGAAAAGTAGTTTTTACTGATACGCTGTCCATAACTGCATCCATTGCAACTCCTGATAGTCTTTTCTGTTCATCAAGCGGAATTCCCAGTTTATCGAAAGTGCTTTTTATTTCAGGATCAATCTCGTCAATGCTGGCATATTTTGCCTGTTGCTTAGGTGCAGAATAATAAATAATATCCTGATATTTTATTTCTGGAATTTCGAGATGTGCCCACTCCGGCATTTTCATGGTGAGCCATTTTTCAAATGCTTTAAGTCTGAATTCGAGCATCCATTCCGGCTCGTTTTTCTTTTTCGAAATCAATCTTACTGTTTCGTGCGTTAATCCTTTAGGTATTTCATCAGCCTCAATGTCTGTAACAAACCCGTATTTATATTCGGTTTCGGTTACTTCCTTTAATACCTTATCCTGATCTTTTTCCATTATATTTTTATAATTTTATTCCAAATTAATCATTATAACCAAGCCTGCAAAAGTACAAAATAATTTTATTAAGCCCAGCCCTTTGAAAAACAAGTTTTTGACTAAAAAGTTCTTATTTTGTAATTATTCAGATAGTTTCCGGTGAACTCTAATATTATTACATCCTGATTGATTTTTTTCATATGCTTTAACTATAGTATTTTCCCCCGGTTAATAAACCGTAATAAAACAAAAAAGCCCGTCATAAACGGGCCTTCTGATTATTAACTTAACTTTATTCAACCACAATTCTCTGCCTTAATTCCTTACTGTTTTCCGTTCCTATTGTGAGGAAATAAACTCCGCCCGAAATATTTTCAAGGTTAACCGTATTTTCATAATCTGTAAGTTTTCCGTTTTTAATAAGTTTTCCGGTACTGTCATAAACCGAGTAGGAATATGCATAATCAGTATCTGTGGAAATAATAAAACTTCCGTTATTAGGATTAGGATATACATTAAAACTACCCGGAACTTTTTCTATGTTTACAGCTTCAATATTAAAGTACTCAACAGTTCCGTCATAGTCTGTCTGTTTAAGCCTGTAATAAGAAATTCCTGCGTATGGTTTTTCATCTGTAACGGTATAATACAATTCTTTGTTTGAATTGCCGGCTCCGTAAACAGTGCTTATATCTTCAAAATTAATTCCGTCACGGCTTCTCTCAACAGTAAAAAAATCGTTGTTTTTTTCACTTGATGTTTTCCAGTTTAAATCCACAACATTTGCATCTGCATCTGCTTTAAAGTACTCAAGACTAACAGGAAGGATTCCGCTACCGGGATTTTTTATGTACGGATAGCCATCATTTATTCCCGGGTTCATTCCCCAGATATCTATAAAGTTGTAATCTGCAAATGTTGACATTGTATGCATCAAAGCTGTAGTTTTTCCTGCACCTCCGTCACTGTATTCAACAGAAGATGTTTCTATGTCCCAAAAACTGCTCTTAACAGCACTGTTCCCTTCGCTAAAGCCTATAAATCCGCCGACATTGGTAATTGAAGGACTTCCTATTGCTATGACAAGGCCTGTAGAATATGAATTAAGTACTTCTGTTTTGTTTGACATACTGCCGACAAAACCGCCTACTCTTTCAACCGAGCCTAATGATACTCTTGAATTATCAACAGTAACCGGGCTTCTGGAATATGAGTCTTCTATAGTAGCTTTTCTTGTACTGCCGATTAAGCCTCCGAACGAACTGCCGGAAAGATTTTTCAGCCATGAAACGTTAACATTTGAAAATGATCTGGATACAACCGGTCTGTCGCCCGGATTTGCATTATCGGCATAACTGTTTACATAACCTATAAGGCCGCCTAAATTTCCATTCCCTGATACGCTGCCATTATAGGAATAAACATACTGAAACTTTGTAAGTGCATTTGAAACGACTCCGCCAGCAAGTGCTCCCACTCCGAATCCTCCTATTATATTAACATTTGTCAGGCCCAGATTTTCAATTACTATTTCTGTTTTACTGTCGCTTACTCCAACAAGTCCAAAAAGTCCTACATTATCTGTCTCAGGCCTGTAAATTGTAAGATTCGAGATCACAAACCCCTGTCCATCATAATGTCCTTTAAAATACACTGACGATCCTGCTCCTCCTATCGGCATCCATCCCTTACCATCGGCATACTCATCATAACCGGAAAGGTTAATGTTTTTTATCTGTAAATAATATTTATCAGGATAATTTCTTACCTGACTAAGTTCTGACGCTGTAGAAACCAGATACGGATCTGATTTTGTTCCGCTACCTCCTGCAAATTGTGCTGAAGTGTATGTGGTTGTAATCATAATGATTACAGCAAAAAGTATTGTTGTTTTCATAATTTTATTTTTTTAAGTTAATTTACATCTCAACTATTATTTAGAACAAGTCTAATTATAAATTGTTCAAATGACAAAAATTTTTATTATGAAAACAATTAAACCTCAACAACAGCAAGGCTTTCAGCAGATAAATAAAAATACTATTCAGCATTACAAATAATATTTTTCACATAATTTTATTTAGATCTGGTAATAATTACGACTTGTTTTGCTAATTATTTTGGGGATTTTAAGTCAGGTTTTTGGAACAAAACATAGAAAATTCAGCTCGCCACGCTGATGAAAATGAATTGCAGGAACATACCGGTAAACTCAAGGCATTGCATTTGTTCGCCACGAAGACTCTAAGGCACTAAGTTTTTTATTTTTTTTCGCCACTATTTTTCTTTCTCTTGCCACCAAGACACTAACGGCTTTAGCCCTCAGCGAAGCTAAAACACTAAAGGGGGATTCCTTTTTTTTGTGCTTTTAGCTACGCTGAGCACTTCGTGGTTGTGCTTTCGTGGCATTTCTTTTTCTTTTTTTATTGCCACTAAGCCACTAAAACACTAAAGGGATTTTCCTTTTTTTGTGCTTTTAGCTACGCTGAGCACTTCGTGGTTGTGCTTTCGTGGCTATTTAATTTTATCCCTTTTGCCACCAAAACACCAACGGCTTTAGCCCTCAGCGAAGCTAAAACACTAAATGGGTTTTCTTTTTTTGTGCTTTCGTGCTTTCGTGGCTCTTTAATTTTATTCCTTTTGCCACCAAGACACTAACGGCTTTAGCCCTCAGCGAAGCTAAAACACTAAAGAGTTTTCTTTTTTTGTCATTGTGTTATTTAACTTCAGTTCAACTTCGCCCACGTCATAGCATTGTGTTCTACTCCTTTGTTCTCCGGTTATTCCAACACCAGCTTTTCCACATTCACTAATTTTCCATCTATAAATAAATTGCAAATATAAGTTCCGGCACTCCATCCTTTTGTAATAATCTCTGTGGTTTCGCCGGTAACCGGGATAACAGATTTTAAGTGCCCGTTTTGCCCGGCAATTTTAAGTTCTGCATTTTTGTAATCGGGAAGTTCAAGTTTTACAGTAAAGTTATGACTGCTAGGGTTCGGGAAGACATGCATTTCTGTTTTATCAAAATCTTTTATCTCGTTGCCGAGTTCTATGTAAATTGTTTTATTGGCAGTTTTTATGCACGTACCATCTGTAACTGTAACCTGAACGTTGTATTCGCCTACCTCTGAATAACTGTGCTCTACGGCGGTGGTTGAGCTTGTCGAAACCACGCCGTCGCCAAAGTTCCATTCCCAACTATCAACATAAGGGTTGTTATTGTAAAGATTGGCTACCGCTTCGCCGCCGTTAAGGTAAAAAGTATCTGTCCATGTGTTTATACGTGGTTTAAGGTAATCGCAGCCATTGTCCGGCATATAGAGCTTTACAAGTCCTTTGGAACGCTTGTCAGGAGTAGGTGAGTCGCCACCCCAATATGAGAATCCTCCTCCGATATAAAGTGTATCCCTAAATACTTCCAATGCAAGTATATTGTCATTAAAAGCTCCCCCAATGCTATCCCATGTTTCACCGTTCCATCTGGTAATAAATGTTCTGTAATCTGTTTCATTATCATAATAACTGCCACAACCTGTGAAAAGATCACCTCTGTAAACAGCAACAGACTGAGGCCATGGTACAGTATGGCAATAATATCCTGTGTAAATCCATTTAAACCCATCCCAAACTGCCACTCCGGAAGATACACTATCCCCAACCTGATAGAAGCCTCCGCAAACATATAGCAAACTATTTATGGTATCTGGTTTAAGCTCATAAACATTACCGGTTGGCTGATCCGGAAAAATCTCCCAATCAGTTCCCCCCAGATATTTCCGGAAACCGTAATAACCTCCTCCGTATAATTCCCCGTTTAGAAATTCAAGGCCACTTACCCACTGACCCCAGGAACCTATATTTATCCATGTATTGTTGGAAAAAGCAGCAACTTTATTGTATTCTGTTGTCCCGACATGTTCGAAGTCACCACCCAGATAAAGAGTATCATTATGAACAACC
>QKHS01000029.1 GCA_003249955.1 Bacteroidales bacterium | reverse complement strand
ATCAATGTTTCTGCTTTGTCTGCCGGAACATACATTGTTATAATTACGACTACATCAAAAGAAGCGGGAGCTAAGAAATTTGTGAAAGAATAAGCGGATAACAGACTATTCATATTTTCTTATTAACTCCCTGCATTTATGGAGTGAAGTCAGAAGTTAGAAGACCGGAGTCGGGTGGTCAGAAGACGTAAGCAGATGCTTCATGCAAAAGAACTTCAAGCTACACGACCCCGGTCTTATAAAATATGATTTGTAAATGATGTTTTTTATGAATTATTATTAAAGTTCATTCTTTAAATAGCTTGAACAAATAATACGACACAAAATAAATAAACAACCCGAAGCAAAAACATTTATAAAAATTACACATTCTTTTTCTGTCAGTAAAAATCATTAAATAAATGAAAACAACAATAATAACATCTATTTGTGCATTGATTTTCGCAAACATGGTATTTGCCCAGATTGTTGAAGGCGAATATCATAAAGATTCAGACTTTATAAACTTTAATTCAGATTCTGTCAATTTTCAAATAAAAAGTAACGATGGATTAATTGTTGATTTGCATTCTTCCGGTACTTATGATGTGTTCGAGGAGTATCTTATAATTAAAGCAGGCCAATACCAAGGTATAAATTCAACATATTCCGTAATTGAAAACAAAAAAGAAATTGCTCAAATTACAGTTGCCGATATTGATAAAAAAGCTATTATTGGAGTGAATGTTTTTTTATATGATAATTCCGGTAATTTAGTTTATGTTACAACAACAGATGAAAACGGGATTGCAATGATTGAGAACAAACTTACCGAAGGAAAAATAACTCTCTCTCTTGTTGGATATGATACATTCAAATTTGATTTTTCAAATGATTATAATTATCGGGTGAAACTTATGAATTTTGAAATAATCGAAAATAAGACGGTGATTTTTAAGATAAACACATTAACGGAAGACTTTATAAGTTTAACTTTATTGACCACCGATTTTAAATGTAAAAGAACTCAAAACAGGGCTCTTAAAGAGCTTGAAAGAAAATCTCAAAAAAATAAAAACAGAGAAATAATTTTGATAAAAGAATAACTGTTGCTGGCAAACTCTATTTGTATATAATGCGGGAATGAATTAATTGCCGGAGGGTAATTGCATTGTTGAATTCCGCAAATAATTTGATTTGGGAAGAATTAAAAAGCAAAATCAAAAGTATGCTTCGTGGAAAATATGACAGTTATAGTTTGCCGCAATTAACCGAACTGCTTCTTGGTGTTGGGTTCAATACAGTTAATTGAATTCCGGCATTATACGTAGTTGCAAATCTTTTTTATAACACTAACATCCTATATCAAATCCCCTGAAAACATCTCAATCCGCTCTTCAAAACCGGTTGAAAAAAAAATACCTGTAATTCCCATAAAAATACTAATATTGTAGGTTTTTTAAGAGGCAAAATATTTTAAGAAATGAAAGTAAAAATTGTAAATAAATCAAAGCACAATTTACCGGCTTACAGTACCGGTTTTTCGGCAGGAATGGATTTGCGGGCAAATATTGATGAGCCGGTAGTGCTAAAATCTTTGGAACGACGTTTGATACCAACCGGGCTTTTTATAGAATTGCCGGCGGGATACGAAGCACAGGTTCGTCCGCGTAGCGGTCTGGCATTTAAACACGGGGTAACTGTTCTTAATACTCCCGGAACAATAGATGCGGATTATCGTGGCGAAATAGGAGTAATTCTCGTAAATCTGTCGAATACAGATTTTGTTGTAGAAGATGGTGAACGAATTTGCCAGATGGTAATTGCAAAACACGAGACAGTTGTTTGGGAACAGGTTGAAGTCCTGAATGAAACAGATCGTGGTGCCGGCGGATTCGGACATACAGGAGTAAAATAAAGTAATAATTAAATAAAGTACTAACCGATTAAAATTACAATTATGAATTTTTTTGACACTAACAGCTATTTCATTGATGAGAAAGTAAACTTCCTGAAATTTGAAAATGAGTACAAAGTATTTAACGATCAGGCACAACACATAGGAGCCGTTAAACAAAAACTATCAGGTGGCGGTAAAATTTTAAGATTGTTGCTTAACAAAGCAATGTTACCTTTTCACCTTGAAATCCGTAATGCCGGCGATCAGTTGGAAGCTTCAATTTCAAGAGGATGGACATTCTTTATGTCTAAAATTGTTTTGGCTGACGGACAAGGAATGCAAATAGGAAGAGTAGAACAAAAATTTGCTTTTTTTAAACCTACTTTTAAAATATTTGACAACAGTAATGTACTTGTCGGAGAAATTACCGGAGACTGGAAAGCATGGAACTTTGTAATTAATGATGCACAGGGTCAGCAGATAGGAATGATTACAAAAAAATGGGCAGGTATTGCTAAAGAAATGTTTACAACTGCCGACAAATATAACGTTCAGCTTACTTCTACAAATCTTACAAGAGAACATAAAATTGCAATTCTGGCAAGTGCTATTACTATTGATATGGTGCTTAAAGAAAGCAAGTAAAAATAATTAAAAGTAACAGATGAAAATAATAATTCCTATGGCAGGTATGGGTACGCGCATGAGACCGCATACTCTTACCGTACCCAAACCGCTGATCGTATTGGCAGGAAAATCTATTGTGCAGAGATTGGTTGAGGGGATTGCGAAAGTTTGTGACGAACCGATTGATGAAATAGGTTTTGTAATCGGCAAGTTTGGCGAGAAAGTAGAAAAACAACTTGTTAAAATTGCAGAAAACACAGGCGCGAAAGCAAAAATTTATTATCAGACAGAAGCTCTTGGCACAGCGCATGCAGTATGGTGTGCCGCGGATTCCTTAGAGGGTAAAACCGTTGTTGCTTTTGCAGATACGCTTTTCTTTGCCGATTTTAAAATAGATAATTTTACCGACAGCATTATCTGGGTTCAGAAAGTGGAGAATCCGGAAGCTTACGGAGTCGTAACAACAGACGAAGAAGGATTTATTAACGGATTTGAAGAAAAACCCGAAACTTTTGTGTCCGACCTGGCAATTATCGGAATTTATTATTTTAAAGAAGGAGAAATTCTTAAAAAAGAACTTCAGAATATTATTGACAACAAAATAATAAAAAGCGGAGAGTACCAGTTGACGACCGCTTTGGAAAATTTACGAAACAATGGGCTTAAATTTTTGCCGGAAGAAGTTGAAGAATGGCTTGACTGCGGGAACAAATCGATTACAGTCAAAACACATTCAAGGGTTCTGGCAAAATCGCCCGATGCAGTTTATACCGATCCGTCTTCCGAAATTCGTGACAGTACAATTATTCAGCCTTGTTTTATAGGCCGGAATGTAAAAATTGCGAATTCAGTTATTGGTCCCTATGTAAGCATCGGCGAAAATTCTGTAGTAACAAACAGTATCCTTAAAACCACGATTATTCAGAACGATTCCGAAATTGACAGTGTAAATGCACATAATTCAATGATAGGAAGTAATACAAAGATCTCCGGTAAGGTGTCAGATCTGAGCATCGGCGATTTTAATGTTATTGATTTTAAATAAACAGCATGTTAAGAACCTTTAAAAATACTTTGGTTTTTGCCTTGCTAGCTCTTGTCGTGTCATCTTGTTCGGTTTTTAAAAAGACCGCAGATAAAGATGATGACCCGAGAGTTAAGGCTTTTAATTTTAATTTTTATTTTCTAGAGGCAAACAAACAAAAGATTCTTGGAAATTACAACGAAGCTTTGCAAAATTACCAGATGGCTTTGAACGTTGACAGAACACAGGCTGCCGCTTGTTATGAAATTGCCGGAATACTTAATATGGCCAGAGATTATCCTGCTGCACTGGAATATGCAAAAAAGGCCGTTGAACTGGATAAAACAGAAAATCAATATTACAGTTTACTTCTGGCTTTTATCTATCAGAATAATAACATGCCTGAGGAGTCTGTAAAAATATATGAAAGATTAATTAAATCAGACCCGGGCAATATTCATTATTATTTTGAGATTTCAGATATCTTGTCTTCATCAGGGAAAAGCGAAGATGCTGTGAAAATTCTGAACCGTGCCGAAAAGCAGTTTGGAATTACCGACATTATTTCTCTGGAAAAAGAGAAGATATACCATAAAGAAGGCGATTATAAAAGTGCATTACAGGAAATATTGAAACTTACCTGGGCTTTCCCTGAAAATATGCGGTTCAGAACCATTCTTGCCGAGTCATATGTAAATGCCGGCGATCTGGAAGCAGCAAAAAAGATTTATGATGAGCTTGAAAACAGTGAGCCTGATGATGGAATTGTATATTTCTCTATGGCCGATTTTTACAGGTTGACAGGAGAATATGACAAAACTTTTCTTCTTTTACAAAAAGGATTTGCCCGTGATGATGTGGATATGGATATAAAAGTCCAGATGACAATAAGTATGCTTCAGAATCTTGGAGATGACGAATATCTGATTACGAATGTGGGAAAATTGCTTGAAGTTTTAACATCTTCTTATCCGGACAATCTTATGGTAAGAGCTTTAAATGCGGACTTTTTTACATTCAGGAACGATTATAAATCTGCACAGACAGAGTTTAATTTTATTCTTGAGAAGGATAAAGACAAGTATGAAATATGGGAGCAGGCATTATATGTGGATTTTTTGCTTCAGGACATGCCGTCAATGTACAAAAGGGGAAAAGAAGCTGTAGAATTATATCCTAATGTTCTGGCACTTTACCGTTATTACATAGTGGCAGCATATTCTACAGAAAATTACCGGGAACTTGTTGATGCAGTAGATTATGCTTCCTGGCTGGCGGTTTCCGATCAGGAATTACAGATTGAGTTCCTGGGAATGCAGGCCGATGCTTATCACAAACTGGGAGATAATCACAAATCAGATTCGGTATTTGATATTATTCTTTTTAAAGACTCGGAAAACATTCAGGCTTTGAACAATTACAGTTATTTTCTGGCCGTTCGCGGTGAAAATCTTGACAAAGCACTGGAAATGAGTACAAAACTGATATCGGCAGAGAAAGACAATCCGGTATATCTTGACACACACGCATGGGTTTTGTACAAAAAAGGAGATTTGGAAACGGCACTTGGCTTTATAAATCAGGCAGTGGAAAAAGATCCTGATAATCCGGTTTATCTGGAACACAAAGGAGATATTCTGTTTAAAACCGGGAAAACACAGGAAGCTTTGGATTTGTGGATATTGGCCGCTGAAAAAGGTAAAGGCTCTGAATATCTGGACGAGAAAATAAAAACAAAAAAGCTCATTGAATAAATTGAAAAACTCATATATAATATTATCCCTGATTTTATTGTTTCTATTAACAGGTGTAATGTCCTGTAAAGTAGTTACATTTGTAAATAACGGAAAGAAAGAAAATTTAAGGCCTTTAAAACTTTATAAAAGTCTGGACGAGCATGAATTTGAATATAGTAATCTGACTCTTAAGTTTTCTGCTGAAATGTTTGCCGGAGAATCATCCGAAACTTTTAGCGGAATAATAAGAATGCAGGATGACAGTATAATATGGATAAGTCTGAGATCGTACAACATAGAGGGGGCAAGGGTTATTATTACTCAGGACAGTGTAAAATATCTTAACCGGATGGATAATACTTATTATATAGGAGATTTTGATTTTCTTACTGACAGATTTCAGATAGACCTGAGTTATGATGCCATTCAGTCAATTTTGTCGAACAATTTCTTTTTCTATCCCGAACCGGAGGATACCGCAAAAACAATTATAAATTTTAAACAATGTGATGACTCGGTTTATTATTGTATGAGTTCCATTTCGCAAAGGAAATATACAAGATATTATGTTGACGACAAGCATACAAACAGATGGGACAGAAAGCTTGATAAAGAAACGGCCGACACTTCTGTATCTGATGGAGTAAAATATGAGTCAAATGAATTTGTATTTCAGATTGTAAAAGTAGTGCCGGAACTTTTCAGGGTTCACGACATGTACATAGAAAACTATATTCAGCAGCAGTCTCTTTATGTTTTATATGGTAGCGAAATATTAACAGACGGGCAATATTTCCCTAAGGATATTACAATTGAGTTGAGAACCCCTAAGTTTGAAACCAAAGTCGTTATTACGGTGGAATCTGTCTCTGCTAATAGCGAAGAAATGAGTTATCCTTTTAAAGTATCAGATAAGTACAAGGAAATTATAGTAGAATGAATATAAACAAAATAATATTATTGTTGATCTTTTTAATGCCGGGAGCATTATTGCTTAACGGGCAAAAAAAGGTTGAGCTTGAGAATAAAAAGAAAAAAACTCAGGAGGAAATAAACTATACTAATAAGTTATTGAAGGAAACCAGAGAAAACCAGAAATCATCATATAATAACCTGCTCCTTATAAATAAAAATATTGATTCACGCCGCGAGTTAATAGAAAATATAAGCACCGAGGTAAGCTACACCGATCAACGTATTCAGGAAACCGAACAGATAATAGAAATTATGCAGGAAGATCTTGAAATACTTAAAGAAGATTATGCTGAAATGATCAGAGTGGCATGGAAGAATCAGAACAAATACAACACTATTATGTTTATCCTTGCAGCTAAGGATTTTAATCAGACATACCTCAGATTAAAGTATATGCAGCAACTGGCCGATTTCAGGAAAAAACAGTTTCTGGCAATTAACTCGCTAAAGGATATTCTTGAAATACAGGTTCAGGAACTTAATGATGCAAGGCTTAATAAGACAAAACTTCTTGATGATGAAAAGAGAGAAGAACAAAATCTGAGAACAGAACAGGAAGAACAGGAAAAAACTATTGCTAAACTTAAAGGACAGGAGCAGGATTTAAAGAAAAAACTTCAGGATCAGCAGAAACAAATGGCGCAGGTTCAGAGAGAAATAGAAAAACTTATTGCAGAAGAAGCCAAGAGAACATCAGGTTCGGCAACCGGCAAATATGAGCTAACACCTTCTGAAAAAATTGTCAGTACAAATTTTGGCAATAATAAAGGGAAATTGCCATGGCCTGTAGAAAGAGGAGTAGTAGTTCTGGGTTTTGGCAAACAAATGCATCCTGTTATTACAAGCATAGAGATAGATAATAAAGGTATTGATATTTCGACAACGGAAGGTTCTGATGCCCGCTCGGTATTCGATGGCGAAGTCAGAAAAGTTTTTGCCGTTCCCGGAGCACAAAATGCAGTTATCATAAGGCATGGAGAGTATCTGAGTGTTTATACACAGCTTGATAATGTTTATGTAAGTGTGGGCGAAAGTGTTGTTGCCAAACAGGCAATAGGAAAAATACATACAGATAAAACAGAAAATAAAACAATTCTTCACTTCGAAATATGGAAAGGTAGTGTTGTCTCGAATCCATCGGGCTGGTTGGCAAAATAAATTATGAATGATTCTTTTGAGATATTATTGCAAAAATTAGATGCTTTTATCAAAAAGTATTACCTGAACAAAATAATCAAAGGTCTGATACTTTCATTCTCTGTTTATATTGCATGGTATCTGATAATTGCCACGGCAGAATATTTCGGACGTTTTTCTTCTGCTTTCCGTACGGTTTTGTTTCTTGTCACAGCATTAACATTTACCTTTATTTTTGTCCGTATGATTCTTTTGCCATTATTGAACTTGTTTAAAATAGGCAAAACAATAAATTACAAACAGGCAAGCAAGATAATAGGAGATCACTTTCCTGAGATTGCAGATAAGCTTCAGAATACACTGGAACTTAAGGAGTTATCAGAAAAAAACGGGGAATTCAGCGATATAATAATTGCAAGTATAAATCAGCGGACAATAAGATTGTCGCCGATTCCTTTTGTTTCTGCAATTAATCTCAGAAAAAATGTGAGATATCTCAGATATCTTATTCCGCTATCAGTTATTACTGCAGCCGTTTTTATTTTTTGGCCCGGAATGCTCACAGAAGCTACAGAGCGGATAATAAATTTTGATAAACATTATGTAGCGCCCGCTCCTTTTGCATTTACTGTGCTTAATGATACTATGCAGGTAAAAAAAGGAGACGATTTTACTGTTCGTGTTAAAGCTGCCGGTCAATACTCTCCCGATCAGGTACTGATAAAATATTCGGGAAATGAATTTTACATGGAAAAAGAGTCGAACGGAGTTTTCAGATATAACTTCAAAAACCTGAATAATGATATCAAATTTTCTTTGTCAGCACTTGAAGTAAACTCCCCGGACTACAAAATTGAAGTTTTACCTGCACCGGTAATTATTGATTTTAAAGTTCGGGTAAAAGCACCTGCCTATACCGGAATTGAAGAAAAAGTTTACAACAATTCAGGAGATATAGATGTCCCGGCCGGATCAGAAGTTTTATGGACATTTAACACTTCAAACCTTAATTCGCTATCGGTTGTTTTTGACACAATAAGCATTTCTGCCGTTAAAAACGATAAATCTTTCAGCGTTAAAAGGCGAATAACCAAATCAGGAGTATATACACTTAATGTTTCGAATGAATATTTTGAAGAAAAAACCGGAATCAATTATCAGATAAACGTAATTCCCGATTTATATCCTTCGGTAAGAGTAAAAAATATTGTTGATACAGCACAGTTTACAGTTATTTATTTTAATGGTTTTATAGATGACGATTACGGATTTACTAATCTCACGTTTAATTGTATTCCGGGAGAAAAAAGCGATACTCTTATCCGTATTAATATACCGTTTTCGAAATCAATAACATCTCAGGATTTTTATTATGCTTTTGACTTTGGTTCTCTTGATGTTAAAGGCCGAAATGTAAGTTATTACTTTGAAGTGTCTGATAATGATGCTGTTAACGGAGCAAAGAAATCCAGAACGGCAATGATGGAATTTGTTGTTCCTACAGCGGATGATTTGCAGAAAATGACAGATGAGGCAAATAAAGAAACCGAAAATAAAATTGATGAAGCAAAAGAGGTAAGTACAAAACTCAGAAAAGATATAGAAGATTTGCAAAAGAAACTTTTGACAGAACAAATGTCATCGTTTGAAAGAACCCAGATGATGCAGCAGATTTTCGACTCACAGACCAAGCTGGAGAATTTGATGAATGACATAAAAAAAGAGCAGTCATCAATGCAGCAATATAAGGAGCAGTTCTCGAAAAATGAGGAATTGGTAAAAAAACAGGAACAGATTAATGAGCTAATGGAGAATCTCATGGATGAAGAGATGAAAAAACTCATGGAAGAACTGCAGAAGCTTATGGATGATTTTAATAAAGACGAATTCTTTAAAATAGCAGAAGATATCAAGTTTAATTCCGAAGAAATGGAAAAAAACATGGACAATACTCTGGAACTTTTAAAGAAAACAGAAGTAGAGGAGCGCCTTAAGAATACCGTTGACAAACTCGAAGAACTGGCAAAAGAACATGAGGAATTGTCGGAAGAGACCAAAGATAAAGAACTTTCGAACGAAGATCTGATTAATAAACAAAAAGAACAGGAAGATCAGTTTAATAAGCTGAAAGAAGATTACGAAAAAACTCTGGAAAAGAATTCGGAATTGAAAGAACCCATGGATCTGGATGATTTTAAGGAAGAAATGGATGAGATTTCCGAACAATTTGATCAGTCGGAACAGGAAATGAAAGAAGGTAAAAATTCAAAGGCATCCAAATCGCAAAAGCAGAATTCTGAAAATATGAAGCAAATGGCCGAACAGATGAGTTCTTCCATGGATTCTCAGTCGGCGGAGCAAATGCAGGAAAATATTGAAGATATAAGGCAGGTAATCGAGAATCTTGTTACATTTTCATTTGATCAGGAAGAAATTCTTACACAGCAAAAGGGACTAAGTCCCAGAGATCCCCGTTACAAAGAATATATTGTAAAGCAAAAAAATGCAGGGGACAATTTTAATATCATACGCGATTCGCTTAACGCGATGTCGGGTCGTATTCCGGAATTAGGTCCGCTTGTAAATAAAGAAATGTCAGATATTTACAAAAATCTTAATACTGTAATGAGCGAAATCGGCGATAACCGCAGGTATCTGGTCGAGTCATCACAGCAATTGATAATGACATCTGCAAATAACCTTGCACTTTTATTACTTGAAATGATGGAGCAAATGCAGCAACAAATGTCGCAGCAAAAGAGCGGTGATGGTCAATGTAATAATTGTACCAAACAAGGGCAGGGAAAACCGGGCGGAAAAATGAGAGACATGCAGCAGGGACTTAAACAGCAAATGCAGGATATGATTAACCAGATGAAAGAATCTGGTAAAAATCCGGGTGGGAATAAAAGTGAACAGATGGCAAAAATGTTGATGCAGCAGGAAATGATGCAACAAATGATGAACGAAATGATGAATAGCGGGATAAGTCCGGAGTCAGCAAAAATTCTCAAAGATATTAACCGTATGATGGAAGATAATCTTAAAGATATAATTAATGGTAATGTTACACCAACTACAATAAACAGGTCGGAGCAGATTTTAACCCGTTTACTTCAGGCCGAAAATAGTGAGAGAGAAAGAGAAATTGACAATAAACGGAAATCCAACGAGGCTAAGGATTATAAATTAAGTAATCCGGACAAGGCATTTAAAGATAAGGAAAAAGAAATAAGGTTTAACGAACTTCTGCAGATGTCGAACCTTAAATTAAATTCATTTTATAACGGCAGATACAAAGAGTATCTTAAGAAATTAAGTCAGGAATAGTTATGGCAATAAATTTTTTTAGTGAAGATGTTGAAAAACCGGGATTGAAATTCGCAAGTATCAAAAAGTGGATTGTTTCGGAATTAAAGATAGAAAACCTCGAAGTCGGAAATATTAATTATGTTTTTTGTTCGGATGAGTACCTGTTGGAAATGAATCGCCAGCATCTGGATCATGATTATTATACAGATATTATCACATTTGATTACAGGGAAGAAAACATAGTCTCGGGTGAAATGTACATAAGCATTGACAGAATAAAAGAAAATTCTGTGCTGCTTGGCACCGGTGAATCAGAAATATACAGGGTTATTATCCATGGCATACTTCACTTATGTGGCTTTGAAGACGATACCGAAGACGAATCTTTAGCAATGAGAGAACGAGAAGACGAAGCTTTACGCAGACTTGAACTTATCTAATTCCCGGGCGTTTGATTTTTTTGTCTGAATTCAACAGCAGTTTTATAATAGTATTCGGATTTTTCGATATTTCCCTTTTCTCTGAAATACCCGCTTAGTGTCATCCCGATATTAAAGTTTCCGTTGAATTTGTTAAAAGCAATTTCCCAGTTTTCGACAGCTTTAACAGTATCCCCTGAAATAAGATAGAAATTTCCCTTTTCAACATAAGGTGCGTCAATGTCAGGATTCATACTGATTTCTATGTCGGAAATTCTGATTGCATCCTTAAAATCACGTACCATAATAAAATAATTCTTAATATCGTCCAGAACAGCTTTGTTAAGATTCTGCTTTTTGAGATTATCAGTTGCCAGAATATAATAATCTGTGGATTTTAAAGTATCTCCCAGTTCAAGATAAGATTTTGCCGTAAATAAATAAGCCTTGTCGTATTCCTTGTCTTTATAATTCTTGTTTTTATTTACGTAATCTTCCAGGTCTTTGATTGATTGCTGATAGTTTTTAAGGTAATAATTGGTAATCCCACGGTTAAGATATGCTGCTGCAATTGTTGAATCAACATCAAGACATCTTGTAAACTGATACTCGGCCAGCTCATAATTTTTGTAAAGAATCATGTTTATATAGCCTAAATTGTGCCATGGATTCGAGTATGTAGAGTCAATACTTACAGACTGGTTAAAATATCTGACAGCCATTTCTACCTGATTTTTGTAATTTGCAACAGGCACGTTGTTTTTTACTGCGGTATAAACCTCGCCAATCAGCAAATTTCCATACATAGTGTTGGCCTTTGCCGAATTTTCCAGATATTGTATATCATGAGAGAACAAAGTTTCCCTGTTTTTCCAGTCGTCGTTACGATATAAACTGATTATTGTGTTTGGCAGAATCAATATCATAGCAAGACCAAGAACTGTAAACCGCATGTTTTTATTAAATTCCGTATTCAGATCAGTTTTGAGAATTTTAAATAATATAAATATAACAGCTATGCTAAAACCTATGCTCGGAACAAACAATAAACGCTCGGCAATAATCCCCGTTAACGGAAAGAATGTGTTTGCAAAGGGAAATATTGCGATAAAATAAAACAGAATCCCGTATGATAAGTTGCTTCTTTTGTTAAATCCTTTGAAAGCAACAAACAATAAATATAAATGTACAGCAAGAGAAATTAATACCACAGGGTGAAAAATACTTACATCAGGAACCATTTTATACCCATAGTAAAATCTAAGCGGGAAAGGAATTAATAGCAGCTTTATGTAATAAATCAAGCTGTATAAAGCTATTGCAATCTTATCAAAGATACTGCTCCCTTGTTCAAAAGCAGGATTTTGCCATTTAAATACCGGGGCGTTTGTTTCAGGTAAAGCTTGTTTAGGAATAAAATAGACAACTGCCAAAACAATTCCGGAAAGAGCAACCAGACTTAAAATCGAGAACAACACTTTTTTTGATGAGTTTTCCAGAAACCTGAAACTGAACAGAGACTTAGCTCCGTTTTTTTCGGGGAAGAGCGTGATAAAGAAAAATATGAATGTAATTAATATGAGTAGCGAGGATTTTGTAAAAATTGAAATAATGAAAAATGTAAGTATCAATGACCACATAATTATATTCCTTTTCGAGAATGGAATTTTTCTTCCGCTTTTCCAACGAAGGAATATGATGCTTAAATATGTCAGGACAAAAAGCAGCCAGGCGAAAGAAGCTTTTAAATCAACATGAAAATTGTGCAGAGAGACCTTTAAGTTCCCGAATATATTTAATACAGGTGTCAATACCAGATAAAAGCATATCCATAATAAAAGCAAGGCAAGAAACGGGATTTCTTTTTTTGAAAAACTTCCGAAATATGATTTCTCAATAGAGAAGCCGGTAAACAACTTAATGTCTGTTTTATAAAATACAATACTCAGCGGAATAAGTATCAGGAAAACAATTGCGGATTCTTTTGCCAGAAAAGCCAATGCAAGGCATAAAACAGCCGGTATCAGGTAAAGGTACTTTCTGGAGATAAAAAATCTGATTGAGAAAATAGCAGAACTTAGCCCCAAAATCATACTTATTATTTCCTCACGGTTCTTTATGCTTAGCACAACCTCTGTGTGCATAGCATGAACGGCAAACACCAAAACAACAAGAAATGATATCCATAAATAGTTAAGCGGATACTTTTCCTTAAAGATAAGTCCGAGGAAATAGAACAACAACCAGCAGCAGATTGTGTAATAAACAATATTTATAAAGTGGGCAGAGTGAGCATTACTCCCGAATACCTCATATTCTATTGCATATATTGCAATCGTCAGAGGTCTGTACCCGAAATATTGTTCATCACGGGTGTTGTATCTTGATGTAAATATCTCGGGAATCCCGCTTATCCCTTTTTGCACAAGCTGATGGTTTTCGTAAACATAGTCATCATCAATATTAAAATCATTGTTGACAGATTGCCCGTACAAAACGAAGCATACCATTAATATAATGAGATAAAGAAAGTACGCTTTAACTCCTTTCTCCGGTTTTGCTGATTTTTTGCTGTTTGTTTTCTTGTTCATTTGGAAAAATTTGAAGTAAAAATAAGAAAAATCGGGAACAAATTAATAATAATCACAAAAATGCATTGTTAAAAACTAAAAAGTAGTAAATGTAAAATGCAGATACACAGAGGGTTTTGGTATGGTACGAAAAAAAAGTAAAAAAAAAGTGAAAAAAGTTTTGGTAGTAATAAAAAAGTATCTATTTTTGCAATCCCAAAACGATGGG
>QKHS01000098.1 GCA_003249955.1 Bacteroidales bacterium | reverse complement strand
TCTGGTAAGAGCAAAGGAAACTGTTACCCAAACCAAAATGACAAAAGAAGAAAGATGGAAAAATGTATCAGGAAAGTTTGTGATAAATGAGCCTGAATTATTAATAAACAAGCATGTGATGCTGATAGACGATGTTATTACAACAGGTTCAACAATTGAAGCATGTGGAGAGGTTTTACTGACTGTTGACGGGCTTAAACTAAGTATTGCAGTGCTTGCACAAGCTTAACTCAAAACAAATTCCATATATCTAAATGACCGGCATTTTAATTTGTTCCGGGACAAAACCGGCCGTAAAACGATTTATGGATATTCAAACAGACTTAAAGATTAATTCCTGAATTCTGAATATGGATTGGAATTACGTAACTTAAAGGCATTATTTTCTTTTAATTTTTTGTTCCAATACATGTTAAAGGCTCCGGTTTTAGAAATTATTTTAAGTAAACCAATAGTTGCCCCGGTGAATTCGTATCTGCCCATAAGCTGATCTTTTATTGTTCTGTCAAATTCCCCTGTTTTTGCAAACTCTTCTCCTAACAGAGAAAACGCGGCAAATAGTTTTTTTGTCATTGAAGGAGGCTGTATCCGGATTCCCTCAACTCCGGCTTTTATGACTGTACCCAAATAATTGCAGTTTAAGCGCCGGCATAATTTTTCGAGATAGCGTTCAACAAATACAGAATGCTTCGATTCGGGAAAACCTGACTGGACAATAAATCCAACATTTTTTGAATTTAAAATACCGGATTCGTAAGCATCTTCAAAAAATTGCATTACAATTCCGGGCATACAATCTGTATATAAAGGAAAAATTACAATTATATTTTGTGAAGTTTTTATTTTGTCAGGAATTCCTGCCAGATCCGAAGCTTTGGCAAGGAATAATTGTTCAGGTATTCGTGGTATTATATTACAGTATCCTTCGATAAAATTTCTCATCAGTAATTCAGAATTACTTTTCAAGCCACGTGGCGACCCGTTAATTATTGCGAGACTCATACTTTTTGTGTTTTTTGTGTTTTTGTACTTGTTATTGCCAGACTGATTTCTTTTACTCCGTCATCATCAGTTGTTTTGAAGAACTTTAAGGATGAATGAAAATTAATAGCCAGTCTTTTATAAATATCTGAGATTATTTCAAGATCTTCATCATCAGTATCGCTGTTTTTTTCAACTATTACAGCTATTTCGGGATATTTATCATATCTTTTTTTGTGGTGAAATTCATCATTTCTTACCTCAATATAAGGATGAATCAAAACAATAAGCCGGTCTGTAATTTTTTTAAGTTCAGAACTTGTAAACCCGGCCGTAAGCGGAGATGCAAATATTAATAAATCGGAATTTATTACCGAACGAAAAATAATACCGGCATCATCTTTCATTGCACATTCTCCCGGAGTCTTCCACCAACATGACCAGCAACCTGTGCAGAATTTCAGATTCATTTTATTAAGATCGAATACTTCTATCGTATTTTCCGTTGCAAGAATTTTGGAAAGTTCCGAAATATAACCGGTAAAATTGCCGTTTGATTTGTTGTCTCCGTTAAGAATTGTTATTTTCATATGACAGGTATAAAATAATTTTTACAATTCAAAAATATATTTTGATATTATCTTTGATAAGTGAAATCAGACAAATTGTTATCTTTTTCGGGTGAGTTACGAAATAATACGGTGAAAAAGAGTGTTAAAAGATAAAAAAAAATTTGCATTTTTAAAAATCACACATTATCTTTGACCAAACGTTCAGTCAAAAAGTAATAAAAATGTCACCCAGAACAGCAAAACAATTTGAATTAATAAGAGGGGAAAAACGGCAACAGATAATAGATGTTGCTGTAAGATTATTTGCTGATAAAGGTTTTCATGCTTCTTCAATAAGCATGATTGCAAAAGAAGCCGGAATCTCCAAAGGATTATTGTATAATTATTTTGCAAGTAAAGAAGCGCTCCTTCAGGCTATAATGGACGAAATTACAGTTGATGTCATGAATATGATGAATCCTGACCATGATGACGAGATTACTTCAAAAGAGATGGAGGATTTTTTCAGTCTGATTTTCGGCATGATGAGGAGAAACAACGAACATTGGAAATTATACTTTCAGATTTCGTTACAAAAGGATGTTTTTGAATTACTGAAAAGGGAAGAATACAGTGAGAAAATCATGAAAAGCCAGCAATTGATTTATAAGTATTTTACAGAGCGGTTTGAAAATCCCCAGTTGGAGATGTTTATATTCGCCAGTATTTTCAAAGGCTTTTCAATGCAATATGTCTTTGCACCGGAATTATTTCCGGATGAAATGATTGAGAAATTCAAGCAAAGATTAAAAAGTATGTTTATAAAAGACAAGTTATAACAGAGTTGTAAAGATGTTTTTATTTTTAAAAATAGTTCTCAAAAATTATTAGAAGAAGCCAAATAATATTTTAAAAAGAAGTTATGAAAACAAAAATTATCTGCATTGCTTTACTTTTTCTGACGGTAAATTTTGTTCATGCGCAGGATGCAAAAGAAATAGTCAGTAAAGCTTATGAAAAATCGAACGGGAAATCAAGTTACACAGAAATGACGATGAAAATTGTCCGTCCTACTTACGAGAGAAGCATTTCCATGAAAACATGGTCGCTGGGCACGGATTATTCTATGGTTTACATAACTGCGCCGGCAAAGGAAAAGGGACAGGTTCACATGAAAAGATTGAAAGAAATGTGGAACTGGCAACCAACAATAAACAGAATGATAAAACTTCCGCCATCGATGATGATGCAATCGTGGATGGGCAGCGATTTTACCAATGACGATCTTATTAATCAGTCCTCTATTGTAAATGCCTATACGCATAAAATAATAGGAAATGAGAAACTGCTTGACAAAGATTGTTATAAAATTGAACTTATTCCTTTAGCTACTGCAAATGTGGTTTGGGGAAAGGTCCTTTTATGGATTACCAAAGATGGTTTCGACATCTTAAAATCTGAATATTATGATGAAGATGATTATTTGTCAAAAACAGAAACTGCAACCGACTATAAAACTATAGGTGGTAAAAATATCCCTACGGTATTTACAACTGTTCCGGCTGATAAAAAAGGACAAAAAACCATTCTTATTATGGACAATATTATTTTTGATTATAAGCTGGATGAAACATTTTTTACCCAACAGAATATGAAGAAGATTAAGTAATTGTGTGTGGCATAAGTAAAATAGTTTTACTACACAACCACCATTATAGAAAAACAAAAGCCTATGAATTACTTTAAACTTGCATGGCGCAACATCTGGCGCAATAAAAAGAGAACTCTTATTACAGCCGGATCTGTTTATTTTGCACTGCTGTTGTCTGTTCTTATGATTGGTTTGCAGAAAGGCGTTTTTAACAATATGATTAAAGTATCGGTAGAGGACTTTTACGGATATGTTCAGGTTCATAAGAAAGGATATACTGAGGATAAAACTCTCGTTAATACTCTCGAGTACAATGACAAAATAAAAAAATGTTTACTCTCAAATAAAAATGTAAATGCGCTGCATCCGAGAATCGAAAAAATGTAAATGCGCTGCATCCGAGAATCGAAACTTTTTCGCTTAGCGCATATGGTGACAAAACCAAGGGAATTGCAGTAATTGCTGTTATTCCCGAACTTGAGTTCGCAAAACCGGGGTTAAAGAAAAGACTTATTGCCGGTGAGTTCCCGGCCTCGGAGTCCGGTGGGCTTGTTGTAACAGAAAAATATGCAGAATATATGGGTGTTGGAGTCGGAGATTCTATTGCTTTTATAGGGCAGGGGTATCAGGGTGTCAGTGCCATTGGTCTGTACAGAGTTGCCGGAATTATCAAAATCCCTAATCCTCAGCTTAATTCCGGTCTGGCATATATGGAACTATCAGAAGCTCAGGAGTTGTTTAATCTGGAAGGCCGTCTTACCAGCATAGTCCTGAGATTAAACGATAATAAAAAACTTGAAGAAACCACCAAAGAACTGACGGACGTTTTACCTTCAGATTATGAAATTTTTACATGGTCTCAGGAGATGCCGCAGTTAAAACAGTTAATCGAATCCAAGGCAGGAGGCAGTCAGATAATTCTGATGATACTTTATATTGTTGTAGGATTCGGAATTTTCGGAACGGCACTTATGATGACAGCAGAAAGAATAAAAGAGTTTGCAATTATGATTGCTGTCGGAATGCAAAAGTCGAAAATCATAATTGTTGTTGCACTGGAAATGTTCTTAATTGCAATAGTCGGAATTTTCGGGTCAATTGTTACAAGCTTCCCTATAATGTATTATTTGCATCTTAATCCTATGAAATTAACCGGGGAAATTGCAAATACTTACGAGTCAATCGGACTTGAACCGATAATGCCGATTGCCTGGGACATTTCTTATTATTATCCTCAGCCGGTCATTGTTTTGGTAATAACCTTTATTGCAATAATGTACCCGCTTTACGGAATTAGAAAAATTAAACTTATAAAGGCAATGAAAAAGTAGGGGAAAGTTTAAAGTTCAAAGTTCGGAGTGCGAAGTGCGGAGTTGAAAAATTAAATGGGAAATGGAGATAAAACTAACTAACAAGTATGAATTATTTAATAATTATAAATTTTAACATAACAAAGGAAAGGCGTTTAAGATGCCCGAAACCAATAACTTCGGACTCCGAATTTCGCACTTCAAACTAAATTATAAAAAATGGAAATATTAAAAATAGCATGGCGAAATATCTGGCGAAACAGAAAGAGGACTTTGATAACAGCCGGGTCTGTATTTTTCGCGTTAATGTTATCGCTGATTATGGTGGGATTACAGAATGGGACTTATGATCACATGATAAAGACTTCTGTGGATGATTTTTACGGATATATTCAGGTACACCAAAAAGGTTATCATGACGATCCGACATTATTAAATTCTATGGAGTTCAACGATAAAATTTCGGATTATTTACTTTCGGATGAGAACGTAAAAGAACTTCATCCAAAAATAGAGACATTTTCATTAAGTGCATTTGGCGAAAAGACCAAAGGTATAGCAGTAATCGGAGTTAACCCGGAGCTTGAATTTACAAAAGCCGGATTAAAAAACAGATTAATTGAAGGAAATTTTCCTGATTCTGAAACGGGAGGATTACTGATAACACAGAAATATGCAGAATTTATGGGTGTCGTGGTCGGCGATTCCATTGCATTTATAGGGCAGGGATATCAGGGAGTAAGCGCAGTTGGATTGTATAAGGTTACCGGTATTATTAAGCTTCCGAATCCTCAGTTGAATTCGGGACTGGCATATATGGAAATAAAGCAGGCTCAGGAATTATTCAGTATGCAGGGAAGGTTAACAAGTGTTGTACTGAGACTTAATGATAACTCTGAATTTAAGGAAACAACAGAAAGACTTGCTGCGAATTTGCCTGCCAGCTATGAGATTCTGGACTGGGAAAAAGAAATGCCGGAGTTACTTCAGATGATTGAATCTGATAGTAAAAGCGGGCAAATAATGTTAATGATACTTTATATCGTTATCGGGTTTGGCATTTTCGGAACTGCATTAATGATGACTGCTGAACGGATAAAAGAATTCGGAGTAATGATTTCGGTGGGAATGCAGAAGTCAAAAATTATTATTCTTGTTTCCTGCGAAATGATTTTTATCGCGCTTGTAGGGATTGTTGCTTCTGTTCTGGCAAGTTTCCCTATAATTTATTATCTGCATATAAATCCTATTGTTTTTACGGGGGAGATGGCTAAAACGTATGAAGCTTATGGCTTTGAAGCAATTATGCCGGTAGCATGGCAATTGTCGTATTATCTTAAAGAGCCTTTGATCGTGTTGATAATCACACTTATTGCAATTATATATCCGCTTTGGGGAATTAAAAATATACAGGTAGTAAAGGCTTTGAAAAAATAAACAGGGAGAGACTAAATTGTAATCCCCAAAAGGTAAAAAATGAATGTTTTGTGATTTGAGTATAGAATTTAAAATTTTATAAAAATTTATTTATGGAACTAATAAAAATAGCATGGAGAAACGTTTGGCGGAGTAAAACCCGATCCTTGGTTGTAATTGCTGCTGTATGTATCGGAATGATCGGAGGAGTGTTTTCCTCTGCATTAATGTTTGGTATGATGGAACAAAGAATCAAAGTTGCAATATCTACCGAAATGGCGCATATACAGATTCATAATCCTAAATACATCGACAATCAGGAAAGCAAATATTTTATTGCCAACACCAATGAGTATTTAAGTAAAATCCGTAAAATAGAAGGAGTAACCGCTTCAGCGAGATTAAAAATCAGTGCAATGGCAAGCTCTGCAGAGACAGCAACCGGAGTTGTTATAAACGGGATTATTCCTGCCGACGAAATTAAAGTTAGTGACATCAGTACAAGGTTGGTTGCCGGAGACTATTTTGCTGAAGACAAAGGAAATCAGATTCTTGTCGGGGCTGAATTTGCTGAGAAATTAAAGTTAGATCTTCGCTCCAAAGTTGTACTTAACTTTCAGGATACCTCGGGAACTTTGACCGGAGCGACTTTCAGAGTTTGCGGTATTTATAAAACGACAAATAAAGCTTATGACGAAACACAGGTATTTGTAAAGAAAGACGATATTGCACAAATATGTCTTTATGACGGAGACATTTCTCATGAAATTGCTGTACTTATAGATGATAATGATAAACTTGATGAGGTTAAAACAGAAGTTCAGGGTATAGTAGGAAAGGATAATCTTGTAAGGACATGGAAAGAGATAAGTCCCGATCTGGCAATGATGACAGACATGATGACCCAATACGGATCTTATCTGGTTCTTATTATTTTGATGGCTTTGGCATTCGGGATTATAAATACTATGTTGATGTCAATTCTGGAAAGGAAGAAAGAACTGGGAATGTTAATGGCAATAGGAATGAATAAACCGAAAATACGAAGAATGATTGTTTGGGAAACAGTATTCCTGACATTTATAGGAACAATTATAGGTATTGTTTTTTCACAGGTGTTGGTTTCGTATTTCGGCAGAGTGGGAATAAATCTGGGGATGTATGCCGAAGCTTTTGAAAGCCTGGGTTATGATTCTATGCTGTATCCGGTTTTGAATACCGGATTTTATGTGCAGGTGGTAATCTTAACTGTTGTTACGGCATTGTTTTCGGCAATATTCCCTATCCGGAGAGCTATTAAAATGAATCCGGCAGAAGTGTTGAGAACGGAATAATGGTGACTTCGACTACGTTCAGTCACCATAAGTTTAGAAAAAGAATAAAATAATACAAAAAAATAGCAACATGAAAATAATAGAAATTAAAGATTTGTACAAAATTTACACGGAATCCGAAATTCCGGTAAATGCGGTTAACGGAATAGATTTAAGCTTTGAACAGGGTGAATTTACAGCTATTGTCGGACCTTCCGGTTCCGGAAAAACAACATTCCTGAATATGCTGGGAGGGCTTGATAAGCCTACCAAAGGAGAAGTAATAGTTGACGGAGTGAATATTGGCTTACTTAATTCGAGACAGGTTATTGATTTTCGTCTTAGAAATATCGGCTTTGTTTTTCAGGCATATAATCTTATCCCGGTATTAACTGCAAAAGAAAATGTAGAGTTCATTATGCAGTTGCAGAATCAAAATAAGAATGATCGGGAAGCCAGAGCAATAGAAATGTTGCAGGCTGTAGGTCTTGGCGACAGATTAAACAGCCGGCCATCGAAACTTTCAGGAGGTCAGCAGCAAAGAGTTGCAGTGGCCAGGGCTTTGGCTTCAAAACCAAAGTTTATTCTGGCAGATGAACCTACAGCAAATATCGATTCCGCATCAACCAACAATTTGCTGGAAATTATGCAAGAACTGAATAAGAAAGAGAATATTACATTTATTTTCTCTACTCATGACCAGCGGGTTGTTAACAAAGCACGCAGGATTATTACAATTGATGACGGTAAGGTTAAAAGCGATGTCAAATTGTAACTAATACAAATCCTGAATCAGATTGAATAAGATAAACATAAAAACAATTCAGACCAAAGTCGAAACAAGTCGTAAAATGCTCAAAAGATTAGGCTGTAGTTGAAATAAAAAGATGAAAAGAAAAATAATACAACTGATATTACTGTCCGTGATTGTTTCGCAGTACGGTTTCTCGCAGGATAAACCTAAGAAATTTGAACTTGACGGATACATAAAATACATGCAAACTGCAAGTTTTACCGATGTTGAAACATACTGGAATACAGACAATCTTATCCATAACCGTCTCGATTTTTCTTATTATCCTGCAGAATGGATTGATGTTAAATTAAGCGTACGTAACCGTTTCTTTTACGGTCAGCAGGTTAGTGGGTTGTACTATCCCGGAATCGGAAATGTTTATGCCGATATGATTGATAAAAATACAGGCTTCGCAGATCTTTCATGGAATTATCTTGAAAACAGATCTTTTTTCTTTAATACATCAATTGACCGTGCTTTTGTTGAAATACAGAAAGGCAAGTGGAATATTACTGCCGGCCGTAACCGTATAAACTGGGGACAGACTTTTGTATGGAACGCCAACGACATTTTTAACGCGTATTCTTATTTTGATTTTGATTACGAAGAAAAACCCGGAAGCGACGCTCTGAGAGTTCAGTATAATCTCGGTTATGCATCCCGTCTTGATTTTGCCACGGCTGTAAACAACGATACCAGCATAACTGCTGCCGGGTTGTATTCGTTTAATAAATTCAATTATGATTTTCAGGTGATGGGCGGATTGTTTCGCTCTGATGATTTTGTTGCAGGATTTGGTTTTACCGGAAATTTATTCAACGGGAGTTTCCGTGGCGAGGCAAGCTATTTTCATCCTATGGATAATCTGACAGATACAAGCGGTGTTGTTTCTGCCTCGGTTGGTTACGATTATGTTTTTAAAAATGCAATTATGGTTCAGGGCGAAGTTTTATTCAATACATCAGCAAAGAAAGATGCAGGTTTTAACATTGCTGATTTTTACCAAATGCAGTTAAGTGCAAAAAATCTGTCATTTGCACGTTTTTCGGCTTTTTTAATGATGGCATATCCGTTATCCCCGCTTGTGAATATCAGTGTGTCGGCAATGTACAGTCCGCAAAATAATTTTGTATTTGCAGGGCCTTCTGTTTCTGTTTCGATGGCAGATAATTTTATGATTGACTTTAATGTACAGGCTTTTTACAGTGATATTCCAGTGGTCTCAGGAGGAAAAGGGACATATGCATTTTTGAGGGGTAGGTGGAGTTTTTAGGAAGGCTATTCCGGCGAAGAGATTTGTATCCAATATTTTAAAAACATCTGACATTGTGCAATTCCATCAATGATATTTAGATAAATATCAAAATATAATATATCATTTTAAAATTAAATCAATATTTAAGCAACCATTACACTAAGTTTTAGTCTATAGTTTGGTTGTTAAAGTTACTAATAAAAGATAAGACCATGAATATGAAAAATCGAAATTTCATTTTTTTAGTGATTTTTCTCGGATTATTATTAAGTAAAATTGGCTTTAGTCAGTGTGATTATATTCCAATTCCTGCAAATCCACAGAATCAGGTCATATGCCAAAATAATGAAATTCCATCTTTGACAGTAGATGAACCAGCCGTTGGCTTTCGAATAAATTGGTATGATGAAATGACAGATGGAACAATTTTATCTGAGGGTTTTAATTTTTATATTTCAAATGAAACAACTCCCGGTGTTTATACTTATTATGCAGAAACAGAAGAAATTGCAACAACATGCAAAAGTGACAGAATTCCGGTGAGTTTGACAATAAATGCGAATCCTCAGATTACAATAATCCCGGATTCATATTTTTGTTGTTCGGGAGGCGAAATATCTTTTGAATTTTCATCCACATCAAATCTTGTTTATTATAACTGGTTTTTTGACGGTGCCGCACTTAATACGTCCTCTGTTGCAAATCCGCAGAATATTCTTTATCCGGTATCAGGCACTTATGATGTTAATTTAGTTGCAGAAGATGATAATACTTGTCAAGGGACAAACACTATACAAGTATTTGTTTCAGAGACCTTTGCAGGAATTAACTCATTAAATGGCCCGATTTGTTATAACTCTCCGGCGTTTAATCTTTCTGCACAGATTCCTGGCGGGGTATGGCAGGGAACAGGAATTACAGATTCTATAAACGGAACATTTGACCCTTCAGTTGCTGGTATAGGCATGCAATTAGTCTTTTATCAGATTACAAACGGTTCTGAGTGTTCGATTCTTAATGACTTTGTATTTACTGTGTATGATGCCAATGTTTCTCCGGTAATAACAGATGTTAGTCATTTATATGCAGATGATGAACCTGTAACTCTTCATGCAAATATTCAAGGTGGAACATGGTCGGGTACAGGAATAACTGATGCTTCTGCCGGCATTTTTGACCCTTCTGTAGCAGGAATCGGACTACATACAATTACTTATTATGTAGAATTCGGAGATTGCAGCGGAACGGCTCAGACTGTAATAAATGTTACAGGGGTTAATGTTTTTGGCTATCTTTATAATGATACAAATGCAAATTGTATTTTTGATGAAGGAGAAGCCGTACCTGACAGGCTTATTTACGCTAATCCGGGATCATTCTATGCATATACAGACGAAAATGGATATTACAAATTTTTCCTTGATGAAGGGACTTATACAATTCATGCTGTTCCACTTCAGTTTTACAACATTTCCTGTCCCGAAAGCGGTTTTCAGAATATCACAATTGAAAATATTGAGGACACTTTACAAAATATTAATATAGGATTATACCCAACTTATTTCTGCCCATTTTTAAATACCTCTGTTGCGTTGGCTGGTATTCGGCCATGTTTTAATAGCAATATTGTTGTACAATACTCAAATACAGGAACATTGACTGCTGAAAATGCGTATATTGATGTTCAGCTGAGTTCTGTTATGACTTATGTTTCAAGTACATTGCCTTATTCATCTGTTTCGGGAAATGTTTACAGGTTTGAGCTTAATAATATTGATCCTTTTGAATCGGGAGATTTTGTTATTACAGTTTACGTAGATTGCAATCTTGGTTTGATTGGACAAACAAGTTGCGTTACGGCAACAATTTTTCCGAATACTCCATGCGGAACAGATTTTGGCGATTGGGATCATTCCGATATTGCAGTTACAGGAGATTGTGTTGAAAACCTGAATGCATGTTTTACAATAACAAATAACGCAGGTCTGGGAGTTGGAGACATGGAAAATGCACAGGATTACAGAATATTCGCTAACGACACTCTGGTTTTTACCGGAACATTCCAGTTGTCGGGCGGGGCAAGTACAGAAATTTGCTGGGCTACTAACGGAAGTGCAATACGCCTCGAAGCAGATCAGCACCCGGAACATCCAGACAGTGATTATTCCGTTCATACAATTGAAGCCTGCAGAGATAATAACGGAACATCTTACGGTTATATTACCACAAATACTTATGATGATGAAGGACATTTTATTGATACTTATTGCAGAGAAATAACCAGTTCTTATGATCCGAATGCTAAAGAGGTTTATCCTTCAGGTATTACAGAAAACAATTACATTGGCGATGATATTACTCTTACATATCAGATTAACTTCCAGAATACCGGAACTGACACGGCATTTACGGTTGTGATTGTTGACACTGTTAGTAATCTTCATAATATGATGACTTTTGAAAGAGGAGTTTCCAGTCATCCATGCGAGCTGGAAATATATGACCCGGGAATTCTGGTCTGGACTTTTAATAATATTCTGTTGCCCGACAGCACAACAAATGAGGTTGAAAGCCATGGTTTTGTTACTTACACGATTAAACCGATAGAAATGGATCAAGCTGATTACGGAACACAGATTTTTAATAATGCAGCAATATTCTTCGACTACAATCCTCCTGTAATCACCAATACAACAAGACTAACATATTGGAAATTGCCGATATTATTAAACGGAATTAAGCCGGATTTTTCCAAACCCTGCCACAAACACGTTCTCAGTAAAAGCCTGTAAGTATCCCGCCGAAGTTTCAATATGGGATTTAAACGGCAGACTTGTGAAATCAATTGAAGACTATTCAGGCGAAAAGCTAAGTGTTGGAGAAATGAGCAAAGGAATATATTTTGTAAAGATGGAAAACGAAGATGGCGTTTCGTTCGGGAAATTGGTAGTGGAATAGCGGGAGCTTTATGTAATATTACAAAGCTGAAGTTCAGCTTTGCTTAACAATCTGTTGCGCAATATTGTGCATTAAACATACTCATGGTCAATAAAGCCTGAATTTAACAGCCTTGCAACACCCATATACGATGGTTTGAATTTTATTTTACAGCCTACTGAGTATTTCTTTTTTCCATCAGAATCTTTGTTCATTCCCAGATCAATAACCATCATATCCGAAGTAATACCTACAAAACTTACTTCTTCATCAAGTGCTTCAATATCGTCTTTATCAACGTCCAAAAGGCCAAAATCAAGAATAGCTTTTATTGTAGTGGCATTAAAATCTGTTTCTTCCAGTTCTGCCGTATGACCAACATTTGCATCGTTTATAACTCCGTCAGGCATTAATTCTTTTTCGTAAAGCTCAATAATGTTGGCTTCAAACACAAAAGCATCTGTATATAAGTCCATAAACTGAGAGTTGTCAAGCGGAGATGTTCCGAAGAATGCGGCCTCACCTATTCTGAAATGATTCATATCTTTAGGTACCGAATTGTTGTTTATAAGCGGAAGTGTAATTGAACTTCCCCCTGAGATTATCGGTAAGTCTCTGCTGAATTTTGCCTGAATAAGTTCTTTATAGAGGCATAATTGCAGAAGTTTATCATAAGTTGGTTCCACACCGTACATACAACCAAGATTTGATCCTAACCCGATCACTTCAATATTTTTAAGATCAAAAACCTTTTCGTAAAAATTCAGAAGTTCTTCTCTTTTTACTCCCTCACGAAGTTCTCCAAGCTCTATCATTATTATTATTTTGTGAATCTTGTTGTAGTTTGCCGCAGCCTTATCAAGAGCCATAATTGTTTTAAATGAAGTATTAAGAGAAATGTCGGCATACTGAACAATTTCGTTAACATAAACCAATGCCGGAGGTTTTATGTAAATTGTAATCAATTCGGGATTTGTTTTCTTAAGGTTTTTTAAACTGCTAAGGCGTGAATCTCCTACAGAATGAATATCTTTTATTACTTCAGGGATCAAAACTCTTTTTAATAATTCAAGGTCTCCTGAAAACACTTTGGTTATTAAACTCCATTCCTTATTATTGCTTTTGAGAAAATCACTGATTTTTTTAACATTGGATATTATATAATCTGTGTTTATTTTTAATGTTGCCATACTGCTTTGTATTTTTGGATTATGCAAAAGTCTGACATGCAGAAATTGCAAAATCAGAAGTGTCTATTTTTTATTTTCGAATCTCATTTCGGCATATTTTGAGGCAAAGCCGATTCTTTCGTAAAGTCTTTTTGCAGGATTGTCGTATTCTACATGTAATTTTATGTTCCCTTCGGTAAGTTTAATTGCTTCTTCAATAATTTGTCTTCCGAATCCTTTACCTCTGTGTATGGCATCAACGGCAATATAAACCAGGATGTTTTCAGGTATAAAGCCTGACATTCCGGTTTTATTCATTACTAATACTCCGGCAAGTTTTTCCCGGTAATATGCGAGAAGAATAAATCCTCCTTTGCCACATTCTTTACTCAGGGCATAATCAATACATTTTCTGATGTCTTTGGGGTCGTCGCCGAATTGTTCCAGATGGGTGTGTAAAAAATTTACACTTTCATTAATACTTGTTTCAATAAAATCATTTTCATTTTTGCAAATTTTGTAAACTAACATGATTGTCCTTTCGTTTAATTACTACTAATTTGGACAATATAGTAAAATTTGGCACATGGCCAAATTTTAGCTTAATAAAAATACGTATTAATGAAATTTGCTGACAAAATTACACATAAAAAAACCTCTTCCGGGTGGAAGAGGTTTTAGCGCGTTAAAAATAATTAATGAGCTTGTTGAACAATATTTAGTTTTATTAGCTCCTTTTAGAGAATACCTTGTTCTACCATTGCATCGGCAACTTTAAGGAAACCTGCAATGTTAGCACCTTTAACGTAGTTAACAAATCCTGAAGCATCTTTTCCGTGTTTAACACAAGCTTCGTGAATATTAACCATAATTCCGTGTAATTTAGCGTCAACTTCTTCAGCAGACCAAGATAATTTCATTCCGTTCTGAGACATTTCGAGACCTGAAGTAGCAACACCACCAGCGTTAGCTGCTTTACCAGGACCGAATAATAATTTATGTTCGAGGAATATTTCAACTGCTTCAGGAGTACAAGGCATGTTAGCACCTTCAGAAACGCAGATACATCCGTTTTTAACAAGCATCAAAGCGTCTTCTTTTCCTAATTCGTTCTGAGTAGCACATGGTAAAGCAACATCACATTTTACTTCCCAAGGTTTTTTACCCTGATGGAATTCAGCACCAAATTCGAAAGAATAAGGTTTAACGATGTCTTCGTTAGTAGCTCTTAATTCGAGCATATAGTCGATTTTTTTACCAGAGATACCGTCTTTATCGTAAATGTATCCGTCAGGGCCAGAAATAGCAACAACTTTTCCGCCTAATTCGTTAACTTTAGTAACTGCACCCCATGCAACGTTACCAAAACCTGATACAACAACAGTTTTGCCTTTGAAAGTTTCGCCTTTTGTAGCAAGCATTTCTTTTGCAAAATATACGTTACCGAAACCTGTAGCTTCCGGACGAACCAAAGAACCACCCCATTTCAAACCTTTACCTGTTAAAACACCTGTATGTTCGCGGGCTAATTTTTTGTACATACCGTACATGAAACCGATTTCTTTTCCACCAACACCGATATCACCTGCAGGAACGTCAGTTTCCGGTCCGATGATTTTCCAGAGTTCCATCATGAAAGCCTGGCAGAAACGCATAATTTCTCTGTCTGATCTTCCTTTAGGATTGAAATCAGAACCACCTTTACCACCACCCATAGGTAATGTAGTAAGTGAGTTTTTGAAAATCTGCTCAAAACCTAAGAATTTCAAAATTGAAAGGTTTACGCTAGGGTGGAATCTTAAACCACCTTTATATGGGCCGATTGCATTGTTGAACTGGATTCTGTAACCTAAGTTAACATGAACATTTCCGTTATCATCAGTCCACGGAACTTTGAAAGATAAAATTCTGTCAGGCTCGATAATTCTTTCGATAATACCGTTTGCTTCAAACTGAGGATTTTCGTTGTAAACATCTTCGATAGTTTCTAAAACTTCTCTTACTGCCTGAAGGTACTCAACTTCACCCGGGTGTTTTTTTTCCAGGTCGTTCATGATTTTTTCTACGTTCATCTCTTTAATTTTTTAGTATTAATAACTTCCCTTTCGGGTTTTAAGTTTAACAAAAATTCACGATGTAAAAGTATGCTATTGTTTCTTACCTTTTGTTAATTTTATGCACTTTGTTTTCATAATTCTTATTGATATTTATCAATGATATTTGTCTGCTAATTGATTTTTTTTAATTTTGGCATTAAATAATACAAGTAATGCAGGAAGATAACGGGAATATAGAAATAATACTTAAGAGCCTGAACGAGAGGAAGAAAGAGTTGGAATGCATATACCAGCTTGACGAGGTTTTAAAGGATTTCGACTCCGATATTAAATTGGTTTTACAGCAAGTTTCCGAAATAATTCCTGTTGGCTGGAGATATTCTGAAATTTGCAAAGTCAGAATTTCGGTTTCCGATATAGATGTTGAAAGCGAAAATTTCAAAAAAACAGAACTTAAACTGCAATCAGAACTTTATATTGATAATCTTCCGGCCGGCGAAATTGTATTGTGTTATGTAAAACCTGTAAGGGCAGAAAAAGGGGTTTTTCTTGAAGAGGAGACCCGCTTATTTAAAACTGTTGTCGAAAAAATAAATCAATATCTGTCGTTCAGACAGTTGAAAGAAATATACTCGGACAGTATTCATAATAAAACAAAACTAAATAATAACGAACAGAGTTTTGTGGAGTACCTGAAAAAGCTTTCCTTGTCGGATGATGAGATTGAAGCTGTGACTAAAGTGCAGATTGAATTTAAAAAAGGGGAAACAATCTGTAAGCAAGGATCTTTCGCATCGTTTATTATGATTCTGAAAGAAGGAATGGTTAAAGCATTTATCGAAAATTCGCATTATAAAAGCCATGTTTTTAAAATAACCAAGCCATTTAATATCATAGGATTGTCGAGTTTATACGGGGACAATTATTATCATTTCAGTTGCCAGGCTTTGTTACCTTCAAAAGTTTGTCTGGTAGAAAGAAATGTATTTGATAAGATTATTCGCTCCAATCCTGTATTCTCGATTGAGATAATGAGAATGTACAGTAATTCATTGCAGAATGTTTACGATAAGTTAGGAAGCGTTGCAAATAAACAGGCATTGGGAAAAGTTTGCGACTCTTTGTTATATCTTTCTGCAAAGGTTTTTGAAAGTAACATAATAGATACTACTGTGACACGTAAAGATATTGCAGAGTTTTCAGGCCTTGCAACAGAAAATCTTGTAAGGATTTTGTCGGATCTTAAACGTGACAATATTATCTCGATAAATAATAAAACAATAGAAATTCTCAATTTTGACACGTTAAAAATGCTGAGTAATTTAGGATAATCATTTTGATGTTATATAAACAAAAACAGCGCAGGATTCTGCGCTGTTTTTGTTTATTCTGAAAATCGAATTAGTTTAATCCTCTTTTTTTAAGCAGTGCATCAATTTTTGGTTCGCGTCCTCTGAAGTTTACAAACATAGTCATCGGATCTGTTTTATGTCCGTTCGACAGAATGTTTTTCTTAAATGAGTCTGCTGTTTCTTTGTCGAACAACCCGTTTTCTTTAAATGCTCCGAAAGCATCTGCATCAAGTACTTCGCTCCATATATAGCTATAATATCCGCTTGAGTAACCTCCGCCAAAAATATGAGAGAAGTATGTGCTGCGATATCTTGAAACTATTTCAGGAATCAACCCGATTTTATTCATAGCTTTTTCTTCTGCCGTCAGGACATCAGTTTCTGTCATTTCATTCATTGTGTGCCAATACATATCAAGGTACGAAGCTGCCAGATATTCTACAGTTGCAAATCCCTGATTGAAAGTGCCGCTTGCTTCTAGTTTGGCAATTAATTCATCTGTGATAGGCTCATTTGTTTGATAATGACGTGCATACATTTTCATTACTTCCGGCTCTGATGCCCAGTTTTCCATTATCTGAGAAGGAAGTTCAACAAAATCTCTCGGTACGTTTGTCCCGCTGGTGGACGGATAAGTACACTGTGACAACATGCCGTGTAAAGAATGTCCGAATTCATGGAATAAGGTTTCGGCTTCGTCAAAGGTCAGTAATACCGGTTGTGTTCCAGTTGGTTTGGTAAAATTACAATTAATGGTGATTACCGGAGCGACATTTTTACCGTTGTAAACATACTGTCCGCTGAAATTGTCCATCCATGCCCCGCCACGTTTGCTTGCACGCGGGAAATAATCCATATAAAGAACCGCTACATGGTTACCGTTTTCATCAGTTACTACATAAGCCTCTGCATCAGGATGATAGAGCGGAATATTTTTATCGGGAGTAAAAGTTAAGCCATAAAGTTTATTTGCAACTTCAAAGACCCCGTCTCTTACATTTTCGAGTTTAAAATATGGTTTTAACATTTCTTCGTCAAGATCATATTTTTCTTTTCTTACTTTTTCGGTGTAATAGCGCCAGTCCCATGCTTCCAGTTTTCCGTCAACGCCGTCTTTTTTCATTAATTTACGATATTCATCGGCTTCCTTGTTTGCCATTTTCAATGCAGGCTGCCATAGCTGATCCAGAAGTTTGTAAACATTTTCGGGTTTACCGGCCATATTATCTTCCAAAACCATTGAAGCATAGTTTTCATAGCCTAAAAGATGAGCTTTTTCAATATTTAATTTTGTAATTTCAAGTATAATTGCTTTATTATCATACTCGTTGTTGTTATTGCCTTTATTAACATATGCCGTTTGAATTTCTTTTCTTAATTCACGGTTATCGGCATATTGTAAGAACGGTAAAACGCTTGAGTTTTGTAAAGTAAATACCCATTTACCTTCCATTCCGTTTTCTTTAGCAGTAATTGCAGCGGCTTCTATCTGGCTCTCGGGCAAACCTGCCAGATCTTCTTTGTTATCAATTATTAATTTGTAATTGTTGATTTCCGCCAGCAAATTATCTCCGAATTGCAGTGAAAGCGTAGATAATCTCTGGTTGATTTCCATCATACGTTTTTTATCTGCATCGTTAAGATTTGCACCACCGGAAATAAAACTCTTGTATGTTAACTCCAGAAGCATGCTTTGTTCTTCGTTAAGACCCAACTGGTCTTTTTGAAGATATACAGCTTTGATTTTCTCAAAAAGTTTTGCATTCATTGCAATTTCATCGCCGTGTTTTGACAATTCCGGAGAAATCCTCTGAGCAATAGCCTGTAAACTGTCTGATGTGTTTGAAGACAGCATATTAAAGAAAACTCCGCCAACTCTTGCCAGCAACATTCCGCTAAAATCCAGAGCAACAATAGTATTCTCAAAAGTAGGAGCATCCTGATTATCTATAATTTTTGCGATATTTTCATTTTGTTCTTTCATGGCTGCTTCAAATGCAGGCTCATAATCTTCGTCTTTTATTTTATCAAAAGGCGGAACGCCATAAGGAGTATCCCACTCCTGCAACAACGGATTCTCTGCTAATCCGTCATTTTGTTTTGTGTTTTGTTTACATGAACTTATCATAATCACAAGGATTAAAACCATTAAAACATAAATTGATTTACTCATAATAATAATTTTTAATTTTTATTGAAACACGTTTAACAATAAATTGTTGCGTAAAGATATATTTTAAGCACCTCCTGCCAAAAAGTTTTAACAATTTTAACAGATAGAAATAAATTTTTTCTGTTTTTCAGATTTTTGTAATTTGCATAAAAATTTTTGTATTAAAACTTGTATTATTAAAAAGTCAGAAACAACCAAAACATTGAAAAAGATGTCTTTAATTGGCGATAAAGATTTTGTAATTTGTTAACTCTAAACAATCAGAATATGAATAAACATTTATTGGGATTATTAATTTTGTTTTTACCGATAATGGTATTAAGTCATGAAACCATTCAAAGGCGAGCCCTCAATCCTGATTTTGTTGATTATATGAGCAGAAAAAATAATGGAGAAATTACAGGCACAACATCACAGGGCAAATACCTGGGAGAAGTTCCGTCTCCTTTATTAAAAAGTTTTGATAATTATAATGCTTCGTCAGTTAAGGGAATTCCGGCCTCATACGATTTACGTACGAAAAACGGGGTAGCCTGGCTAACACCTGTAAAAAATCAGGGGCTTGAAGGTGCCTGCTGGGCATTTGCTACTTATGCAGCGATATAATCATATTGGAAGAAAATAGGTTTAAGTACATATGATTTATCGGAACAAAATCTGGCGACCTGCCACGGTTTTGACTGGACTCCAGGTGAGGGAGGGAATTCGGATCTGTCAACTGCTTATCTTTCAAGACGTTCCGGTCCTGTTTCCGAGTCAGATGATCCTTATACTTTACCTTCAAACCCTGATTGTGTACTGGGCCATACTCCGGTTGCCTATGTTGCGCAATCCCGTGACCTGCCGGGAATATCTTCAGGGTCTTTTAGTGCTGCCGTTATAAAGCAGGCGATTATGGATTATGGTGCAATCTCCACAAATATGTACTTTGATGACGATTATATGAGTTATTCAAATTATACTTATTATTACAACGGCAGTTCCGGAACAAATCACGGTGTTGCAATTGTTGGATGGGACGACAACAAAGTTTCTACCGGCGGAACAGCAGCAACCCCGTCGCAGCCGGGAGCATGGATAATAAAAAACTCGTGGGGAACAAGCTGGGGACAGTCCGGATTTTTTTATGTTTCTTATCAGGATACAAAAGCACTTACTACAGTCACGTATTTCCCGTCTTATATTGATTATAATGCAAATTCACAGGTTTACTTTTACGATGACTTTGGTGTAATTTCGTCAGTCGGGTATTCTGACGGAGATGATTACGGTCTTGTAAAATATGTTGCTTCAGGAAATCAGCAGTTAAGTAAATTAGGCACATATATACTTGACGCAAACACTACTGTCAGTCTTGATGTTTATGACAACTTTAACGGGACAACATTATCGGGATTGCTTGGCAGTGTTTCCAATCAGATTTGTGACTTACCGGGATATTACACATTTGATCTTGCAACAAGCATAAATCTGACCTCTGGAAATGACTTTTACATTAAAGTAAGATATAATTCAGGAGAAAGCTATACAATTCCTGTAGAAACAGAATATGCCGGATATGCAAGCGATGTTACATATCAAACCGGGAAATGCTGGATCAGTAATAGCGGAAGCGGGTGGACAGCTATAGGAGCCGGAACTTCTAATGAGTATGACTTGTGTATTAAAGCTTATGCTACCACGACAGTGACTACTGCGCCTGCTGCTGACTTTACAGCTGATGCAACTACTGTGACTGTGGGTTCTACCGTTTATTTTTCAGATTTGTCATCAGGTGTTCCAACAAGCTGGAACTGGACATTTGAAGGAGGAACCCCGTCTTCATCAAACTCAACAAATCCTTCTGTAACTTATGATACTCCGGGAACTTATGATGTAACTCTTACTGTAAGTAACGGACTTGGGAGCGATGCTATTACAAAATCAAACTTTATCACTGTTACAAGTGCTCCTATTACCTGTGAATATGTTGATAACATGGAAGCTGATGTTATTGTATATTATACTTTAACCGGAGGGTATTTAACAGGCCCCAATACAAATCATTTTACTGAATTTGCTGAACATTATACTGATCAGTTGAACAATCTGGTTACAGGCGTTAAATTAGACGTTGTTCAGGCAGACGTTTTATCGGCAGATGCAAAAATAACTATGAAAATATGGGGTACAACTTCGGGAAAACCCGGAACGGTTTTATATTCAGAAGATTTTGATATTGCAGACTTTACTATAGGAGAGAACAATCTTACATTTGCATCTTCAACAACTGTCCCTTCCGATTTTTTCATTGGCTACCAGATATATTTTACTACACCTCAGGATACTTTTGCTGTTTCTCAGGCAAGCGATAGAGGTGCAGAATCTGCAGTTACAAGTACGGCATTTGTAAAATATTCCGGCACATGGAGAGATGTAAATGTTCTTTTCGGAGGATTTAATACTTCTTTTTCTGTTTTCCCCGAAATTTGTCCTACTCCGCCCAATGCTGATTTTACGGCAACTCCTACTACAGGTTGCGGAAGCTTAACTGTTCAGTTTACAGATGCAAGCTCGTCAAATACAGATTCAAGATTATGGGATTTCGGAGATGGTTCCCCAACCAGTGTTGAAACCAACCCATCTCATATTTACAGTTCTCCGGGTACTTATACAGTTAGCCTTACCTGTACAAATACAATAGGTTCCGACACAAAAACAATTACAGATTATGTTGTAGTAGGAACAATTCCTACTGCGGTAAATGTTACCGGTGGAGGCACACAATGTGGCGGAAATATGGAACTGACGGCAACCGGCGGTACCGGCGGTACTATTTACTGGCAGAATACAACAAATAACGGAACCAATACAGCAACAGCATCATCTTCACAAACAGTTTCTGCATCCGGCACGTATTATTTCCGGGCTGTTGATCCTACAGGTTGCTGGGGAGATCAGGGGTCGGCAGATGTCGTTATTTATCCGGCTGCAAGTGTGAATCTGGGTGAAGATCAGGAAACCTGCGGAGAATATATTACTTTCGATGCAGGACCGGGATTTGTAAGCTATGTATGGAACGGAACTCCGAATGTCCAGACTATGCAGGTTGGTGTTTCCGGAGATTACACTGTTGTTGTTACAGACAATAACGGATGTACTGCCAGCGATGTTATTCATGTTGATATATGGGAAGTGCCTTATATTGAAACTGCAACAACTCCGGAAACCTCCCCGGGAGCAATGAACGGAACAGCAAGCGTAAATGTATCTTATGTTACCGGACCGGAAATTCTCTGGAGTAATGAAGAAACTACGGAAACAATTACAAACCTTGCCGCCGGTTATTACGGAATTACGGTTACCAATACATTCGGTTGCGAAACAAGTGAAACCGTGTTTGTCGCTCTGGAAGCTGTTCCTGTTGCTGATTTCTCGGCAAATACTACATTACTTTGCGATGGATTTGACGTAAGCTTTACGGATGAAAGCCAATACTTCCCAACTACATGGGCATGGGATTTTGGAGACGGCAACACGTCTGACGAGCAGAATCCCGTTCACACTTATGCGGCTATGGGTGAATATACTGTAAGTCTGACAGTTACCAACGCGTATGGCAATGATGAGGTTATTAAGACTGATTATATTGTTATAAGCGAAGCTCCTGAACTGGAATACACAACAGTACCTGCTACATTATATAATCCCAATGCAGGGGAAATTTCTGTTATAGTTACCGGCGGCCATGAGCCATATACAGTTGTGTGGGCTCATGATACAGGGGAAACGTCTTTAGAACTTACCGGATTATCCACGGGAAACTATTTTATCACGGTAACAGAAGCTGCCGGATGCTCATCAACCGAGACAATTTTTGTGGATTACGCTGTATCTGTTTCCGATAATGAGAGTTCATTCAGAATTTTCCCGAATCCGGCATCTGATTATATCGAAATAGATTTTGAAAACCAAACGGCACAAAGTATTGACATTACAAACATTTTAGGAGAAAAGATTTATACCGGTTTTGTGAATGGAAATAAAATAGTGTTGAATGTCGCAGACTATGCGTCCGGGATATATTTTATAAATCTTAATTTTCCAGATTCTGTAAAAACACAAAAAATTATAATTAAGTAAGAGGTCCGACATAATCCGCTTAAGTACGATTTTTTAACAAATAACAAAAGCCCTGTGAAATAAATCACAGGGCTTTTGTTTTATTTACGCTGGTTACATTACAAAAGTCAGATTAAACTTAAATGCCCAGTTTTGAATCGGCTTATTTAATGAATATGGTCCGTAGCGATAGTAAACTCCAAGTCCGTATCCCTGAAAATTGAGTTTTAAAATATTATTCATCTGTATCCCTGATTCAAAATATCCTCTATTCATTTTTTTAGCAAAACCTGTATTCTCCGCATTTCCTGTACGGGAATTATCTCCCCATCCGGCAGCAGTAACCAAAGCCAGCCGGGGAGCCCATTTATCGGTTTTAAACAATAAACTTCCGAAATCGTGTCTGATAAAAACCGAAGCAAATCTGTCCGATATAAATTCGTTTACCCGCATGGTGTTAAAACTGTTATCTATGTTCAACCATGAATATGAGCCGGCTCCGTAATAAAGTCCCGAGTAAGGTACAGACCCGTTTATCATTGCTCCGCTTGCCGTAATATAAGTATCTCCTATCCCACGCCATGCTACTTTTTTTGTAATCATTGCTTCTGTTTTAAGATATTCGTTCCCGGCTTCCATAAAATTAAGTCCTTTAATAACATTAAAATATAAGACGGGATATTTGGTTCCCATGCTAAGCCTGTTACCACGCGGTGTCTGCAAAAACTTTTCTTTGTACGAATATCTTAAATATATTCCAATTTCGGAATTATAAAAATGCTTCGGAATAGCTCCGTTGAAATCATAGCGCATCTGATTAAGAATGGTTTTTTCGGTGTAATTAAACCTTATATCTGTATTAAGATACCTCAAACATGAAAATTTTAGAGATGCGTAATATTTTGTAACGGAATCCATTTCGGTAAGGAAAAAATCCCGTAATGACTGCTGTGTAAAAATACTGCTTTCCCGGTTAAACGTATGGTCATCACTTAATTCCAGATCTTGTTTGTATCCGATTTTTAGTTTGGCAGAGCTTGATTTATGAAGGTTAAACTCCAGATGTCCCCCATATTTCCATGCTTTATCACGGAATCCGTAACCGAAATATCCGCCAACAGACATCCAGGGCAACAGTCTTTCATTAGTAGATATTCCAAGTCCAAGACGGTACCCTTCATATTTGTTGTACCAAAGTATTGATGACGGGTCAAAATTAATAATTTTCCATGGGATATAACCTGTAGCAATTATTTCAAATAATTCCATTTTCTTATCAAGATTAATCTCCTTTCCTATACTGTCAATTACCTGGTATGTTTTAATATCTTTAGCTGTAAGAGTATCGTGTCTGTATAAGTTCCAAAAAACAGAATCTTTTTTATTTGCATCATCTTTAACAACAACATCTATCTGATTAAATTCCCGCCGTTTATAATCAGGATTCAGACTTATATCTCTAAGATAGCTTTTCCCTATTCCCAAAAGAGGCATATATGAATCTCCTGCAGATCCTCCGTTTGTTACCGCAGCACTGTTTTCGCTGACCTGAAAAATATTAAAAACAAGGTCTGTGTTCAACTGAACCGGAAACCATTGCACCCCATCTATAAGTTCATATTTTTGTTGTATGTTAACATTGAATCCTCCTGAAGGTTCATATGGTCTGGCCATTACATTCTGCAAAGCATAACCCCGTGAATTTATATGCAATACACCTTGGAGTCCTTCGAAGTTCTTACCTTTAAGCGGACGATACGAAATTATAAAAATTGTATCCGCGGACTCGTTGTACATTGTGTCTTCTATCTGAAAAAAATATTTGGAAGTGCTTCCCTTACTTACCGGACTGAGATATTTTTTATCCAACAGATTAACGAAGTCTTTATAAAAAGAAAAAGATTGAAATTGAGATGTAAGAAGTGTAAATCCAGGATTTTGCAACCCCGACATGCGGTGGGCCAAAACTTCTTCTTTATTATTATCAGGAAATCTGAACCTTCTTTCGGTAACAGATTCTGTAATAAAAAGATGTTGTTCTTCAAAAAATTCTTTCATACTTTGTTGACCTGAACCTGTATCCGGGATTTCATTTTCAGCATTTGTAATACTGTCTTTTTCTGAGGGTAATGAACTCATGTCAATTGTAAAATACATCTTGTTATATGATACATAAGAAAAAGAACGCATTTTCTCAGGATCATTTTTATCCGTATTATTTATTACTTCCTGAATTATTCTGTGAGCCGGATTAACTCCCGGTAAAACAGTCACTTCTGCCAGTTGCAAAGCATCTGCATCAAGCTGAATCTCAAGATAGCGTTTCCCGGCAAATTCTTCTCTGGAAATAAACTTTGTAACATACCCTAAATAAGATATTTTAAGGAATTCTGTTTTCTCGTAAGATTCAATTGTAAAATACCCGTCAAGATCTGTAGTCGTCCCAAGGTTTTTTGAGTTATATACAATATTTACAAATGCAAGCGGCTCAGATGTTTTTGAGTCTGTAATCCTGCCTGCAAATTTTGATTGGGAAAACATGTTGAAACTCAGTAATAAAAGAATTATAAAAAATATTGTTTTGTGAAAAAGGCTAAGAGGTTTAATCATACAAATCCCGTATATTAATTTAATTCAAAATAAAATACTAAATTAGTATAATGACGATTAAATTATGCTCTTTGTTACAAGAAGTTAAAAAATAATTACACATAAGCCGGAGACAAATTTTTCAAAACAGAACTAAAACACTACATAAAATACCTGACAATTCAACAAGTTACAAATGAAAAAAATCCTGAATAAATCAGGATTTTTTTCATTTATTAATTTTCTATTCCCTCATCAGATGGAAAGCCCCCTGCTCGTCATACAGGGCTTCATCCATACCTTCGGCTTTGATGATATAGAAATATACTCCGGGGGAAGCTTCGGTGCCGCCGTCGAGTTTTCCGTCCCAACCGGCTTCGTAAT
>QKHS01000022.1 GCA_003249955.1 Bacteroidales bacterium | reverse complement strand
AGTTCCGCCTTAACAATGTTACCATTAATTATGAAAAGGCCGGTAACTTTAAAAACAGAAGCAGAGGTGAAATTATTTATTTCTCTTTCCCTTTCAACAATAAGCCTTACTGCAACAGACTGAACCCTGCCGGCAGATAATGCAGGTTTTATTTTTTTCCATAAAAGCGGGGATAAACTAAATCCTACAAGCCTGTCAAGAATCCTTCTGGCCTGTTGGGCGTTTACAAGATTTATATCAATGTCCCGTGGATTAAGAATAGCGTTTTGAATTGCATCTTTTGTTATTTCGTGGAAAACAATGCGTTTTGAGTTTGTTTTGTTCAATTTCAGCACTTCACTCAAGTGCCATGAAATAGCCTCTCCTTCACGGTCTTCATCGGAAGCCAGCCAAACTGTTTCAACCTGAGATGCAGATTTTTTCAGTTCACTGACAACTTTCTTTTTATCAGCAGGAATTTCATATTCAGGGGCAAATCCTTTTTCGACATCAATGCCCAGATTTTTTTTAGATAAGTCGCGGATGTGCCCAAAGCTTGATTTTACGATAAAATCATCGCCTAAAAACTTTTTTATGGTTTTGGCTTTTGCAGGGGACTCGACGATAACAAGATTATTCTCCATTTAATAATTTAATTTTTCGGATGCAAAATAAAGAAATTCAAAAACGATTTCATAAATTTTTTTTAATTTTACGCCATAATTTTAAAAACTATGACAAATTTAAAAAGTGCAAATGTAACATATTCTCCCAAGTTTGCTAAAACTTTTACAATTACTTTTTGGGCAGTTATTTTATTTTTTGTTTTTATGCTGTCGGGATATTTCTATTTGCTATCAAAAGGAGTGTTTGGAAAAATGCCTAATTTTGAACAATTGGAGAATCCTAGTGAAAACCTTGCAACAAGAGTTTACTCCAGCGATCTTCAGCTTTTGGGTACATATTTCAGAGAGAATCGGTCCCGTGTATCATACAACGACCTTTCTCCTTACCTGATTGATGCACTGGTTGCAACTGAAGATGTCAGGTTTTACGAACACTCCGGAATAGATTTCAGAGCTTTGCCGCGTGTTATTTCAGGTTTGGCCGGAGGTGGGTCAAAAGGAGGAGGAAGTACAATTACCCAGCAATTGGCAAAGATGCTTTTCCCCAGACAAAACAATATGGGTAAACTTGGAATCGTACAGCGTAAATTTCAGGAATGGGTTATTGCTGTTAAGCTGGAAAGAAGTTTTACCAAAGAAGAAATTATTGAGATGTATCTTAATAAATTTGACTTTCTTAATCTTGCAGTAGGTATTGAATCTGCTTCAAGAGTATATTTTGACACAACTCCGGATGCATTAAACATTACTCAGTCTGCAATGCTTATCGGAATGGCACAAAATCCGTCTCTTTATAACCCGCTGAAAAGACCGGAGCAGACCCTTCATCGCCGTAACGTGGTTTTGGGGCAGATGTACAAATACGACTTTATTACGGAAGAAGCTTTCGATTCTTTGATAAAAGTTCCTTTGAATCTTAAATATCAGAAAGTTGACCACAATATCGGAGCTGCGACATATTTCCGTGAGTTTCTGAGACAGTGGCTTACTGCAAGCGAACCTGATATTGATGATTATGTTGATATAAGGGACTATAAAGAAGACTCAATTAATTGGGCTATGGATCCTTCTTACGGGTGGTGTAATAAAAATACAAAGCCTGACGGTTCTACATATGATATTTACAGCGACGGATTACAAATTTATACAACAGTTAACAGCAGAATGCAGAAATATGCGGAAGATGCTGTAAAATTGCACATTGGCGGTTACATCCAGAAAGAATTTGTCAAAGATCAGAAAAATAATAAAAAGGCTCCCTTTGCCAGTGACATGACAGACTCTCAGATAGAGCAGATAATGTATGCATCTATGCGCAGAAGCGAGAGATGGCGTGAATTAAAGTCAAACGGAATGACGGAAGATTCAATTATCATGTCTTTTGAAAAACCTGTTTCAATGAGGGTGTTTTCGTGGGAAGGGGATATTGATACTGTTATGACACCTTTGGACTCTATTAAATATTACAAAATGTTCTTAAGGGCAGGATTTATGTCAATGGAACCGCAAACTGGTTATGTAAGAGCTTATGTAGGCGGAATAAATTACAGCCATTTTAAATTTGATCAGGTTACCAGATCGAGAAGGCAGGTTGGTTCTACTATTAAACCGTTTATTTATTGTCTGGCAATGCAAAACGGGTATTCTCCGTGTACAAAGGTGCCGAATGTTGAGGTCACGTTTAAATTGCCTGAAGGTTCTCCTAATGAGTATTATACTCCAAAATATTCTCCATCCAAATTTGACGGGGAGATGATTACGCTTAAGACAGGACTCGCTAATTCGTTGAACCAGATTTCGGCATGGGTGCTGAAACAGTTCTCCCCGCAGGCAGCAATTTCCATTGCAAAAAAAATGGGGGTAAACAGTCATATTGATCCTTTTCCTTCGATTTGCGTGGGAGCAGCAGAAGTGTTACTCAGCGAGATGGTTGGTGCTTATTGTACTTTTGCAAATAAAGGTATTTACACAAGGCCTGTTTATGTTATGCGTATTGAGGATAAAAACGGAAATGTTCTTGCCACATTTTCCGGTCATCAGACAGAAGCTTTAAGTGAGGAGACAGCTTATCTTATGATAGATCTTATGAAAGGAGTTATCAACGAAGGTACCGGAACTCGTATCAGATCTCATTATAAAATTAACAGCGAGCTGGCCGGAAAAACAGGAACCACCAACAATCATTCTGACGGATGGTTTATCGGAATTGCTCCGGAGTTGGTTAGCGGTGCATGGGTTGGCGGCGAAGAAAGAAGTATCCGTTTCAGATATATTACTCTGGGACAGGGAGCTTCGCTTGCTTTGCCTATCTGGGGTTTGTATATGCAGAAAGTTTATGATGATCCTAAATTACCATATTCGCGGGATGCACGGTTTGAAAAACCGGCAAATTTATCTGTTGAAATAGACTGTGCCGAGTATGAAAAAAATAACCGGGACGGAGATTTTAATAATATGTAGTATTTGCAGGTAAATACCGGATACCTATTTACTTTTATTATGAGTTGAGGTTCTTGTGAAAAAATCAAAAGCTCTGTCTTTGTGTTTTTTAACAATGATTTTATTGGCATTGTTTTTCAAAAGCTATAAAAGCAATGAAATTATGATTAACTAAGTATTATTTGAAAAGTTTTGTGGCAAAATCTTTTATGTCAGTTACAGCCGTTAGCTTTGAGTTTCCGTTTTTTATTTCTGACTTCTGTGACGATGAAATATAAATTTTGTCAAACCCTAACCTTATAGCTTCACCTACTCTTTTCTCTATAAAGGAAACAGGACGGATTTGTCCTGACAGACCGACTTCTCCTATGAAGCAGGAGTTTTCCTTTACAGGTTTATCAAAATAAGATGAAATAACTGCAGATATAACAGCAAGGTCTGCGGCCGGATCACTTATTTTCAGACCGCCTGCAATGTTCAGGAAAATATCTTTCTGAATAAGCTTTAATCCAAGTCTTTTCTCTATTACAGCCAGCAACATTTGAAATCTTCTGGTATCAAATCCGGTGGCATTTCGTTGCGGAGTACTGAATACTGCATTTGCCGCAAGAGATTGTATCTCAATCAAAAATGTTCTTGATCCTTCTGCTATCGTTCCGAATGCAACTCCGCTAAGTCCTGTATTATCTCCGGAAATAAGAATATTCCCGGGATCGGTAATTTCTTTAAGTCCGTTTCCTGCCATTTCAAATACCCCTATCTCATAAGTAGAACCAAACCTGTTCTTTTTAGGCCTCAGCAGCCTGTAAAAGTGGTTGTTGTCTCCTTCAAACTGAAGAACTACATCCACAATGTGTTCAAGAGACATAGGTCCCGCAATATCTCCGTCTTTATTTATGTGTCCTATTAATATTATTGGTGTGGCAGATTCTTTTGCATATTCCTGGAGTTGTCTGGCGCATTCTCTTATCTGTGAGACGGTTCCCGGCGACGAACTCAGGTCTGCGGAAGCTACAGTCTGTATTGAGTCAATTACAACGATATCAGGACATAAAGATTTAATTGTTGCAAGAATTTTCTCAATATTTGTTTCGGTATAAATAAAACAATCAGGATTGTTTATCCCGATTCTTTCAGCCCGGAGTTTTATCTGTGTCTCACTTTCTTCCCCGGAAATGTAAAGAATTTTTGTCCCGGCCAGATTCAAAACAGATTGCAACACTAAAGTGGACTTCCCGATGCCTGGTTCTCCTCCGAGAAGTACCAGAGACCCGGGAACCAATCCCCCGCCAAGAACTCTGTCCAGTTCAGAGTAATGCATTTTCATGCGGAAAAATACATTCTGAACTATGTCGTGAATTGCTACAGGATTACCCGGATTTACGGAGGATGTATTTTTTTTTGTTTTGTCTTCTTTTACCAGAACCTCCTCAATAAAAGAATTCCAACTATTACAGTTGGAACACTTTCCCGCCCATTTAGGCGAAACATATCCACAGTTTTGACAAACAAAAACTGTTTTATCTTTTGACATAATTATTGTTTACGAATCATCTCACACCTTAGGTAAGCTCCTGACGGGTCATCATCGGACAATCTTTCACGGGTCATAATAAGAATATCATCTTTAAACTTGTCAATACGGTAAACCCCGTTAAGTTCTGTCTGACCTGATATTGACTTACTTCCGGAAATGGTAACCTGTTTTTTGAAGACAGACTTGTCAATAATGTAAGTACAGGAATCAAAAATAATTTCTGAATCAGACGTGTAAACTCTTATAAGATCCCCGTTATCTTTGAAAGTCCAGGTATATGTACCCTGAGGCTGAGTGTCGAATGTTTGAAAATTCCAGGTGCCTACTATTTCATCTTCAACATTTGAACAACCCGCTAAAGATAAAGCTGCTAATAAAAATATAAAATAGAATTTTGCTGATTTCATTACTGTTTGTTTTAAATTATCATTTGCAAATATAACAATAATTTTAATCTCTTCCAATATTTTTAATGATGTTTGTTGAAGAATATCCTTCAACAAAAGGAATTATTTCGACATATCCTCCGTTTGCGATAACAAAATCAGCACCTGCAATTTCCTCAACTTTATAGTCTCCGCCTTTAACCAGTATGTCAGGAGAGATCGTTTTTATAAGATTTTCAGGAGTCTCTTCATCAAAAATAATAACGGCATCAACAAAAATAAAAGATGCCATTAAAGTCGCTCTGGCAACCTGATTGTTTATTGGCCTGGATTCGCCTTTTAATATTTTTACAGAACTATCGGAATTTAATCCGATAACAAGCTTGTCTCCCAGATTTCTTGCTTTTGCCAGATAATTTACATGACCGTAATGTAATACATCGAAACATCCGTTTGTGAAAACTACTTTATCGTTTGCATTTTTCAGGCTCTCAACAAAGGTTTCTAACTTGTCCTGAGAAATGATTTTTGATTCGATTAAGTCAGTGAAGTCCATTTATAATAAACGGTTTGTTTGCGTATCAGGGAAAATAAAGGACGGTTTAAATGTTTTGGCTTCTTCAAAATCCATTGATGCATATGATATTATTATTACAATATCATCAACAGCTACTTTTCTTGCAGCAGGCCCGTTCAGGCATATAACGCCAGATCCGGCAGCACCTTTAATTACATAAGTTTCAAATCGTTCGCCGTTGTTAATGTTAACAACCTGCACCTTTTCGTGTTCAATAATATTTGAAGCTTTCATCAAGTCTTCATCAATAGTAATGCTGCCAACATATTGCAGATTGGCTTCAGTTACCCTGACTTTGTGAATTTTTGACTTAACTATTTCTATGTTCATAAGATAAAATCTAAAAATCGCTGCAAAGGTAAATAATACTTATTTAAAACTGCAAACTTATATTGTCAATTAATCTAATTTTTCCGCACCATACTGCAACGCAAAGCCTTACAGAACTTTTCTCCCTGAATATATTAACAGATTTGAGACTTTCGGGTTCACAAAAAACCACATATTCTGTTTTTAAATCATCATTTTTGTCAATTTCACGGGTAATAAAGGAAATGAGTTGTTCGGGAGACTGGTCAACTGTGGCAGATTCCTTTACAGCATTTAAAGTCTTGTATATTTCCGAAGCAGTTGTTTTCTGGTTTATGCTAAGTCTTGCATTTCTGGAACTCATAGCAAGTCCGCTGTCTTCTCTCATTATTTTGCACGGAATTATATTTACAGGTAGCTCTGCTTTTTTTACCATTAGTTTTATTATTGCCAGTTGCTGGAAATCTTTCTCTCCGAAATAGCTGTTGTCTGGATTGATAATGCTGAAAAACCTGTAAACAATATCAATTACTCCACGGAAGTGACCGGGTCTGAACTCACCTTCGTAAATTTTGTCCAGTCCTTCAAAATCCATTTCGTAACCATCATAATCTTTGTAAATGTCATTGGCCTGGGGAATAAAAACTATGTCACAGTTTGCCTTTTCAAGCAAATCAAGGTCGTTTTCAATAGTTACAGGGTAATTTTCGAAGTCGGATTTATCATTAAACTGCTTAGGGTTAACAAATATTGAAACAATCGTGATATCGTTTTCTTTTACGGATTGGTTAACCAATGAAATATGTCCTGCATGAAGTGCTCCCATAGTAGGGACAAATCCTGTTTTCAGGTTCTTGAGCTCTGTGTTGCAAAGCCCCGACATTTCTGTCACTGTTTTAATGATTTTCATAAAAATTTTTTTGCGAAAATATAATTATCCTGACAGATTGCAAATGATAAATTAAACTGTTTTAAATAAGTTTTGTTTTATTAAAACGAATGCATAAAAACGATAACAATAAAACTGCAAATAAATCGTTTAGGTTCAATGTGCGGATATATTAATTTTTTTTTATATTTTTGTGTCCTTAAAATACAAACAAAATTAGTAACAAAATTATGAAATTGAAAGTTCTTTTCGTGACACAGGAAATAACCCCATATTTGCCTGAAACAGAAATGTCTTTAATAGGCAGACATTTACCACAGGGCATTCAGGAACGGGATAGGGAAATACGCACATTTTTACCTAAATTCGGAAATATTAACGAAAGACGTAATCAGCTTCATGAGGTAATAAGGTTGAGTGGTATGAATCTGGTAATTGATGATACCGATCATCCTTTGGTTATAAAAGTTGCTTCTATTCAGCCTGCCAGAATGCAGGTTTACTTTATCGATAATGATGATTTCTTCAGCCGTAAATTTGCTCTTACAGAAAAAGGAAAAGAATTTAAAGATAATGATGAAAGAGCAATCTTTTATTCGCGCGGAGTCATCGAAACTGTAAAAAAACTTGGCTGGGCTCCGGATATTATTCATTGTCACGGTTGGTTTACCGCTTTGGTTCCTTTTTACATGAAGAAGATATACAGTAATGATCCGCTGTTTGATAATAACTTTAAAATAGTTTACTCGGTTTATAATGATGAATTTACAAAACCGTTAAACGAGGATTTACCTCAGAAATTAAGTGAAGACGGAGTATATCCGGAAGATGTATCTGTTTTAAGTCCGCCGGATTGGATTAACCTTTCCAAATTTGCAATTGATAATTCGGACGGAATTATTCTTGGTTCCAATAATCTTAACTCTGAAATACGTGAGTATGTAGAGGCAGGGAAAAAGCCATTTTTAAAACCACAGAATCCGGATAGCTATATTGATAAATACAATGAATTTTACGATAAATTAATCGAAAACAAACTTTAATGAAAAAATTACTTTCCTATCGTTCTATTATTCTGTTCTCTTTAATGTTGACAGTATTTGGTTTTGTTTCATGTAATCAGGAAGATTCAGAAATCGGTTTGGGGATAATCCCCGGAAGTGATAAAATGCAACTTTTTGCAGACACTATTGATGTTGATTGCTTTACGGTTTTGGATAATTCTATTTCAACAGATGAAAGAACATTGTCGCCGTTAGGAAGTTATAACGATCCTGTATTTGGTTTTACAAAAGCCGGATTTGCCTGTCAGGCAAGGATTTCTTCAAGTAATGTCGATTTCAGCGGTGTCGAAGTTGTTAATTCTCTGGAACTTCATCTTAAATACTCTTCGCATTACGGAGATTCTGCAACTGCCCAGACTGTTAATGTTTACCGTCTTAAAAAAGATATTTACATTGATTCTACCTATTATTCCGATTTTACATTACAGCCCTCGGAATATGAATTACTTAGTACGGCTCCGGTTTATTTTGATCCTGCTGACAGTCTTTTGAAAATTGATTTGCCGTCAGATCTGGCAGCAAGTTTTATTAGTTCTTCAAATTCAGCGCATTTTGTGGATAACACAACGTTTATAGATTTCTTCAACGGATTTTATGTTACTACTGACGATATGGCATCAGGAGGTTGTATTTTTAGTCTGAATCTGGTTGACTCAGATTCAAAAATGGTTTTATATTACAATGACACTGCAAGTTACGACTTCTATATCAATTCAAAATCTGCTATTATAAATATGTTTGAACACGATTACACTACGGCATTGCCTGATATTCAGACGGTTTTGGCAGATACGGCATCTCTTCATGATTTCTGCTACGTACAGAGTCTTGGAGGATTAAAGACAAAAATAAAATTTCCCGAAATTGCAACAATGTTTGATTCCACTAATATTGCAATAAATAAGGCAAGTCTTGTTATTACAATAAAAGCAGGAACAAACGAGACAAGTTTTGCTCCGCCGCCAAAAATGACTCTGGTAGTTATTTTAGAGAGTGGTAAGTATGACTTTATTACCGATTATAAGGTAAATAATACATATTTTGGTGGCTCTCTTGGTTCAGATGAATATACATATACTTTTAATATCCCGTTTCATATTCAGGAATTGGTTAACGGAAATGAAGATTACGGAATATATTTGTTTGCTGCAGATAACCGGACTATGCCTTACAGGGCGGTAATTCACGGTAACGACAATTCCGAAAAGAGCATGAAACTTGAAATTTATTATTCAAAATATTAACATTACATTATGTGTGGTATTGTAGGATATATCGGCCAAAGACAGGCTTATGATGTTTTGATAAAAGGGTTGAAAAGGTTGGAGTACCGCGGATATGATTCAGCAGGTATTTCACTTGGAGGAGGTAATTCCCGTATTTATAAATGCAAAGGAAAAGTCAGCGACCTTGAAGATCAGCTTGCAGGACAGGATGTCAGCGGGCGTATCGGGATGGGACATACCCGTTGGGCTACACACGGAGAGCCAACAGACAATAACGCTCATCCTCATAAATCAATGAATGGCCGTTTTGTAATCATCCATAACGGGATTATTGAAAATTACTCAAAATTAAAAACAGGCCTCGAAGCCGAAGGATATAAATTTGAATCAGAAACAGATACTGAAGTTTTGGCAAACCTTATAGAGTATGTGTATCTTAAGAATCAGAATAACGGAGATTCCGTAAGTCCTGAAGATGCTATCAGATTGGCTCTTAACATGGTCGAGGGAGCTTACGGCCTGGTAATAATGTGCTCAGATATTCCTAAAACACTTATCGCTGCCAGAAAAGGAAGCCCGCTGGTTATAGGAATAGGAAGCGGAGAGTACTTTATTGCGTCAGATGCGACACCAATTATTGAATACACAAACAGCGTCATATATCTCAACGATGACGATATTGCCATAATAAATACAGATGGCCTTAATCTGACAAATCTTAAAAACGTAAAGCAAAAACCCAACATAAAAAAGATTGATCTTAAGTTGGATGAAATCGAGAAAAACGGTTTTGACCATTACATGCTTAAAGAAATTTATGAACAGCCAAGAGCAATAAGAGACACATACCGGGGAAGGTTAAATTTTGAATCAAAATTTTTGCGTCTTGGTGGGCTGCACAATGTTTTTGATGAAATAAAAGATGCAAAACGCATAATGATTATTGCATGCGGAACAAGTTGGCATGCAGGCCTGGTAGGGGAGTATCTGTTCGAGGAGTTTACAAGAATTCCAACAGAAGTTGAGTATGCATCAGAATTCAGATACAGAAAACCGGTTATAAATAAAGGAGATATTGTAATCGCAATAAGCCAGAGCGGCGAAACTGCCGATACACTTGCTGCTATACAACTGGCTAAAAAAGCAGGAGCTATAGTTTTAGGTATTTGCAATGTTGTTGGAGCTAGCATACCGCGCGAAACCGTTGCAGGAGTTTATACTCATGCCGGGCCGGAAATAGGTGTTGCATCAACGAAAGCTTTTACTGCACAGGTTACGGTTCTGACTATGATGGCAATGGCTATTGGCTATGCTAATAAAGGCTTGTCTGCTGATGAGTTTACATCATTGGTTGATGAACTTTATGCAATTCCTGAAAAAATTGAAAAAATTCTTGAGAAAGCGGGTTGTGTTAAAGAAATAGCCGGAAAGATTAAAGATTCTTCAAACAGCCTTTATCTTGGTCGCGGTTATCTCTTCCCTGTAGCTCTGGAAGGAGCCCTTAAGTTAAAAGAGATTTCATATATTCATGCGGAAGGTTACCCGGCAGCCGAAATGAAACACGGTCCGATAGCACTTATTGATGAAAAAATGCCTGTAATCGTTTTGGCGACCAAAGATCATTCGTACGATAAAATTGTTTCAAACATACAGGAAGTTAAAGCAAGAAAAGGTCTTATTATCGCTATAGTAACAGAGGGAGATACTACAATAAAAGAAATGGCCGATTATGTTATTGAAGTCCCGCATTCTGATTTTGCACTGGCACCGTTGCTAACAGTAGTTCCGTTGCAGTTGTTGTCATATTATATAGCTGTTATGCGTGGTTGTAATGTGGATCAGCCAAGAAATCTGGCAAAATCAGTAACTGTTGAATAAAAGTAGCATTTACAGATAATAAACATAGAAAAATTTAGTTATCATTGCAATAAAGAAATAAAATTGGAAAAGAGGAATTTAGTCATATCAGTATTGCTGGGGGTAATCATTTTAGCAGGTTCCTGCTCTGTTGAAAAGAACACTTCAACTAGTCGTATTTATCATAATATGACTCTTAAGTACAATATTTACTTTAATGGTAACGAAGCTTATAAACGTGGGATAAACAGAATAAATTCACAAAATACCGATAATTACAATGAAATTCTGAATGTTTTTGTTGACAGTAAAGAAGAACTTGCAGGGGGAGCCGGGGGAGAAATGGATAAGGCTATTCAAAAGTCCTCAAAAGGAATAAAAATACACTCTATTACAAAAAAGCCGGTTCAGAAAAAATCCGGCAGTATGTCAAAAAAAGAAAAGGAATTTTACGACAGGAACGAATTTAACAACTGGGTAGATGACTGCTATCTTTTGATGGGGAAAGCCCATTTTATTAAACGTGATTATACTCAGGCCCGTCAGAATTTTGATTATCTTGTAAGGCAGTTTCCGGATCTTGAAAGCCGCCATGTGGCAAATCTGTATCTTGTAAGGACGTTTAGCGAAAGCGGGAATTATAAGGAGGCAAAAGAAACTCTTGATTTTATAGAAGCACAAAAAGATTTGCCCAAAAAATTTGACGGGCTGTATTCGGCAATTTATGCTGATTACTACATTAAGCAAAAACAATATGAAGATGCAATACCAAAATTGCTGAGAGCCATAAAAAATACAAAAAGCAAAAAAGAGAGATTGCGTTATTCATATATTCTGGCTCAGATTTATGAACATAATAACGAGCTGGCAAAGGCATCAGAAATGTACGAACAGGTTGCAAAGAAGAACAGTTCTTACGAAATGGAATTCAATGCAAAGATTAATATGGCAAAATGCTTTGTAGATCAGGGAAAGAGTACTAAAGATATTCGTAAAACCTTGAGAAAAATGCTTAAGGACGATAAGAATATTGATTACCTGGATCAGATTTATTATGCAATTGCAGAAATTGATTACAGAGCCGGAATGAAAGAATCTGCTGTTGAAAATTATAAATTGTCTTCTTTGAGCAGTGTTGGTAATGATTATCAGAAAGCATTGTCGTGTCTTAAACTGGGAGAAATCTATTTTTCACGCAATGACTATAAAAATGCCCAGATTTATTACGATACATGTATGGCGTTTTTGCCTGTAACATACGAAAAGTACGATGAAGTAAAAACAAACTCCTCAAATCTTAACGAACTTGTCGGGTTTACAAGTGTGGTTGATTTTGAGGATAGTGTGCAGAAACTGGCTAACATGTCAGACAAAGACAGAAATAAGATTATTGATGGAATTATTGCCGATTTAATTGAGCAGGAAAGAATTCAGCGTGAACAGGAACAGCAACAAAATGTTAACTCTATGTTGTTTGATCAGCAGCGTGGAAACAGTACAAATAATGTAAATGCTCCTTCCGGAGGAAAGTGGTATTTTTACAACCCGTCTCAGTTAAGTTTTGGTAAAAACGAATTTAATAAAAAGTGGGGTAACCGTAAAAATGAAGATAACTGGAGACGAAAGAATAAGGCAATATCCGATTTCGCGGAAGAAGGTGCCAATGAAGCGTCTGCTTCAGACAGTGCCGGAAACGCAAAGCCACGGTTAAGCAATACAAAAGACAGAGCATATTATTTGCAGGATATTCCTCTCACAGATTCAGCAATGGCAGATTCGCATGCGAAAATTATAGAAGCATTGTTTAATGTAGGACGGATATACAAAGAGCTGTTCTCTGATTATACCCGTGCAATTCAGGCATATGAAGAACTTAATAAAAGGTATCCTGATAATGAATACCTGTTATTGTCATATTATAATCTGTATTTACTTAATAAGCTTACCGGAAATGATGCCGGGATGGAGAAGTACAAGAATCTTGTCATAGAAAAGTTCCCGGATACAAATTATGCAAAGCTCCTTCAAAATCCGAATTATGTGCAGGAACTGGAAACAAAAAGAAGGCAGGATGAGCAACTTTATATGGATACATATGACAATTATATGCAGGCAAAGTTTGCTAAAGTCAATGCTGATGCAGATAGGTTTATAGCTGACAATCCGGGAAATGCTCTTGTGCCGAATTTTGAATTTATGAAAGTATTGTGTGTCGGAAAAAGCGGAGATCTCAACATGTTTAAAACAGCACTTGTCGGTTTTATGCAGAAGTATTCTGATGAGGAACTTGCAGGTGTTGCTCAGAATATTCTGGAATATTTCGGCACAACGGACGTTAGCGCTTTAATCGCAGAATTGGAATCACGTCCTCAGGTAAATGTTGTTGAAGAAAATACAATGGAAAAAGACTCTGCTTCTGTTTCTAAAACACCGGCAGAGGCATATACGTTCGATGAAATGGCTGAACATTTTTATGTTATTTATGTAAAACTGGCAGATGTTGACATCAAACGCCTGAGTTTTGAGGTAAGAAACTTTAATATCTTTAATTTCAGCATGCGTACTTTCAATGTAGTTGACACACCTTACGACAGTAATTATGAACTTATGACCGTACGCACATTCAAAAACCAGAGACAATCTGTTAACTATTCCAAAATGATTGCAAATAGTGAAGATGTATTTTCCAAGTTAAAAAATGCTGATTATAAGGTATTCGTAATTTCATCAGATAACTTTACAAAGCTGCAGAAGAATAAAAACATTAACGAATATCTGAAGTTTTACAAAGAAAATTACAGATAGAATTCTTCCCGCATTCTTACTAAATACTAATTACAAAATTTAAACTGATGCCCATGAAGCAAATTAAAATATTATGGACAGACGATGAGATCGACTTATTGAGACCTCATATTATTTTTCTTGAACAAAAGGGCTACGCCGTTGATACTGCGACTAACGGTACAGATGCGATAGCCCTCGTTGGAAAATATAATTACGACATTATTTTTCTTGATGAAAATATGCCCGGTTTAAGCGGAATAGAAACATTAAGTAAGATTAAAAATATTGCACCACTTGTTCCGGTAATAATGATTACCAAAAGTGAAGAAGAAAATATAATGGACGAGGCAATCGGTTCCAAAATAAACGATTATCTTATAAAACCTGTGAATCCGAACCAGATTCTGCTCGCAATAAAAAAGAATATAGATAAAGACAGGCTTATTACCCAAAAAACAACATCTGCATACCAGTCCGAATTTATGAAACTTGGGATGGAGATAAACGACAGTCTTAGCTACAAAGACTGGTATGAAATTTACAGAAAATTGTGTTACTGGGAACTTGAACTTGCCGGAGCACAGGATAATACAATGGATGAAGTTTTAAAAATGCAGCTTAATGAAGCAAATAACAGTTTTGCAAAATTTGTTAAGCGAAATTATACTTCATGGTTTGATGCTAAAAATGAAGAAAAACCTTTGCTGTCACCGGGTTTGTTAAAAGAAAAAGTTTTTCCTATGCTGAAAGAAGGGAAAAAAGTAGTTTTTCTTTTGATAGATAATCTGCGCTTTGACCAGTGGAAGAGCATAGAGCCTCTTTTATCGCAGTTTTATACTGTTAGCGAAGAAGATCTGTACTATTCAATATTGCCGACCTCGACCCAATACTCCAGGAATTCAATATTTTCAGGATTAATGCCTTCTGAGATAAACAAGCTTTATCCCGATTTGTGGAAAAATGATGACGAAGAAGGAGGTAAAAATCTTTACGAAGAAGAAATGCTGCGAAGCCTGATGACACGTTATAACGTTAAAACGGGCCTGTACTATGAAAAGATAACAGATGTGAAGTTTTGCAAGAAAATAACAGATAATGCCAAATCTGTGTTAAATAACCAGTTTGTTGCTATTGTCGTAAATTTTGTTGATGCATTATCTCACGCACGTACCGATCAGAAAATGATGCGTGAGTTGGCGAATACAACATCTGCATACCGGGCAATAACAAAATCATGGTTTGAGTTTTCGCCTTTGTTCGATATGTTGAAAGTTTTTGCGGATAACGATGTTCATCTGGTTATCAGTACAGATCATGGCAGTATCCAGGTTTCTGATCCTGTAAAGATAATCGGGGATCGTGAAACTACAACAAACCTGAGATATAAACAAGGCCGTAATCTGAACTATAATAAAAAGGAAGTGTTCGAAATCCTTAACCCGGGAGATGCTTATCTGCCAAAAACAAATATCAGCTCCACATATGTATTCGCTTACGGGTCCGACTTTTTCGCATATCCCAATAATTACAACCACTATGTAAAGTATTACAAAGATACTTTTCAACATGGAGGAATATCCATGCAGGAAATGATGATACCGGTCATAACTTTAAAATCGAGATAGAATGCATACGGTTATTGTAAAATCTGTAGAAGAACTGGCTTTAGCTGCTGAGCAGTTTTGTTCTGCGATAGGGGAGAATAAGGTTTTTTTGTTTTATGGCGGAATGGGAGCCGGGAAAACAAGTTTTATTAAGGAAATATGTAAAGAGCTTGGTGTTACACAGGAAGTAACAAGTCCTACATTTGCAATTGTTAACGAATACACATGCGAAAAATATCCGCTTATCTATCATTTCGATTTTTACCGTATAGAAAGAACTTCGGAAATTTTTGATATCGGATTTGAAGAATATCTGGACTCCGATGCTTTGATTTTTATTGAATGGCCGGAAATGCTTGAAGAGTTAAAACCTGTCAGTTGTATTGAAGTACATATAAACGGACAGGATGATTCATCCAGAGTTATTAGCTGGTGATATTTTCTACAAAGTTAATACTATATAGCTTTATCCCTTTTCTTGTGATTATAGAATTCAATTATAATTTTATACAGAATATCTTGTTCTGTTAATTATTTTAAATATATTTGTAAAAATATGTGTTTGCGGTAATTTGCAAATATTGGCTGAGAATTATCTGTGAAAACAATAGAAAAGATAAAAGGACTATTTACAAAATTGGTCGATTTTGGTGTCGATCCTGATTTGCCCTACCTTGAACTGAGAAAAGCAAAGCTGATGAATGTTATAGTCTTTTCTATTACTGCAATTTTGCTGTTTTTCATGGTGTTAAATCTTGCAATTGAAAATTATTTTTTAGCAATAAGCGATGTTGTATTATTCGTTCTGGTATGTGTCCCTTCATGGTATCTGCAATACAAAAGGCATTACCGTGCTAATCTGGCACTTATAACATCTGCATTTTTTATTTACACTACTATTGTCACTATTCTGATGTATGATGTTGACAGGCAGACAGAACATATACTTATTGCAGTATCAATAATGCCGGTTTTCCTTTTTGAAGGCTTCTGGAAGAATCTTATGTTTATGTTTTTCCCGATAAGCTTTTTTACAATTAAATTCGTTACAATGTATGATATGTACGGGCACATAGAAATACATACAATACATTTGATTTATGCAATAACTTTTTTGATTGTTTATGTAATAGCTTCATATTTTAAAGGAAATATGCTGCATTTTTACGCACAGTTGTTACAATCAAATAAAACAAAGGATAAGTTATTCCGTATTATCTCTCATGACATAAGGAATCCTTTCAGCAGTTTGCTGGGAAGCAGTGACCTTCAGATGAAATATCTTGATCCGCTTAACATAGATAAACTTACCAGGACATCTGTCATAATAAATTCTGCATCAAAAAAGATATACGATCTTACCCAGACATTGCTGGAATGGTCTCAAACACAGGCCGAAACTTTTGTTGTACGCAAAGAGAAGACAGATCTTACAGAACTTGTTAAGCAGGTAGTCGATTTCTGTGGTATTTCATCCAGGCCTAAAGAAATTGAACTTGTCTTTAATCCTGAAGAACAGATTGTTCTGAATTGTGATAATGTTATGACTCAGATTGCATTGCGTAATATTATTATGAATGCAATTAAGTTTTCGCACAGAAATTCATCTGTAGAAATACGTGTTGCAAGGAACATGGGCAGGGTTAAAATTGATGTTGCCGATTCTGGAATCGGAATGTCAGAAGAGAACATGCGGGATCTTTTTGATGATACCGTAATACAGTCAAATTACGGGACGGAAAAAGAAAGAGGAACCGGCCTGGGTCTTATGATAAGTAAAGAACTGTTGGATAAACAGGGGGGAGGAATTACCGTTGCCAGCGAAAAAGGGAAAGGTTCTGTTTTTACAATTATCCTTCCGGCAGATTAAGCCCGGAACAAACCACATTGCTTTTTTGTTAAAAGATAAATAATTCATAAAGTTTGTGAATAGATTATTAATTAAACTTATACGTTATGACAAAAATAATATTGGCATCTATGTTGATTTTTACTTCCTTATCAGGATTTGGCCAGAAAAAAGATGAGAAAAAAGAACAAAATCCCAAATCTCTTTACGGGTATCAGGTTAAAGATATTAATGGACTTGATTTTAACTTTGAGAGTCTGAGAGGCAAAAAGATAATGATAGTAAATACTGCTTCAAAATGTGGATTTACAAAGCAGTTTGCAGCACTTCAGGAAGTTTATGAAAAGTATAAAGATCAGAATTTTGTAATAATAGGCTTCCCTTCCAACGATTTTATGAATCAGGACCCGGGAACGGATAAAGAGATTATGGAGTTTTGTTCTGTAAACTATGGTGTGACATTTCCTATGATGTCGAAGATTAAAGTAACAGGTAAGGATAAGGCCCCTATTTATGAATTCCTTACCGATGAAAAACTAAACGGGGTTATGTCTTCAAGTGTAGGCTGGAATTTTCAAAAGTATCTCATTGATGAAAACGGATTTCTCGTAAAAGTCATAAATACCAAAACAGAACCGGATGATCCCGAAATTATAAATTGGATAGAAGGGAACTAAATCCTGTTGCTATGCCTGCTAATTTAGAATCCAGGTATTTTTACATTTACATCAGAACATTTGTGAATTTCGTTTTGTATAAATAGTGCGATTAAAATAGAAAGATTCTAAATTATTTAAAATATTACATACTTTTGCGATGTGAAAAGCAAAGGTGAAATAAGAGTTTTTTCGGGTTGGAGTTCTGTATTGCTCTTTGTTCTGATAATTCTTAACAATAGTCTTTTCGTTCACGTACATAGCCTCAGCACAGGAGAAATAATAACTCATGCACACCCTTTTAATCCTGTAGAAAGGTCTGCCAATAATACGGCAAAACATAGCCACAGCAATAATGAAATATCATTATATAAGTTTCTTAATCATTTTTGCATTATTGCCGGTGCTTTTTTGGGACTGGCGCTTGTCAGAACTATCACACTTGAGATAAAGCAAATTTTTAATAAATCTTTTTATTCTGTTTTTAATTGCCATTCATTCAGAATACGGCCTCCACCTGCACATTTGTGTCGTTACAAATAATCTTTAGTGCAAAAAACAAAATAATAATTTATTAATTCAGTTAAATGAAAAATATTTTAATTGCATTACTTGTATTTGCAAGCGTACAGGTATATGCACAAAAACAATCAGATTCCCACGTTATAGGTCATGTCGTTTGTAAGGGAGAACATATAGCATTCGCAAACATACTGGTTAAAAATACCACTATAGGAACATCAACAGATGAAACCGGACATTTCACACTGCTTAATATGCCGGAAGGAAACTGTACAATTGTGGTAATGGCTTTGGGGTACAAGCCAAAAGAAGAAAACATTACAGTTGTTCCGGGTAAGACTCTGGAAGTAAAATTTGAAATCGAAGAAGATGTCCTTGGCCTTGAAGAAGTTGTTATCACAGGAGACAGAAGTCAGAAAAACAGAAAAGAATCTGCCGTAATAGTAAATACACTAAGTCCGAAGCAATTAGAAGCAAATAATTCTGTAACTATAAGCGAAGGTCTGAACTTTTGCAGCGGTTTAAGGGTAGAAAATGATTGCCAGAATTGTGGTTTTAATCAGTTGCGTATGAACGGGATGGAAGGCCCTTATTCACAGGTACTCATTAATTCCAGAGCAATATTCAGTGGCCTGGCCGGAGTTTACGGTCTGGAACTTATTCCGTCAAATATGATTGAAAGAGTAGAAATTGTACGTGGCGGAGGCTCGGCTCTTTATGGAAGCAATGCAATTGCCGGAACAGTAAATATGATTCTGAAAGATCCGATTACCAATACATATGAATTCGGAACCACAGCCAATATGACAGGACTGGGAACCCTGCCCGGTTTTAAATCATCCCCGGATTTAAGTATCAATATGAATTCCTCAATTGTGTCTTCAGATTCTAAAACCGGGATGTCAATTTACGGTTTTGCCAGAAATAAAGAACCATATGATGCCAACGGAGATGGTTTTTCCGAGCAGTCAAAAGCAATGAATACAACTATCGGAACCAGAATTTTTCACAGATTTAGTCAGAAGACCAAATTAACATTCGATTATTTTAATATTAACGAGGACAGGAGAGGAGGCAATAATTTTGAAAGTCTGATGCATATGACTGATGTCACAGAAGGCGTTAAGCATGACATAAATACTGCGGCACTTAATTTCGATCTGTTTGTACGCAAGCAGGATCAGGTTGCTGTATATGCCTCTGCACAGCGTATTATCAGAGATTCGTATTATGGAGCGGGACATTCTTTGTCAGATTACGGAAATACAAAAGACCTGACGTATTCTGCCGGAGCCCAGTACACTATGCGTGCGGAAAAATCGACTTTGGTTGCCGGAATTGAAAATAACGGATCTTATTTAAATGATACAAAGCTTGGTTACCCTGATTTTGAGAATGCTGTTATCGTTGACAATCAGATAGTCAGTATTCCGTTTGCAGATAACACTACAGTTGCCAATCAATATCTTAATACAACAGGATTGTTTGCACAGTACGATTTTATTATAAAGCGGCTTAAGCTTAGCCTTGGCGGAAGATTCGACAATTATGTAATAAGTAATCTTGAGGATAGCAACGCAAGTAAAGAAGGGAAAGTTTTCAGTCCGAGAGCTAATGCACTGTTTGACTTTACCGGATTTCTTCAGGGAAGATTAAGCTACTCACAGGGATTCAGGGCTCCACAGATTTTTGATGAGGATTTACATATTGAAACATCAGGGTCGCGTCAGGTAATAAACCGCAATGCCGATGATCTTGAGCAGGAGACCAGTCATAGTGTGAGTGCTTCTCTTGATTTCAGAAAAAAAATCGGGAAGCTTAATGTAAGTTTTTTGACTGAGGGTTTTTACACACAATTGCAGAATCCTTTTGTGAATGAGTACGGCACTCCTGACGAGAATGGGGTGGTCATATATACGAGAGTTAATGCCGATGCCGGAGCCACGGTAAAGGGAATAAACTTTGAGCTCAATATTTTCCCTTCAGGCAATCTTGCTATCAGATCAGGGTTTACTCTGCAAAAAAGCCTGTATGAGGAAGAACAGGAATTCGGCGAAAAAAGATTTTTCAGGACACCTGATAATTACGGTTTTTTTAGTGCTGACTATAATCCGGGAGTAAAGTTTGGCATTTCTGCAACAGGAACATATACAGGTAAAATGCTTGTCCCGTATTTTGGCCCGGAAGCCATGGATACAGAGATTGGAGAGCTTAGAGTATCAAACCCGTTTTTTGATCTTGGAGTTAAGGCAAAGTATAATATAAAAATGAACGGAACTTTTTTACAGGTTTTTGGTGGCGTAAAAAATATTTTCAATTCATACCAGAACGATTTCGACACAGGAATGGACAGAGATCCCTCGTATATTTACGGGCCTTCATTACCGCGTACAGTTTATATAGGAGTTAAACTGGGAAATAATTTATAACATAAAATAACAATTTTGCAGACATGTCCGGTTGGTTTAATCCCGGACATGTTTGTTATTATAATTAAGTTTAAGCTTATTTCACTTTTGCTATCTTTGCGGTATGTTTTTTATGCCGGTAAAATATAACGAACCCTTATTTCGTCCTCCTGCCGAGGCTTACTCTGCTATTATACAACTTACATTGGGATGCTCGTACAATAAGTGCGCTTTTTGTGAAATGTACAAGTCGAAAAAATTTACTGTCAGAAGTCTCGAAGATGTAAAAAAAGATATAGCCGCTTTATCGGATTATTATTCCGGTGTGAAAAAAGTTTTTTTGGCAGACGGAGATGCAATGGTATTATCAGCATCAAAACTTTTAGGGGTGCTGGAAGAGATAAACTCAGGATTCGGACGGCTTCAGAGAATATCTTCATACGCCTTGCCTTCAAATATACTGTCAAAAACGGCAGATGAGTTAAAGCTGCTGAGAAAATCGGGACTTAAACTTATTTATGTAGGAATAGAGAGTGGCTACGATGGTTTATTAAGACTTGTAAATAAAGGAGAAACATATAAGTCAACCGTTGACGGAATAAAAAAAGCACATGATGCCGGAATAGAAACTTCTGTAATGATTTTAAATGGCCTGGGAGGGAAAAAATACAGTGCAGATCATGCAGTAAACTCGGCAAAGCTTATTAATGAAATAAATCCGAAATTTTTATCGACCCTTACTTTAAGTTTTCCTTTTGGAGAAAACCATTATGTTAATAACTTCGGAGGTACATATCAGCAGCAAACTGTAGTTGAACTTATGGAAGAATTAAAGCTTTTTATTTCTTCTCTGGACGTTAAGAATGTTATTTTCCGCAGCAATCATGTTTCAAATAATCTGAATCTTGCCGGAATTTTGTCTGCCGATAAAGAAAATATTATAAAAATCATTGACGAAAAAATTGCAAATACACCTGTAGATTCCTTCCCGGTTTCGTCTGATATCCTGTAATTTTCTTATTGTAGTAGTCTTACTGCAACAGATGGAAGAATTTGAATCAAAAAAAACAAAAAAGGCTTTTTAATTAAAAAAAGATATGTATCTTTGCACCTCAATTTTGCGGGTGTGGCGAAATTGGTAGACGCGCCAGACTTAGGATCTGGTGCCGAGAGGCGTGGGGGTTCGAGTCCCTTCACCCGCACAAGAACCGCATAAATTTCTTAATCGGGATAAATGCGGTTTTTTAACTTTTTAAATTTAGTAATTATCAAAAAACTGCCTGATGGAAGTTGTAAAAAATCAAATTGACGAGTTAAATGCAACCATTACTGTTAATGTAAAGAACTCAGACGTTGCTGAAAATGTAGAAAAAACACTTAAAGAATATCGCCGTAAGGCTGTAGTGCCGGGGTTTCGTCCGGGTAATGTACCTGCAGGTTTAATCAAAAAAATGTATGGTAATGCTATTATTGCTGACGAACTTAACAAACTGGTTTCTCAGTCTCTGTCAGATTATCTGGTAAGCGAAAAACTCAACATCCTTGGTGACCCGTTGCCAAATGAAGCTCAGGAACAAATTGACTGGGGAAAAGAGCAGGATTACAGTTTTATTTTTGATGTTGCTATGGCTCCTGAATTTGAAGTTAAAGTTTCAAAAAGAGATAAAGTCAACAAATATGCGATTAAAGTTGATCAGGAAATGACCGACAGATATATCAACGGATACAAACAAAGATTCGGTAAATTTGAAGAATGCGAAAAATCTCTTGAAGAATCTTTATTAAGCGTTGAACTTATCCAGATTGAGAAAAAAGGTGATGTGATTGAAGGCGGAATAAGTGTTGAAGAAGCTTCAATTTCTATAAAAATGGTTAAGGATGCAAAAATCAAAAAATCTTTCGTTGGCATTTCTGCAGGAACTATTGTAGATTTTGACATTAAAAAAGCTTTTGAAAACGAAACTGAAATAGCATCTTTGTTAAAGGTTACAAAAGAAGAGGTTGAAGCAATGACCCCTGACTTCAGAATGACTGTTAAAACCGTTAAGGAATACAAAGAAGCAGAAATGAATCAGGAATTCTTTGATAAATGTTTTGGCGAAAATGCAGTTACAACCGAAGAAGAATTCAAAAACAGGGTTGTGGAAGAAATCAAAGCTTCTTTCAGCCGTGAAACCAGATTCAAATTATTGCTTGACATAAAAGACAAGCTTATTAAGAAAGCTGAGTTTAACCTTCCTGAAGAATTCCTAAAACGTTGGTTAAAAGTGTCTAACAAAGACATTACCGACGAACAGATTGAAGCAGAATTCAGCCACTTTATAGAAGATCTGAAATGGACTTTGATTAAAAGCAAAATAGCTAAAGAAAATGAACTTAAAGTAACTGAAGACGATTTGGTAAATGCTGCAAAACAGCAACTTATTGCTCAGTTCAGCCAATACGGAATGTCGTATATTCCGGATGAATATCTTGTGAAATATGCAAATGAAATGCTTCAGAAAGAAGGAGAAGCAAATAAATTGTACGAACAGGAAATTGAAGAAAAAGTAATCGATTTTGTTGCAGAAGCCGTTAAACTGGAGGAGAAGGAAGTGAGTATGGAAGAGTTTAACGAACTTTTTAAATAAAATAGTCTGTAAATAACCAAAATACAGAAAATTAAACTGCAGAACTTTGTTTTGCAGTTTTTTTTATGCTTATATTATTTTAGCCACCATCCCAATATTACTTTTACCCCAAAATGATTGCCTGTGATCCTGCTTCCGTCATCATAAATAAAAAATGTCCGGCCATATTGCAAATCAATTATCAGCGAGAAATTGTTATCGAATGAGAAATTATAGCCGGGTTCTAAAAATATAGAAACGTTATTATGAGTGTAATAAATGTTACGGGTATATGCCGATCCTGCTGCAATAAAGAAACCTGAAGAAACTGCCGGCTTGTTTTTGCCAAACATAAAGTAGTAAGGAACACTTACTTCTGCTCCTACGTTTATCAACGCAGAGCTTAGATTGCGGAATCCGTAATTTAAAACTGTAATTCCTCTTATATCCAGATTATGAGCCAGCGGATATTCTATTACCAGCGGAAAAATATTGATGTCGAAAGCCCCTTTCGGATAAGAAGGCTCTATTGTTACTGACGGGTTTATGCCGACAAAAAACTGTTTTTCGTTTTGACAGAACATGTTTAATGTTACGAAAAACAAAATTAGCAAAACAAATAATTGTTTTTTCATAATGAGTTTTTTTAGAACGGGTATCCTATACCGAAGTTAAAAGTAAAATCGCGTAACTCAAATGTTTTAAATGTTCCGAACCACCTTTCTCCCAATGGCAAGGTAGGGTCGTGAAGCGGAATGCCGAAATCAAATCTTATTATAAAAAATGAAAGGTCTATACGGGTACCGAATCCTGTTCCTACGGCAATTTCGTTATAAAACCGGTACAGGTCAAACAACGCCCCGGCTCTGTTGTCATTTTTGTCTATTGCCCATATGTTTCCGGCATCTATAAATACCGCCCCATTTATAATTGAAACCAGATTAAATCTGTATTCAAGGTTAAACATCATTTTCATATCGGCAATCTGGTCATAACTGATAGCTGGATTGTAATAAGATCCAGGGCCTATTGACCTCATTGGCCATGCTCTTAAATCGTTTGCCCCGCCGATATAATATTTCTTGATGAACGGAAGCCCTGTTGTGGAATTCCCGTAAGGTAGCCCTATTCCCAGGAATCCGCGGTAAACCAGACTTCTTTTTTCGTCAAATACCTGATAATAACGATAATCAATATCTGTTTTTACAAACTGGGCAAATTCTACTCCCATGATTTTATATGAGCCGTCTGTTTTTTCTGCATTGGACCAATTAAATATCAGACTCGGTAAATTTCCGCTTGTCTCAATGTTAAACCACAAATAAGAAAAACTTTTTGTTTTTGTTATGCTCTGGTTGTTAAACATAAGATCGTAGCTCATCACAGACAGTAACTGATCCTGATACGAATACCTTATGTAAAGATTTTGTATCTGTTCCTGAAAATCGGGGTCGAAATTATAAATTTTAACAGAGTAAAGCTCAATAGGATTAATGTAATGTGTAAGATATTTGTTTTTCCCGCCTTTCCAGAAATATCCGAAACTGGCATTGGCAATAGACTTTGTATAATCGGGCCGTTGCTGGTAAATTAACGAAGTGCTTATCTGTGTTTTAGGATTATGGTTTTTAACAAACTCGTTATTGTTATAAAAAGGAATCATAAGCTTTGGAATATTGAGCTTTAATTCTCCCCCGTATTCGAGAGTGTTAAAAAATTGTGCTTTTTGCGCAGCATCTTCTGATTTTATTGTCTGGAAAGATAAACTCCCTTTTAAAGAGAAAATTTGTGCCCCCTTGAAGAGATTTTTATTGTTATACGATACAACACCTGCCATACCAATGTTCCCGGAAGTGTTGTTTCCTTCGAGCTCAAGGTTGTATGATTGTTTGATCAGAGGAGTAAGATATATATGTACGTCCAGATATTTTTCTTTTTGTGTTTCCAGAATTACGTCTTCCGAAGCGTTGAGTTTAATATTAATAAGTTTGAATTGCTTTAAATTGGACAGGTGACTGTGTGTTTTTTCAATATTCTGAATGTTATATCTGTCGCCTGGTTTTACAAAGCAGGACTGTAAAAAAACAGAAGGTTTTATTTTTAGCTTATCACGGTATATAATGTTTAGCCCGTCAACAGTAACTGTGTCAAGTTGCATGGCATATCCTTCAGGGTCAGATAATGCAAGTTGAGGGTTATAGTCGGCATAAATGTAAATATTCCTTAAAGTCTGGGCACGGAAAGGTTCGTTCTCATTTAAGTTTTCTTCAGTAAACGATTTCCTTACTGCAATTGTCAATTCCGTTTCATAACGGGTTATCGTTGTGTCGGCATAAAAATGTACATTATTTATTGTAAAATAATAATATCCGTTGGTTTTCATCATTCTTACTATGCGCTCACGTTCGGTTTGCAGTATGTCGGTATTAAATTTTTCGTTGGTTTTTACAAGAGAATTTACAGAATCAAGGGTAAGAAGCTCCAGAACAAAAGGATCGGTAACATCGTAACTTATTTTGGAAATAATAAACGGTTTGCCGGTTTTTATATCATAAGTAAGAGAAATCTTCTTTTTATCCGGTTTTTTTGTGACACTCACTTCTGCTTCGTAGTAAGACTGTGCTCTAAGATATGATTCTATGGAACTGAGAGTTTTTTCAGTTGCAAATTCATCGTAAATAACCGGGGCTTCACCAATACTCAGAAACCACCTTGTTAAATAAATTTTCTCCTTAGGCTTTTTATTCTTTTTTTCTCTTCTGGCATTCATTTCCTTTTCGGCAACAGCTCTTTTTTCTTCCCGGGCCTGTTCTTTTACAGGGTTAATCCTGTTGTGAAGCCATAAATAAAATCTTATACCTAGAATTTTTCTGTTTGGTTTTTGTTTCAAAGTAGTTTCCAGATCTTCCATGTTGATTTCGGAATTTTCACAATTGAAACTTACATCCGAAAGCAGGTACTGTCCGTCAGGAACATGTTTTGTTGCATTACACGAAAACAAAATCAGCCCGGTTCCCAGAAATGCTGCAATCATCATCAGCTTGCCTGACGTAATATGTTTTTTAATACTTATCACAATTGCAAATATAAGCGAAAAATAACTATCTCGTCAGATTTGAACCAAGTATTAAAAGAGTTTTATCACAAGCCTGTGTTAATTTCTGACGTGTCAATACCTGTGTAATAATTAACAGATTATTCAACATGTTTATTGTTAATTTATTCTCCCGGAAAAATTTTTTACTTTTAAGTAAAAATAAAAAACTTTTTTTTGGAATATTTGAAATAAATATCTATTTTTGCAGTCCTGTTTAACGAAACAGACGGTCCCATAGCTCAGTTGGTTAGAGCACCTGACTCATAATCAGGGGGTCCTAGGATCATGCCCTAGTGGGACCACGAAAAGCTTTCAATGAAAATTGAAGGCTTTTTTGTTGATAATCAGTTGGTTAGAGTATCCCGACCATAGTCGGGAGGATCCTGGGATCATGCCGGATCAAGCAAAATTTCTGGGGGGTTACAAAAAACATAGTATAAGAATATTTGCATTGGTAGTGTACCATATGTCACCTAACAATAAAATCCCTGTGTAACATAATTGATACACAGGGGTTTACGTTAAGGTGTTCTTTCAAAAATTCAATAATAAAAGACATACCTGAAAATAGAAAACTTCTGAAAACGGCTTAAAAACCGGAAAGTTTTCAGCGTAGTGTACCATATGTCACTTTTCGCACGTTTGTGTTAATAAAAACATGAAATGTAAATATTGTAACTGCGATTGTATTAAAAAAGGAATCCGAAATTGTAAACAAAAATATCAATGTAAAAACTGTAAACGATACCAGATAGAAACATATTCAAAATCAGTTATTCCCAAAGAAAAATACCAATGGGTAAAACAACTTAATAACGAAGGCTGCGGAATAAGTTCAATATCAAGGCTTTTGGAAATATCCAAATCAAGCACACAAAGGCTTATTGAACGCATAGCATCAATGTTAAAACCCCCGGATATTTGCGAAACCGGAGAATCGTATGAAATAGATGAATTAAGAACCTATTGCGGTAGCAAGAAAAAAGAATGCTGGATAATGTATGCAATAAATAAAATCAGTGGAGCAGTTATTGACTTTTGTGTCGGCAGACGTACAAAAGAAAACATTAAAAGAATTACAGATTCTGTTATAAAGCTGAATCCCAAGAGAGTTTATACTGATGGATTAAACATTTACCCATCACTAATACCCAAATCGATTCACAAGGTTTTTGAATATTGCACTAATAGGATTGAGCGTAAAAACCTTAGTCTCAGAACACATTTAAAACGGATATCACGAAAAACTATATGCTTTACAAAAAATGAACGGATGTTGAGAAATTGTCTGTCAATATATTTTGATCCACAGTTATTGATTTATGAAATACCTATAATGCATAATTGTTTGAATATCAGGTAAATACAACTGTGAAAATTAACAATTATTTATACGATTTTAAAAATAATTTATTAACTTTGAAAAAAATGTTTGCTATAGGTTATTAGTTATTAGAAAGGAAATGACAGTTGCTGAAAGTGAGCTAATTTTAAGCCCAAGCACTAAAGATGTTAATTTAGTACAAGATCCTGGTAAAGTCGTGAATGAATCGGAGGTCTTGACACTTAAAATATTTGGAGCGATTGTAAAGAGTTTTAAACGATAATAAATGTTATGGAAAGATTTCCAATTGTCAATATAAATCAGGTAGTATTAGTTAGAGCTGATTTTCAAACAGGACACATTTTAGATGAAGATTTTGAACTTGCAACTAAAAACACCCAAGTTGTTTATTCTATTTTTGAGTCCCTATCCCATGCGAGAACATATGCAATTGAAATTACTAAAGGAAGAAATGTCGAATGTATACTTTATAATTCAGAAAAGAAAGTAATTGATTATATAACGCCAAGTAAGGGGTAGTGTACAATCCATCTGTCACCCAACAGTAAAATCTCTGTGTAACATGATTGATACACGTAGATACCAAAATTGTTTAAGGATAGAACAATAAATATGAAAAAGCAAGAGATTAAGAATATCTTTTTTATTAAAGATAAAAAACTAATTATAGTCCATTTAAAAAGATTTGATTGGGATTATAAGAACTATGGTATTGTTTACTTATGCTATGGAGAACAAAGAATTAGAATGGATTATTCAGGGTTTGGGAACCATGAAGAAAATTCTGCTTTATCATTAAAGTTGAACGATTCTCGTTATAGCTCTCTTGATGAGATTGAATTTGAAATAATGAATAATAAAAATGAATGCTTTTTAGAAAGATAAGTTGGTGTACCATATGTCACCTAACAATAAAATCCCTGTGTAACATAATTGATACACAGGGATTTATGTTGTGGTGTTTTCTCAAAAACCCAATAACAAAAGGTATTTCTGAAAATAGAAAACATCTGAAAGCGGCTTAAAAACCGGAAAGTTTCCGGCGTATATTTCATACAAATAAATTATTGCTAACTTTGAAAGTATAAATTATAAAATCTGAAACAACATTTAAATATATTGCCCGATTGGAAAGAGAAGAATTTTCATTACATTGTGAGCGACCGTGGCCGTTATAGATCAAGGTATTATGCGGCGTGGATGTGCAGGTTTGTGAGTGTTGACCCGTTGCAACATAAATACTCTTATTATACGCCTTATCAATATGCAGGAAATAAACCAATAACTTTTATTGATATAGATGGGTTGGAGGAGAATAGTCCGCTTCCTGAGTCATACTTCTCAGAAAGTCCAAAAGTCGATATGACTAAATGTCCATATGCTGGGACAAATGCATTTGGTTATCTCAGAAATCAAAACTGGTTTTGGACGCAATTACTAGAAAGTAACCCAGAAATGTTCAGTAGTGACAATGTGTATAGAATAAATGTATTAGGGACTTCACCTCATGTTGATGATGTATGGATAAAATATAATCCAACACATGCAAAATATTATGATGATGTTCTAGTCCATCATCATATTGACCAAGGTGGTACTGCAGTTGGGATTCCTGATAAAGTACATAGAAAATGGAGTAAAGCATTGAATACAAAGACATTTGGGAATAATTTATACTCATTCGTATTTTTATTGTCAATGGCACATTATGCCTCAGATATTTATTCCAATAATCCAGCTTCAGATTTAAGAATTTTTGAGAATCCTTCAAAAACTAATGAATTATATTATGATTTTGAATCTAAAAACTATTATGAAGTAACTAATTATCAGGAAACCAAGAATGAAGATGGAAATATTACAAGAAAAGTCGTCACTTTCGTTTATTATGGGTCTGCAGCATATAATAAAGATGAAAGAAGGTGGTATGGCATCAATAAATTGGGAACAAGAACAGAAGTCTGGGATGCGAAAACAGATAAAGTAACAGAAGTAAATTTTAACTAATAGATATGGATATTGATTCATTTGTTAAAAAGGTTTTTGAATTAAAACCGACGTATGAAAGTCTAGAACATCTAGCAATTTCAGATAGTTTAAAGCATGAAATAATTAATAGTTATATAATTAATAAGAATCCAAAAGTAAATATAAAATCGTATAGCAACATGTTGGAAAGACTGATTTATAGCTATGATTTAACTTCATTAAATATATACAATTTGAGTTTTTCTTATGGAATAACAAAAATTGAAAACTTTCTGATTTTTGGTAAATATGAGGTAGATTATGTTGCACTTGATAATTTTGACTCTGAAATTAAGATTTTGGATTCTAATAATATAAATCACATTGTTTTTTATTGTTCAAGAGATATTAATTGTTTCTTTGATTTATTGTTATTTTTCATAACTGAAAAAACAAAACATATTACTGAGAAGAAGTATAAGTTAAGTCCAGAACTGGAACGGCAAATTATTGACACAGCTATAAAAATATCTGGTGGTGCTAAGTATGAAACTTTTTGCAGAGTCATTACTGGGATTTATAGGTAGTGGGTAGTGTACCATATGTCACCTAAAAGTAAAATCCCTGTGTAACGTAATTGATACACAGGGATTTATGTTGTGGTGTTCTCTCGAAAATCCAATAATAAAAGACATTCTTGAAAATAGAAAACATCTGGAAATGGCTTAAAAACCGGAAAGTTTTCCGCGTAGTGTACCATATGTCACTTTTCGCACGTTTGTGTTAATAAAAACATGAAATGTAAATATTGTAATTGTTAAGGAGTACAATTATTTAACCCAACTAACCAAAAATATTCTTTTTCTTTGTCAGGTTTGTTCTCTCGTAAAAGTAGTCTTTGCATTATCCCTAAAACGTTTGCTGTTACCTGTTAATACCTATATTTTTTTATTGTTAATAAAATTGTCAGTTAATTTTATTATGGTCTGTTGTTCGATACTGCATTATATAACTATATTTGTAGGTGTGTCAATATCTTAATCATGAGAGTGTTTCACAACGGGAAAAGTTTTTATTGTTATAATCTTTAATTAAAAAATATAACATACTGATATTTAACAATTTACGACAATTAAATTATGAAAAAACTATTTTTAATCATTGCCGCAATCTCAGCATCTTTTATTGTAAATGCGCAAAAAGTCGCGTTACACTCAGCTTCAGGCATTCAACATTTTACAGGCACCGATGCTTTTGTTGATGCATACAACGCATCTTTATCCGGAGATACCATATACCTGCCTGGCGGAGGGTTCAATACCCCCGGAAATATTGACAAAAGCCTTATCGTATATGGGGCGGGTCATTACCCTGACTCAACACAGGCAACGGCAAAAACATTTGTTAACGGGACAATCAATTTGTCCGAAAATGCAGACGGATTCAGGCTGGAAGGTGTTGATATCAACGGGCATATTTATTTTGACAATAACGAACAGGTTGATAATGTTACTATAAAATACTGTAAAATGAATGACCTTAACATACAGGGCAATTTAACAACCCCGTCAACAAACCTTACGCTCATAAACAATGTATTCACAGGCGCTTATTTCTATTTGTCAAATGCACAGAATACCGGAGTTTTTAACTGTATAATACAGGGAAGGGTTATTAATAGCTATGGAAATGTATTTGAGAACAATATATTTATGTATTCCTATTCCGGTACTTCGTCAAATTACACAACTGCCGGTGATAACAACACTTTTAACAATAACGTATTCCTTAACGCCAGTTACAGGTATTTTAACGGGATATCAAATATTATCAAAACTAATATTTTTGTTACAACGCCAAATTACGGAACAACTCCACAGGATTCGGTAAATTATTTCCCTGTTGACCAGGCTGATATATTTGTTAATCAGACCGGTAATGCATTTGACTATGCTCACGATTACCATCTGCAAAACCCTTCAATTTATCCCGGAACAGACGGGACACAGGCCGGTTTATACGGAGGAACACACGGGTATAAAGAAGGAGCCGTGCCTTCAAATCCGCACATACAACTGCAGATAATTGCCCCGACAACAACAACCGAAGGCATGCTTAATATCCAGATAAGAACAGAGGCACAAGACTATTGATTATGAAGAAGTTTAAAATACTATTCATTTTCATCATTTCCGGAATTTGGGCACAGGCACAGACAAGCCTGGAAAGTTACGAATACTGGTTCAACAACGCCTATGATAATGTTCAGACGGTTGGAGTAAGCCCGGTTGCGCAGCACTCTTTATCGGCATCACTTGATGTTTCTGCGCTCAGCGACGGGATCAATGTGCTCAATATCCGGTATAAGGATGAAAACGGTTTTTACAGCAGCACTTTAAGCAAAGTTTTTTACAAAAATACTGAACTTTTTACTCCTGATAAAAAACTGGTCGCTTACGAATACTGGTATAACAACGATTATACCGGTGTTCAGGAAGTTGCCGTCACCCCTTCGGGACAGCATAATCTGACGACGGCTTTTGATGTCTCGCTGCTTTCCGATGGAATAAATGTACTTAATCTCCGTTACAGGGATGAAAACGGAATATACAGCAGTACGCTAAGCAGGCTCTTTTATAAAAATACACAAATGCAGACTCCGGGGAATCAGCTTACAGGTTACGAATACTGGTTTAATGATGATCATGCAAACGTTCAGCAGGTATCAATAACACCGGCAGAACAATATGAACTCGTTGCCGGGATAGATGTGTCAGGACTGCACGACGGGATTAATATCCTTAACATACGTTACACTGATCAGAACGGGATTTACAGCAGCACTCTGAGCAAAGCCTTTTACAAGAATACGTCTTTATACACCCAGGATAATGAACTAACCGCGTACGAATTCTGGTTCAACGACAATTATGATGATGTTCAGGTGGTGAATATTTCTCCGGCAGGGCAGGATAACCTGATTACTTCAATTGATGTGTCAGGACTGAACAACGGAATCAATATTCTTAATATCCGCTACAGGGATATTAACGGGACATGCAGCAGTACACTCAGCAAGTCATTTTACAAAACAGGAGAACAGATTTCGTCGAACAGGATATTCGGGTATCGTTACTGGTTTGACGATGATTTTGAGAATGCCGCGGACATCACTCTGGATCCTCCCGCAGAACAGCTTATACTTGAAGCAGATATTGATCTTACCCATATCCCGAAAGGTGAGCACATTATAAATTTTCAGTTCAGAGATTCTCTTAACGTCTGGAGTGCTGTAAATACCGATACTGTTGTAAAGCTCTCTTATCCTGTTGCCGCGTTTGATTACACAAGCCTTGCGGATTGTGATTCAACCGTGATAGGTTTCACCGACCTTAGCATTGACGGTGACGAATATTTGTGGGATTTCGGAAACGGCGATACTGATACGCTTGCCGGACCTGTTTACACTTATTACGAACCCGGGGATTATACCGTCAGCATGACAGTTACAGACACTCTTACTTTTGCCGACAGCACTGTTTACATGGATATAGCGGTTACGGGAAAAACCTTTTCCGGTATAACCGTTACCGAATGCGACTCATATACATCGCCAGGAGGAAATTACACATACAATGTAAGCGGCATCTATTCTGACACAATCCCGAATCACTGGGGCTGTGACAGTATAATTTCTATAGATCTGACCATAAACAATTCTGTCACAGGGTCTGACATTATTACTGCATGTTACTCGTACGAATGGATTGATGGCGTTACATATACCGAAAGTAATAATACGGCAACATTTACTCTTGTGAATTCAACGGGTTGCGATTCTGTAGTAAGTCTTGATCTGACTATTAATACTGTTGACACATCGCTTGTTGCAAACGGTGCGGTACTTACCGCCCAGGCCGGCGGAGCAGGCTATCGCTGGCTCGACTGCGACAACTCGTACGAACCAGTACCGGGCGAAACAGGACAAAGTTTTACTGCCACGGCAAACGGAAATTATGCTGTTGAGATAACACAAAACGAATGTGCCGACACATCGTACTGTTATGCGGTTACTACGGTAAGTGTATCAGACAACGGACAAAGCAGGATAATATCGGTTTATCCTAATCCCACGACAGGCAAACTTTACATAGAAACCATGTCTGAAAGTCCGGTAACAGAAGTAAGTATTTTTAACATACAGGGAGTGCTTATACTAAAAGAAGAGTACGCTGACAAAAATAAAATCGAACTGGATCTGGATTTGCCCGATGGCATGTATTACATTTCTATAAATTCCGGCGGACAGAATGCTGTGTTCAAACTTGTGAAGAACAGGTAATATTTAATTATATGTTCCATATGTCACCTAACAGTAAAAGCCCTGTGTATAAGTTATGTTACACAGGGATTTACGTTGTGGTATTCTTCCAAAAGTTCAGAAATAAAAGACATTTCTTAAAATAAAAAACATCTGAAAAAGGCTTAAAAACCGGAAATTTTCCGGCGTATATCTAATACAAATAAATTATTGCTAACTTTGAAAGATGAAATACAATAAAGTGAGCCATCAGTAAAAATTTATAGATACGGATATGAATAAAATTAAAAAATTAAAATTACATTACTTTGTAATATTTATGTTGGTATTGAGCTTTATTGCCTGTTCACAGCAAAAATCAAAATCAGATAGCTTGCAAATAAAAGAGCCTGTAAATAAAGAGAAACAGAACGGTTCTTTGCAGGACGAAGTTATTTATGATCAATCAGAAGAGGAATTAAATGAAAAGAATTATAGAGATTCTTTACTTGTAAAAATTATTGAGGATCAATATCTGGATTTAAATAATGAGGCTGTAAAAATGTTAAAAAGCTTTTATACTGCATATATTAATGAATCATATGATGTCTCTTGTAATTTAGATAAAAGAGATTCAATTTTAAAAGAATTTACAACAGAAAACCTGAGAAAACAAGTTAATGATTCTTATATTGACGGGGACCTGTTGATTAACGGCCAGTTTTGTGAAAAGGAATGGCACAATACTATGTCTGTTTATGAAGATACTACCGGTTTAGATAATTTTATTATAATATTTAAGTATATCCGTTATGATTATGATAAGAAGCATGATGTTATTCTACAAAAGAAAATTAAACTTCATTTAATAAAAGATAGAAACGAATATAAAATAGATAAAGTATTACGGTAGTGGTAGTGTGACATATGTCAGCTGCTGTAAACAGACTTATGAAAAAAACAGCTATCTATAATTAAGAGAATGAAATTATTTAGAAAAAAAACTGATTTGTACAGGTTGTTGGAAAATCTTCATAAACAATATTGTCTAAAAGGTAAGACATTAAATGTTGTGTTATTAAGGGACAATACAAATGATTTACAAATTTTTAATTCTATATCATTAAAGAATTTTGGTGTATGTATTGAAAGTGGCTCTGGACTTTCATTGTCATTATCCTTTGGGAAACATAATCACCCAAGTTTTCAAAGATTCAAGGAATCAAGGCTCGTAAAACTATTTATTGAACTTGACATAGAAGGTTATAACTCGAACTATTACTATTATTGTTGCAAAAATAATATTCAATTAGCTCATGATTTAATAAACGAAATAATGTCAGTAGTTCATAATTATAATTCGGACACAAAGTATGATTTTGTAATGTATGATTGTTGAAATAATGTATTATCCCATATGTTACCAGACAGTGCAAATCCCTGTGTAATATAATTGATAAACAGGAATCTGTCCTGTGGTGATTTATCCAAAATTTAATAACTAAAAGCGTAAATTTTCCTGTATCGAATTATGCAAATAATTTATTGCTAACTTTGAAAATAAGAAATTGTAAAATTTGAAACAAAAGTTAAACATATTGCTCGATTGGAAAGAGAAGAGTTTTGCTTACATTGTGAGTGACAGTGCCCGTTATAGAGCAAGGTATTATGCGGCATGGATAGTGAGATTTGTGAGTGTGGATTCGTTGCAATATAAGTACCAGTATTATATGTCATGCCAGTATGCAGGGAATAAGTCTATTACTTATATTGATTTGGACGGGTTGGAAGAGGATAATCCAGCAAATAGGTATAGCCTGCAATGCAACAATTTTTCAGATAAGAATGCCCCACAGCAAGATACATTTTTTTTAGCTTTAGACATCTCTAATGTGCTTTCATTATGCTTGTTAGGCTCTGAGGAATTATTGATGTCTGAAAATAAATCTCAAAATCAAGTAAATCGGACAGTTTATGATGCTATATCGACTTGCACTAAAAGCGTTGGTGAGGTAGTTGGAACAGGTATTGGTAGAACTATATGGAATCCTAAGCAAATAAAAGCTAGATTGATGCAGGAAATGTCGTATCAGGATTAAGAGATGGGCCCATTCACCATAATTCAGATGGCAAGGAAAAGTATATGTGTGATTTTGAAAAAAGTCATTCTTTGCACAGGATAAAATTACAAAAAAATGGGATATTGTTCCTGTTAAAACAGTGAGAAAAGAATAGGGAAATAAATATATAAATGAATAGAGGTGGCTTGAAACGAGTTGCTAAATATAGAAAAATGTCTATGAATATTCGATATAATAAATGGTTTAAAAAAATAGCTGGTGAGAAGTTTAATAATATGAAACCTATCATTCCTATAAATTTACAAAATGTTCTAAATAGTCCTTTTATTGAAAAAAATGGTGGATTCTTTTTTGAGTTTACAGAAGAAGATGGAAAATTTAGGGATGAAATAACCCAAACTATAAATGAAGCAGAAGTTAACGAACTCTTTTTTAGCGATTATCTAGATGAAAGCGCTCCCAAGTATTTTGAAACGGGAATTGCATTTGCATTCGAACTGTATAAAAAGTTGGTTTTTGAAATAGGTAAAGATGTAACCGTGATATTGTCATTTGATGGGAATTTTATCACAATACGATTTCATCTAAATAGGCCAAAGGAGAGCTACTTATTAGGTGAATTAGACTTATATGAATTAAATGCAATTTTAGTAATTGAAGGAGATAGTTAGTGGTGGTAGTGGGTTAGTGTACCATCAGCCACCTAACAACAAAATTCCTGTGTAATATATCATACAAATAAATTATTACTAACTTTGAAATCAGAAATTATAAAACCTGATAAAACAGTTAAACATATTGCCAGATTAGAAATGGATGAATTCTGTTAACATTATGAATGGCTGTAGCTTTATATAAACCAAATTTTACATTACCTAAGTACTAAAAATATGAAAAGATTTATTGTTATACTATTAGGGATTGTATTCTTAAATAGTTGTTACGGAAACTCAAAAGTAATGATGGACGCAGAATTAAAAGAAAATATATCTGTAGATACAACATTAATTGAAGAATTTCAATTGTTTTGGACGGAGTTTAGAAAAAGTGTAATCAATTCTGATTATGAAACTTTAAAAGAATTGGTACAATTTCCTTTTTCTGTTGACGGATTTACAGATAATTACCCTCAAGATAAAATATATAGTGGTGATTTTATTTTTGTTTTTAATATTTTTTTAAAAGAGAATACTGTTTCTTTTAATAATCTTACAAATCACATGGAATTTATAAAAAATATTAGTGACATAAGTGATTATATTTCTTTAAATTTTACTAAAGAATCTATTTATATTCATACTAATGGAATAACACTAGAAATGATGGAATTTGAAAAAATAAATTCAGACTGGAAACTAACACGAATCTATATGGATACTAATGATTTGGAAGAAAAAATAAAAGAACATCGAAAAGGTTATAATAACTAACAATAAATTGCTTCTTTATGGGAGTGTGCTATATGTCACCCTGATTGCGAAAGTTTTGCATAATATAGCTGATAAACAGGGCTTTGAGCTGTGTTGTCTTTTTGAAATTCAATAATTTAAGTCATTTCTAAATATTAATGTAATGTGCCGGCCTGTTTTGTTTGTCAGGTAAAAATACTGTGTACCAGATTAACTCAACTTTCTGTTTCCAAAACGTAGTTTTAAGGATTAGTTGTTTTGCAGATAACAAACCTGATAGTGTTTTATTTATTCTCTACAGGTTCTGATAACTTATTCTGATAATCATTTACAATTACATTAACCGAATTAAACTTAAGATTCAGCTTATCCGTTTTTGTTTGTGGATAAAAAAGAACAGTTTTGGTTTTGCCGGGAATTAAATCAAAAAAGTTGTCTGAGAACCTGCCTTCAGTTCCGGGAGTGTAAATGTAAAGAGACTTTACATAAACTTTGGAGTCGATAATTATCTCCTGGTAATCTTTATTTTGCTTTAGGTTGTAATGAAATTCGGGTTCAGGAAGTTTTAAATCTTTATTCCTGCCGGTAGTCAGGCTTCTTTCAGATAGCAAATTACCTTCGTTAAAATCGTAAAGTTTTATTCTTACAAAACTGCTGTCTTTAAATTTTGAAATTTGTTCGTAAGATAAATTGTCAAAGATAATTTCATTTGACGACAACAAGTCCAGAATAGTTACGGTTGAGTCTGCTATAATACGGTTTCCGCGAAAATCCATGATGCTTATTACCGCTTTTACATTTATAGTAGTATTTCGTTGATTTACAGCAAAAACTTTAAAATTATTATTGTGCTCAAATGCTGCTATGTAGATATCTTCGAATGCTTTTTTTGCCATGTAATACAGGGCTTTGGGTTGTTTGTAATAATCAACTGCCGACCACGAAACTACAGGCCAGCAATCGTTAAACTGCCAGAAGAGAGATCCCATGCAATAAGGCATTGACGAGAGATGAGCATCAAAAGCATGTTGCAGCCCTTCTGCCTGCAAAACCTGACTTACATAAACAAAATCTTCAAATTTTTCTGGTACCGGGAATTCGCGCTGCATGTATTTGTTTATAGCTTCAAAGCCAAACGGGTGCTTCTGATGCGATTTCAAAGTTTTCGAATATCTGTAAACCGAATCTTCTGGAATAAACTTTTGCAGTGAACTCATCGGAGGCATACCCTGAAATCCGTACTCACTCATAAATCTGCCGGTTTTGTCAAAGTACATGTCAAAATCTTCCATTCCCCACCATACTCCCCAGTAATGAGAATCCCCGGTTGTTAATGATTCTTCGTGCCCCCAGCCATAGAAAGGAGAACTTGGTATGTATTTTCGCGATTTGTCAATTGACGAAATGGTTTTTGGAATAATACGGTGAAACAAATTGTCGTAATCATTCCAAATCTTTACGGAATCGGCATCACTTATTCCGAATTGTTTTTGCCAGCCCCAGTCGAACCAGCCGTTGCTTATCTCGTTATTACCGCAATACATAACAATAGAAGGATGATTATACAAACGTGTAACCTGATATTTAACTTCTTCGGTTATGTTTTCGGTCATTTCGTCCGACAGCGGATACATTGCACAGGCAAACATAAAATCCTGCCATACCATTATTCCCAGAGAGTCGCATATATTGTAGAATTCGTCATTCTCGTAAATCCCACCTCCCCATACACGAAGCATGTTAAAGTTCGCTTCTTTTGCAAGAATCAGCAACTCCTCATAGTTTTTCCGTGAATTGCTGCCGTTAAAGTATTCGGCAGGAACCCAGTTTGCCCCGCGTGCAAAAACAGGAATTCCATTAAGAATAAAGTAAAATTCCTGTCCTTCCTTGTCGGTTTTTGTTGCGAGTTCAATATCTCTCAGGCCGGTTTTTACACTCTTTTCCTCAACTCTGAATTTCGTACTTACCTGTACATTTATATTATACATTTCTGCATTTCCCAACCCGTTACACCACCATAACTTTGGATTTTTAATGTGGAATTCTACCGGGTAAACCTGTTTGCCTTCAAAAATTTCGAGTTTTTGCTTCAGCGTGTCAAAAGCTCTGTCGGGACTGTAAATGCATACATTCCCGTTATAATAATTTTCCGATTCAAGTTCAATGTTTGCAATCAGAATCGCCATCGTGTCTGTTAGTGCTTTTTGTTCGATATTGACATTTGTAATTCTGAGTTTTTCCCAGGAGTTAATATAAACGTCCTTGTAAATTCCGCAGGTTTCCAGATTTGGGGCCCAATCCCAACCATACTGGTATTGTGATTTTCTTGAAAATACCCGATTGTCAGGTATTGCATAGCCGCCTTCTGCAAGTTTTTGACTGTTGTATTCAGACGACGGGCGGAAAATAACATTAATGATATTGTGCTCTTTTTTTCGTATTGAATCGTCAATTACAAAAACCCATTGGCGGAACATGTTTTTAGTTTCTCCTATCTTTTTCTCGTTCAGAAACACCTCCGCATGAGTATCTATCCCGTCAAAAACCAATTCCAGATTGCGGTTTATAAACTCAGGCGCAATGTCAAATTCCGTTCTGTAAGTCCATTCCTGATTGCTTATCCAGGCAAGGCTGTCTGCGTTTGTCCCGTAGAAAGGGTCTTCTATAAGTCCGTTTGCAAATAAATCTGTGTGAATGTTTCCAGGAACTGTTGCCGGATACCATTTTTCTGTCGCAGGATAATAGAATTCCCAGCCCTTGTTCAGATTTATTTTTTTCTTTGTCGATTTCTGATTGCACGAAAAAAGCATCATCAGACTTAAAACTGAAACAATTATTGTTATTTTTGACAGGTAAATTTTAAAAGTATTCATATGCAAAAGTCTGTATTACTGTTTTTACTCGTTTCCGTTGTTTTGCTTTCATGCAAAAATAAACAAAACTATTCGTTTGAAGATAATATTATTCCGAAACCTTCGGAAGTTAATTTTGAAAACGGGGAACTTGCCGTGGAAAATGATGTTTATATCATAATAAATGAGAATTGCTCCGATGCGTCAAAAGTGAAGACATATGTAATGAATTTTCTTTCGGGGTCGTTTAAAGTTAAAGATGTTCCTGAAAAACAGCAGGATGGTACCAATATCTTTATGAGCATTGCCGGAGAAGGTAATCCCGAGTCATATGTTTTGACCGTAGGTAAAGACGGGATAGAAATTGTTTCTCCCGGATATGCCGGATTATTTATGGGATTTCAGACACTGCGCCAGTTATTTCCTCCGGAACTTGAAGCAGGAGCAAAGCTTGAAAATGTAAAACTGCCATATGTTAAAATCACAGACGAACCAAGATTTAAGTACAGGGGAATGCATCTTGATGTTTGCCGTCATTTCTTTTCTGTGGAAGATGTTAAGTCTTATATTGACATGCTTGCCATGCACAAATTTAACGTTTTTCACTGGCATTTAACCGAAGATCAGGGATGGAGAATAGAGATAAAAGCATTTCCTCAGCTCGCAACAATTTCGTCACAACGAAAAGAAACCGTGATTAAGAAAAACTGGGGAGAATATGACGGAAAACCTTACGGCGGATATTATACTCAGGACGAAATACGTGAAATTGTAAAATATGCAGAGGACAGGTTTATTATGGTAATTCCCGAGATAGAAATGCCGGGACATTCGCTTGCTGCTCTTGCTGCGTATCCTGAACTTGGTTGTACAGGCGGCCCTTACGAAGTGGGAACTACCTGGGGCGTTTTTGATGATGTTTATTGTGCCGGAAACGAAAAGACTTTTGCTTTTCTCGAAAAAGTTATTGATGAGGTTTGCGAACTGTTTCCCAACTCACCGTATATTCATATAGGAGGTGACGAATGCCCCAAAACCAGATGGGAAACCTGTCCGCGTTGTCAGCTCAGGATGAAGGAAGAAGGTTTGGCGGACGAACATGAATTGCAAAGTTATTTTGTGCAGAGAATGGAAAAATACATTAATTCAAAAGGCAAAAGAATAATCGGCTGGGACGAAATTCTCGAAGGCGGGCTTGCTCCTGATGCAACAGTTATGTCGTGGCGCGGAGAAGAAGGTGCAATTGCTGCAGCAACTCAGAATCACGATGCAATTATGACTCCGGGCGGATATTGTTATTTTGACCACTATCAGAGCGAGGATGTTGATAATGAGCCTTTTGCTATAGGAGGGTTTACAAACTGTGAGAAAATATTCGGATGGAATCCCGTTCCTGATTCGCTTACAGCAGAACAGGCAAAACATATTATCGGGGTTCAGGCAAACGTGTGGACAGAATATATTTTAGATCTTAAACATATAGAATATATGGTTTTGCCACGTATGGCAGCTCTAAGCGAAATTGCCTGGTCAACAAAAAAGGACGAAGACTATGCTGCATTCAAAAAGAGATTACAACCAATGTTTAAAAGATACGAAAAAGCCGGATATAATTTCGCTGGGCATGAGGTAGAGAAATAGGTAACATATTAGTGACTTTTAATTGCTCTTAAACCTGAAATTATGTTTAATTTTGCACTTTATAAACCGGACGTGCTCTGCTTTTAAGTTGTTGTAATAGTGTAAAGCAAAATGCTAAACGGTTTATATCTGAAAATAGAATTATAAAAAACTTAAAATTCTGCATAAATGATTTTACCTGTTGTAGCTTACGGACGCGGCATTCTCAGACAAAAAAGCAAAGATATTGATAAGGATTTTCCCGGTCTTTATGAGCTTATAGAGAATATGTGGCAAACTTTATATTCGGCTGACGGAAGCGGACTTGCAGCACCGCAGGTCAACCTCTCCGTAAAACTGTTCATTGTTGACAGTAAGGAAATATATGATAACATGGATGATGAAGACAGACTTGAATTCTTCTCAGGAGATGAGGGAATAAAGGAAACATTTATAAATGCAAAAATCACTGAATATTCAGATGAAAAATGGATAGAGAAAGAAGGATGTTTAAGCATTCCGACATTATCCGAAGATGTAGAACGGTCGTGGACTATCTGTATAGAATATCTTGATAAAGACTTTGTGAAACACTCAAAAACCTTTTCGGGTATGACGGCAAGAGTTATTCAGCACGAATTTGATCATACAGAGGGAAAATTATATCTGGATTATGTAAACTCATTGCGTAAGAAATTTATTAACGGAAAACTTCTGAAAATCTCTAAAGGCCAGATAAAACCAAAATATAAAATGCAGTAAACGACGAACTTAACTAATAAAATAAGTTTATTGTGACGGTCAAAATATAGTTTTAAAGAACACTAAAATCAGAATTATGACAGGACCTGATAAAAACACGGTATTCCCTTTAAAAGATTATAACAGACTTTGTTTTCTTAAAAATTATGTAACCAGACCAAACATTATAGTCGGCGATTTTACCTATTATGATGATGCCGAAGATGTAAGTAATTTTGAGAAAAATGTTAAGTATCATTACGAATTTATCGGGGATAAACTTATAATCGGTAAATTCTGCGCGATTGCCTCCGGTGTAAGTTTTATAATGAACGGAGCTAATCATAAAAATGACGGAATAACAACATTTCCGTTCAGTATTTTTGGTAACGGCTGGGAAAAAGTAACCCCAAACCTTGATGAATTACCGATAAAAGGAGATACTGTAATCGGCAATGATGTATGGATAGGAGCCAATTCTGTAATTATGCCCGGAATATACATTGCTGACGGAGCAATAATTGCAACAAATTCTACAGTTACCAAAAATGTGGAGCCTTATACAATTGTTGGCGGAAATCCTGCAAAAGTGATACGTAAACGCTTTTCTGAAGACAAAATAAGAGAACTTCTGGAAATGCAATGGTGGAATTGGGACGTTGAGAAAATTACAGAGAATCTGGATTTTCTGACACGTAAAATGGTTTAAGAAAGATTAACTTACTTTGGGGAGAGGGAGGTATCTGTGATCTGTAGGTCTGTAATCCGTAATCAGTGTGTCGGTAATCTGTAATCAGGATGTCTGTAATCTGTAATCTGTAAGTTGGTGATCGGTATGAAATTTAAAAGGTTATTGTAAATTCTGAATAAAATTCTTTAAATTCTTCAATGTGATGACGATTTTTGAAAAATGCGGATTTAAATTCTGATTTTCAGTATTCCGGTTTTATTTTTTGATGTTTATATTGTTTTATCAGGACATAGAATTTCCGGGATTTTTATCTGATTTTCAGTTCCGGGATCAATTAAAATTCTATAACATTTCGCATTTACCTGTCTTTTCTTCCGGGTGGTGCTGATGCCTTCTATCCGGTCATCTGACTTATTCGTTTTATGTTCAAAATAAATTTTGCTTTTCTCCAAAACAAAACATAAATTTGGTGCCTTAAAAAAATTAAACATTTCGAAATAATGAAGACTCAGTTTGATCCTTACAGCAACTATCTTGCAACACTTAAGAAGATCGGATATGTGCCGCGTAAAGAAGCTACACAGGAAGATTACAATCGTATCGGGTTTATGTCAGGGCTCGAAGTTCATCAACAGCTATTAACAGATAAGAAATTATTCTGTAATTGCCCGGCAGGGATTTTTCATGCTCATGATGATTTTGACGCAGAAGTTATACGTCACATGCGTCCTACTTTGAGCGAGCTTGGCGAATATGACGGTACGGCACTTATGGAGTTTAAAACCAAAAAGGAAATCGTTTATCGTATTAACAACGAAAACGCCTGTACTTACGAAGTTGATGACACTCCTCCGTTTCTGATTAACAGACAGGCTTTGGAAAGAGCTCTGCAAATCACAATTTTAAGTAAGTTCAACGTAGTTGGTGAGGTTCATATTACCCGTAAACAATATCTCGACGGTAGTATTCCGACCGGTTTTCAGCGTACTGCAATTCTTGGTGTTGAAGGCGAAATTCAGCTTAAAAACAAGAAAGTAAGATTGATACAGTTGAGTATTGAAGAAGATTCATGCCGCGAAATAAGCGATATCGGCCATCGCAGGGTTTACAAAACCGACCGTTTGGGAATGCCGCTTATCGAAACTGTTACTTATCCCGATATGGTTAATCCTGATGAAGTAAAAGAAGCATGTGATTATATCCGTTTCCTTAACCGTTCAACAGGTCTTGTAAGAACAGGAATGGGAGCCGGCCGTCAGGATGTAAATGTTAGCTGTAAAGGCGGAACCAGAATCGAAATTAAAGGTGTTGCACACACAAAATGGATTCCTGAACTTACTCATAATGAATGTTTCAGACAGTGGGCTCTGCTTTCTCTTCGCGAGGAATTGTTAAGCAGGGTTAAAGATCCTAAAGCATGGAAAACAGAATCAGCATTACTGGACTTTGACGCATTTAAAATTACTCATCCGGCTATTAAAGATGCAAGAGATAACGGTCAAAAACTTGTTGCAGTAAGATTACCTGAGTTTAAAGGCATTTTATCGTATTTCAATCAGCCCGGAATTATGTTCGCAGAAGAAATTTCAGACAGACTGAAAGTTATTGCCTGCATAGAAAAACCGAATATGGTTCATACCGAATTACCACAGCAGATTATTACTTCTGCAGATATGGAAATCATTAAAATGATTCTTAATACTGATGAAGAAAAAGATGCAGTAATAGTTTTCTGGGCACCTGAAGCAGATATTAAAACAGCTCTTGAAACAATTGAAGAAAGATGCAAAATGGCATTTGAAGGAATTCCGAACGAAACCAGAAAATCTTTTGAAGACGGAACAACAATGTTCGAACGTGTATTGCCGGGAGCAGACAGGATGTACCCTGACACAGATTCGATGCCTATTCCGCTTGAAGGTTCATATATAGGGGAACTCGCCAAAACAATTCCTAATGATGTTCACGAACGTCTTGCCCAAATGATTCAGTGGGGAATCCCTGCAGATACTTATCATTATCTGTTGAGTAAAAATCTGTTCCCTATTATTGAAAAAGCAATTGTTGAACTGGGTGTTGATCCTAAGAAAGCAGGAAAATTATTCGGACACGAGCTTAAAAATGTTGAAGGCCACTACGAAGCAGGCGACGATTTTGACTATACAAGAATACTTGATCTGATTAAATTCTGTAAAGAAAACGGATATCATAGTCCTCTGGGAGCTATGATGCTGCCTGAATTATATCAGCATCCTAATATGGATTTTAACTCAATTCTTACAGTTATTAAATTTAAGAAACGCAGTAAAGATGAATTGATTTCGCAAATCGATTTCTTAAGCAAGAAGTTCGATAATGAAGCGAAAAACAACACAAAAGAAAATAAAGCTGCATGGATAATGGGACAAATCCGTCCTATGGCTGTCGGAAATATTTGTCTGGCAGAGTTAAAATCAGAGATTGATAACATGATTCAATAATTGAAACAGAAAAAATTATAATGGATAATACAGATTTTTTTCAGGGATATAAAGGCCGTTCTTTAGAAGTACTTAAAAAATACAGTGTCCGGGTTTGGGGACAGGCTGAAATGAATACCACAAGGGGAGAGTTTAAAGGAACTATTCTTCCCAGAGCATCAAACGATGATGATGAGCATATTGTAATGAAGGTTATTACCGGTTATAATATCGGGATTGATATTAATACAATTATTGATATGAAAGAAGTTGGTTATAAAAAAGCCAACTATGCAATTCCGGAAAAACAATTCCCATATACCGAAGGATTGCCTCAGGTAAAACTTTTTGGTACAGGCGGAACAATTGCTTCACGTCTTGATTACAGAACCGGAGCTGTTATTCCGGCTTTTTCACCGGGTGAACTGTATGGTGCTGTTCCGGAATTAGCAGATATCTGCAATCTTGAAACAGAAAAGATTTTTGCAGTATTCAGCGAAAATATGGGGCCTCAGCAATATATTGAACTTGCAAAAGCAATAGGCCGCGAAATTGAAAAAGGTGTTGATGGTATTGTAATAGGTCACGGAACAGATACTTTGCACCATACCGGAGCTGCGCTTACTTTTATGTGTCAGAATTTGCCGGTTCCTGTTGTATTGGTAGGATCACAACGCTCGTCTGACCGTCCTAGTTCAGATGCAGCATTGAATCTTATGCATGCAATGAAAACTGCCGGAACTTCGGATATAGCAGAAGTAATGGTTTGTATGTTTGGCCCTACATCTGACGAGTATGGATTGTTGCATAAAGGAACAAGAGTAAGAAAAATGCACTCATCTTACCGTTCAACATTCAGAACAATAGGAGACACTCCTTTGGCAATGGTTACCCGTGAGAAAGTTACTCCGATTAAGAAAAATTATCACAAACGTCGTAATGATAAAAATGTTATAATTAAACCTTTCTTCAGCGATAAGGTTACGATGGTTTATTATTACACGGGAATGAAACCGGATGTTATTGACGGTTTGGTTGCTGCAGGATATAAAGGAATCGTATTTGTCGGTACCGGATTAGGCCATGTAAATAAGGAAATATATCCGGCAATCCGCAGGGCACAGGCTGCAGGGGTTCACATGTACATGACTTTACAAACAATCTGGGGATATGTTCAGATGTACGTTTACGATACAGGACGTGATATGATGGCAATGGGAATTATTCCTGCAGGAAATATGCTGCCTGAGGTAGGATACATTAAATTAAGCTGGGCTCTCGGACAGACTGACGATCCTGAAGAGGTCAAAAAGCTTATGTTAACCCCGATAAATGATGAAATTACCGAACGCGAACCATATAACGGATATCTTGTTTATCAGGGTGGCGTTCCCGAGGTGGAAGAATTTATTAAAAAGGTTCACAAGTAGGATTCTACATGTTGTTATAACCTTTTACGGACTTTTAATAAAACAAAAATGCGGATTGTGCTTTGTATCAATCCGCATTTTTAAATAATACACTCGTGTTTTTTTTGATTATCATGTTTCTGTAAAAAAGAAATGATATTATTTTTGATGGAGTTCAAAACAAAACGCATATAAAACAGTTTTTGGGTAATGGAAAATATTATAAAAGAAAATAATCATAAACTTTCTTCTATGGCAGACTTTCTTGGTTATGTCCTTAAAAAACCTTTGCCGGGAGTTGATGCACATAAATTTATGATTCCTGAATTTCCGGGTATTGCACCTGAGTATTTTAGTTACAACGAAAAACTCAGAGATGCTGCTGTCCTGATTATTTTATTTGAAGAAGACGGGATATTAAAGACTGTATTAATTGAACGTATGCCTGACCCGGGGCCACATTCAGGTCAGATTGCTTTCCCGGGTGGCAGATATGAGGAAACTGATGCCGATTTAACAGAGACAGCTTTGCGGGAAGCATACGAAGAAACAGGAGTGAAGGTTGACAGAAGTAAGGTTGTCGGAAGTCTGACTCCTATTCAGATACCTGTTAGTGGATATTCTGTATTGCCGGTCATCTGTATTGCCGGCTCATTACCGGAATTTGTAAGATGTGAAGTCGAAGTGAAAGATATTTTTGCAGTTGGCTTGCATGAATTACTGGAGTCGGAGACAAAACGAAGAATTATTGCCCGCGGGATAGAAATTGATGCTCCGTGTTTTATATTTAAAGACAGAGTTGTTTGGGGAGCAACAGCGATGGTGCTGAAAGAACTTAAAACTATTATCAGTCAAAATTAAGATCAGAAAATCTTTTTTTCTTTTTAAGGTAAAAGTCCAGCACAATACTGTGATTGTAGAATCCCTTGAGGTACTTTACAGATTTGGGCTTTATCTTTTTACGTTGTCTGCTCATATCTCCGGAGTGTAGCCAAAAGTGCCAGTAGGCTTTAACAACTGCCAGTGCCTCCTTAAAATTCCCTTGCAGTATCATCCTGTAAAGAGCAATCTGATCCAGAAACAATCTGGCAAACTTCACCTTGTTTCTTTTGTATTTCGGAATGTTTTTTTCAATCAGATACGGAAATTCAGGTAGGTTTTAAACGGGTTTGATTTAGGTAATGTGCCTCCGCCAACGTGATATACGAAACTTTTAGGTTGAATTACAACCCTGTAACCAAGATTTTGAACTCTCCAGCACAAATCAATTTCTTCCTGATGAGCGAAGAATTTATCGTCAAATCCTCCGGCGTTGAAAAATAATTCGGATCTTATCATAAGGGCAGCCCCGCTTATCCAGAAACAATCAAATATGTCGTTGTACTGGCCGGAGTCTGTTTCACATTTTTCGAATATTCTTCCGCGGCAGAACGGGTAAGCGAAGGTGTCTATAAATCCCCCCGAAGCACCGGAATATTCAAAAGATGTTTTATTGTTGTATGCCAATAATTTGGGGCCGCAAACACCTATAGAAGAATCGTTTTCCATGGTTTCGATAAGCGGGTCCAGCCAATTCTCAGGGACTTCAATATCGGAATTTAATAAAAGAAAATATTCCGCTTCTATGTCTTTTAAACCACGGTTGTATCCACCTGCAAATCCGTAATTTTTATCAAGAATAATAGTTCTTATCGAAGGGAAATTATTTCTTATAAAAACCATTGAATCATCGGAGGAATTATTATCGGCAACTACTATATCGGCAATTTCGGGATTGGTGTTTTTGATAAGAGTTCCCAGAAATTTTTCCAGAAAAGTTTTTCCGTTCCAGTTTAATATTACGATTGCGGTTTTTTTCAATTTGTTTTTTTTACAAGTCTGAATTCAATACAAAATTATGTATTTTTGTCAGATTATTGCAATTTATCTGTATTCAAACTCCGAAAACTTTCTTTTATATTTGAAAATCTTTTGCAGTATAAGGTATTTACGCGTATTTTTTTTAATACCGGATGTTGAAAACTGGGTATTATTTTTTGAAAAAGAAGAATAATTCAGGATATCAGAGCAATCAAATGCCGAAAATCCGAAGTCATGCTTTGGTGAAAACAAGATACGCACCAGCCAACTCCGGTCTTCCGTCTTCCAACTTCAAGCCTTATTGAGTGTTGGATATTGAACATTATTCCTTCTGTTGTTCAAATGCTTTGAGTTCAAATGTCTTGCACAGAAAAAGATATGTGTCAGCCAACTCCTGTCTTCCAGCTTCAAACCTTATTGAGTGTTGGATATTGAATATTCTTCCTTCTGTTGTTCTGGAAAAATATGCTTCAGTCCGGTTCCTGCCTTATGTCACCTGGCGTAATATTTCCGTCCCGTTTTAAAGCAAGTCGCTTGCAAGTTCGGCAAGATAGCTTCTTTCACCTTTAACCAGATTGACATGAGCAAATAAACCCTGGCCTTTCATCTTGGTTGTGAGATACGAGAGTCCGTTGGAACGTGCGTCCAGATACGGAGAGTCAATTTGGCCGATATCACCGGTGAATACCAGTTTGGTTCCTTCTCCTGCTCTGGTTATAATAGTTTTTATCTCGTGCGGGGTCAGGTTCTGAGCCTCGTCAATAATAAAGAAAACTTTAGATAAGCTTCGTCCTCTTATGTAAGCCAAAGGTTCAATAAGCAGTTTTTCGTTTTGCAGCATCTCGTCAATTTTGTTAAAGTCGGGACTTTGAGGTTTAAACTGATGCTTAATTACCGATAAATTGTCGAAAAGCGGCTGCATATATGGAGTGATCTTATCCTTGGCATCACCGGGGAGATATCCCATTTCCTTGTTTGACAAAGCAACTATAGGGCGGGCCAGAAAAATCTGATGAAAATCTTTTTTCTGATGAAGTGCCGCAGCGAGAGCCAGTAATGTTTTGCCTGTACCGGCTTTACCGGTAAGAGAAACCAACAGTACTTCGGGTCTTAGTAAAGCATCAATTGCAAAAGCCTGTTCTGCATTGCGCGGTTCAATACCGTAAACAGTGGTCTTTATAACACGTTCAACATTTTTAGAAACCGGATTGTAATGAGCCAAAGCACTCGAAGATCCGTTTTTAAGAATAAAATACTGATTCGGATGAGGGGTTATGTCGAGACTTATATCTTCCAGCGGAATTCCTTCGGATTTTTCGTAAAGGCTGTTAATTGTACTTTTATCAAGGCTTTCTACAGTTATTACTTCACGGTTTAATCTCTCAAGATTTTCGACATGATCAAATTTGTAATCTTCGGCGTTTATTCCTAATGCTTTTGCCTTAACTCTCAGGTTTATATCTTTGGTAACAAGAATAGTTTGTCTGTCGGAATATTTTTTTACGTAATATTCTGCTATTGCCAGAATCATGTGGTCAGGTCTGTGTTCGGGGAAGTTATTTGACAGTTCTTCTGAAAAAGGCTTGCCTGTTTCAATGAAAAGTCTTCCAAGTCCTTCGCCAAGGCTTACTCCCTCGTTAAAAAAATCATCCCCCGAAAGTCCGTCAATGGTTCTCGTAAATTCTCTTGCGTGAAAATTAATCAGATCATTACCTTTTTTAAATTTATCAAGTTCTTCAAGAACTACGATAGGAAGGACAACGTCATTTTCCTGAAATTTAAAAACGCATTTGAAATCATGCAGCAGAACATTTGTGTCAAGAATAAAAAGTTTTGATTTTATCTTACCCGTTGTTGCAGTTTTTTTTGCCATAGTAAAAATGTATTGTTTGTTTAAGATTGCATAGCAAAATTAATAAAAAATTCCAATGTTTTCAGTCGTTTCAGACTGTAAACTTAGAATTGTTTTTAACAGGACACCGTTACAAACTATTTTGCAAAAAACGGCAATCCGGTATTAATCTTGCCTGGCCGGTAGAAATGTAAATAAATCTGATTATCTACATTTCCATTATTCAATGAGTATTAATACCCGGTTTAGCCCGTAAATGTTAGAGATCTGCATACAGATTGGTTTAAGAATCCTTTTTACATAAAACGTAACAGGGTGTTCACATAATTTTTTTTGCTGTGAATAATTAAGTCGCTGATGACTTGTTTATTCCCCGCATCCGCAATCTATATATTGCTCAATGAGTTTGTTTGAAATACCCATTGAAGAGAATCCACCGTCGTTAAATAAGTTTTGCATTGTCATCATTCTGCTCATATCCGAAAACAGGAACATACACATGTCGGCACATGACTGAGAGTCTGCATTTCCTAACGGAGACATAGCGTCGGCATAGTTAAAGAAAGCATTAAATCCTGAAACTCCGGCTCCTGCTGTTGTTCTGGTAGGAGACTGGGAAATAGAATTAATTCTTACTTTTTTTGAAATCCCGTAATGATAACCAAACTGGCGAACAATAGATTCGAGCATTGATTTTGCATGAGCCATATCGCTATAGCTTGAGAATACACGTTGCGATGCTATATAAGACAGGGTAACAACAGAGCCCCATTCACTTAAAGCATCAATTTTGTTCGCTACCGCCAGTACTTTATGCAGCGAAATGGCCGAAACGTCCAGAGTTTTAATAAGATAATCGTAATCAAGTTCCGGATACGGAATGTTTTTTCTGACATTTGGTGACATGCCTACGGAATGAAGTATGAAGTCTATTTTCCCGCCCAATAACAGCATTGACTCTTCAAACAAGTCTTCAAGTTCTGAAACTTCTGTTATATCGGCTGCAATAACCTGAGATTCTGTTTCCTTTGCAAGTTCAAAGATGTCTTTTTTACGCAATGCAACAGGCGAATTTGATAACACAAATGTTGCTCCTTCTTCATGTGCGCGTAATGCTACTTTCCATGCTATTGAATTTTCATCCAATGCTCCGAAAATTATACCTCTTTTACCTTTTAATAAGCTGTGTGCTTCCATATATGTAAATAATTTGTTTTAAAAATTAAAACCGTAAAATCAGAATTTTAACTGAGTTCACTTAACCTTTCCTTTAGTATTTTGGTGCTTTAAGATCACAGACTCTGTTTATTCTTTATTAAGAGTTTGCATAATTAATCATACTAAACAGTTTTTGTTCGTTTTTGTTTTGGGCTGCAAAAATATTAAAAGTAAATTACATAAACAATTTTGCAAAAAATCACAAAAAGATACTGAAATTTAATAACCCGTTTTGTATGCATCTTATCTCCAATCAGCGAAACAGCTTTTATATAACAGGTTTGTAACGTTTATGAAAAGTATGTGGACTATCTTTCGCTAATTAGTTCTCATATTTTATACTGCTGAAAATAAATATAAAAACTAAAAATGCGTAAATATAAGTTTGATTCTTTCAAAAAGCTTGAAATAGCTGAAAAACTTAATTTGTTTACGAAAATATTACGTGAGATTGTTTGATTTAAGTATATAAAATGTGATTTTTTGTGAAAAATATGTTTTTGGGTGTCATCGTTGTGAATCTCTTGTAAATTATTGCATTTTAGCACGTTGTATATGTTATTGCGATCAGTGGTAAAAATTTAATAGTTTTTAACATTCGGTTTTGTATAAATTTGATTGCGTTCAGTGTGTAGCTAATGTTTAAATGGCTAATTTTGCGGCAAGAGGAATAATTGGTACTTGAAATAACATTTATGAAACACACATTTTTATTACTTGCTACAAGCATGGTGTTTGTTATGTGTTCTTATGCACAAACCCAAATCAGTAATTTTAATCTTAAACAAGCCGAAGCGTACGGAATCCCCGTAAAATATTCGGATACAGGTGATCCGGGACACGATGATCTTGTTTACAGAAGAGATCTTATTAAGTATTTTCGTTCTGAATTCAGAATGCCTGAATTTGTAAGAACCGGCAATCATGAACAGGATGTTATTGATTTTAATATCAATATTAAATATTGGTATCAGCAATACCCACAGTTTGTTGATGTATTGGATTTGCGTAATTATGATCAGTTTTACAAGTATGATGCATCGTGTTATGACCTGCCTCCGGCTTATACCAAAGGTTGTACGGATTCAGAAGAGAAAGCATACCGCAAACGTTTTAATAACTGGCAGGCACATCATCCTGATGCTCCTAAAAAGTCGGGAGATGACGAAGCTGCCGGACGAAAATATGAGCTTGAATTAGCCGCTTTTCACGAGAAATACTTCAAAAAATAACCCTCAATTACCTTAATTAATAACTTATGAAAAAGTATCTTTACAATATAGCAGGTTTAATAACTTGCATTTTTTTTAGTGTAAGTGTTTGGGGTCAGACTGTGGAAACATTTACTGCTTCAACAAGTTGGATTTGTCCTGCCGGAGTTACTTCTGTAACAGTTGAGTGTTGGGGAGGAGGAGCAGGAGGAGTTGGCGGAGTAAGTACTAATAATTATGGCGGTGGCGGTGGCGGCGGCGGTGCTTTTGCGTCATCTGTGGTTACTGTTATTCCCGGGAACAGCTATACAATTACAGTTGGCAATGGTGGAGGCAGTAATACTGCCGGAGGCAACACATCTTTTGCTACATCAGTTATTGCTGTAGGAGGTTCGGTTGGGTCTGGCAATAGTGGAGGATCAGGAGGGTTAGCATCTGCCTCTACAGGATTGACTAAATATAATGGTGGTAACGGTGGTACAGGCATTACAGGCTCATACTCCGGTGGAGGAGGTGGTGGTGCTGGATCTACAGCTATTGGCGGATCTGCATCAGGTTCTACTGCCGGTCTTGGCGGAAGTGCTTTGGGTGGTGCTGGTGGTGCCGGAGGAACTACAGCAGTCGGTAATCCGGGATTAGTTTATGGAGGAGGAGCTGCCGGTTGTTATGGGAAAAGCAAAAATGGAGGGACAGGAGCAAAAGGTTATGTTCGTTTGACATATAGTACCTGTGGCGTTATCTCTGCCTTTCCATGGACAGAGAATTTTGATGCAATGGGTAGTGTCGGGAACTCAATAATTCCTTCGTGCTGGAAAATAGAATCGGCCAGTGGCACTCCATGGAATACCGGTACTGCAGCAAGTATTTCTTATAACGACCCTGCTTCAGCAGCTAATTACCTGTATTGTTATTATTCTCCTACTTCTACAGATAAATATGTAATTACGCCTGCGTTTACATTAACCTCAGGAGTTTCATACGATTTTAGTTTTAAGTTTGCAGGAGACGGATATTCCGGATGGACCGGCGATGTAAGATATAATACAACCCAAACCGGAACAGGAGCAACACTTTTGGGATCAGAATTCGTTTCAAGCGGAACTACAACTACATCATCATATAATACTGTAACACGTACTTTTGTTCCGGGCAGCACAGGAACCTATTATTTTATAATAAGAGTCAATAATAATGTTACCCCATATTATCTCGGGTTTGACGATTTCAGGCTGGAATTAACTCCTACATGTGTTGCTCCTGGCTCATTAAGTTCATCTTCTGTAACTTATACCTCGGCAACAATTTCATGGGTGGCTCCGGGATCGGGTACTCCTTCGGCATATCAATGGGAAGTGCGTACCAGTGGCGCAGCAGGTAGTGGAGCTACAGGCCTTGCAGCATCGGGAACAACAACTCACCCGACTGTAACAGCAAATGTAACCGGCCTTTCCGGTGCAACCACATATACATATTATGTAAGAACGGATTGCGGAGGCGGAGATTACAGTTCCTGGTCAGGTAGCACATTCAACACTTTAAGCTGCGATATTCCAACTTCTGTTACAACATCATCCGTGACCAACAACTCTGCAACTATTTCCTGGACAGCTCCTGCTTCCGGGACACCTGCCGGATATGAATATGAGGTAAGAAGCAGCGGAACGGCAGGTAGTGGAGCTACAGGCCTTGCTGCATCGGGAACAACAACATCTCCTGCAGTTTCGGCAAATGTCAGCGGGCTTACATCTGCAACCACATACAGTATTTATGTAAGAACAACATGTTATGCCGGTTTTTACAGTGCATGGACATCTGCTTCAACTTTTTTAACCGCATGTGATGCTTTTACACCGACATATACTCAGGATTTTGCTTCGTATCTGCCTACCTGCTGGTCTGAAACAACCGGAACTCTTGCTGCTCCGGTAACAACTTCAGGGACAAGCTCATCATGGGTGGATGACGGATTTGCAAATGGCAGTTCTACAGGCTCTGCGAGGTTAAATATTTACGGTACAGGAGCTGATGAATGGCTGATTTCTCCGTCAATTGACCTTGGCGACGGAAGTACTCCTTATCAGCTTGAGTTTGACCTTGCTCTTACAGACTACGGTTCATCCGGGGCTCCCGATTTAACCGGAACAGATGACAAATTTGCAGTTGTTATATCTACTGATAACGGGGCGACATGGTCATCAGCCAATACATTGCAATTGTGGAATAATTCCGGCTCACCATCAGTGTATAACAATATCAGCTTAACAGGAGAAAAAATAATTATAAATCTTAGTGCTTATACAGGGATTGTTAAATTCGGATTTTACGGAGAATCTACTGTTTCAAATGCTGATAATGATTTATTTGTGGATAATTTTAGGGTAATTGTTGTTCCCGCTTGTCCGCAACCGACAGTATTGACTGCAACAAATATTTTACCGGATCAGGCAGATCTTGGCTGGACTGAGAACAGCGATGCAACAGTCTGGGATATTGAGTTCGGAGCTGATGGATTTTCTCCTACAGGAACTCCTACCGCAAATAATGTAACAAGTAATCCATACACTTATACAGGATTAACGGCAAGTACCGCTTATGATTATTATGTTCGTGCAAATTGTGGCGGAAGTGACGGAGACAGTGAGTGGTCCGGGCCTTACAGTTTTACAAGTGCTGCTCCGTATATGACTTATTCATCTGTAACAACAACACAGACTGTAACCACCGACATTTCTCCGTCTTCAGTCAGGAAGCAGATTATAGGAGTGGAGATAGTTACGGCAGGCTCAACCAGTCCGATAAGTGCAACATCTTTTACATTTAATACAGACGGTTGTACATCTGCATCTACAGATATTCTAAATGCAAAATTATGGTACACAGGTACAAGTTCAACTTTTGCAACAACGGCACAATATGGTTCAGCATATGCCGGGCCAAACGGATCATTTATAATTAATGGTACTCAGGCTCTTGAATCAGGAACTAATTATTTCTGGCTTACCTATGACATATCTACAGGAGCAATACTGAATGATTATGTTGACGCAGAATGTAATCAGGTAACTGTTGCCGCAGTAAATCATACTCCTGCTGTACAGGACCCGGCAGGAACAAGACAAATAAAGGATATATATCTTATTTCAGATCCTTCCGATGCTAACGTTTGTAGCGGAACATTTCTGGACTCAGGCGGTGCAGGTGATTATACAAGCAGCGAAAGTTATACACGTACTTTTATTGCAAATACTCCGGGAAGTGTTTTACAATTTGTTTTCACATCATTTGCCACCGAATCCGGATATGATTACCTTTATGTCTATGACGGACCGGACAATACTTATCCTCAGATTACAGGAAGTCCGTTTAACGGAACTACCGGTCCCGGAACAATAGTATCGAATTCGCAGTATATGACTTTTAAATTTACATCTGATGGTTCAGGGGTAAATACCGGATGGTCGGCAATAATGTCCTGTGTTCCTATGACAGCTCCTGACTGTGCGGTATTAATTTCTCCTGCCAGTGCAGAAGTTGATGTATGTCCCGGAACTGTAAATCTTAACTGGTCTGAAGCAACAACAGGATTTAACACAGAAGGATATAAGCTTTATTTCGGAACGGATAATCCTCCTACAAATATAATTAACGGAGCCGATATCGGAGATGTAAATACTTATGCATTAACTAATCTTGATGGTAATACTACTTTCCGCTGGAGAATAGAACCATATAATTCTGCAGGATCAAATACCACATGTGCCGTAAGGAGCTTTACTACTCTTGATATAGGGATTACAAGTGTTACAGGAGCAACTACATGCAATAATACAGCAACGATTTCAGCAACAGGTAACGGAACAATTACCTGGTACGATGTCCCGACCGGAGGTTCTCCTATCGGAACAGGAGCCAGTTACAATGCAACTTTCAGCGGCAATACAACTTATTATGTTGCTGCAGAGGCAGCAGGCGGAGGTACAGAATTTGGTGGTTGTCCTGCGGCTGACGGAGGAGACGGTTCTTATATAACTACAGACTGGGGAATTATTTTTGATGTTACTGAAGATGTCGAAATAGTATCAACTACCATTTATCCTACCGGTACCGGAACTGTAACTATTGCCTTATTAAATGATGCAGGAACTGAAATTGCTGCTACTTCTGCAATAAATGTTACAGGTTCAGGCTTAAGTACTCCTGTTGTTGTTCCGCTCGGATTTGATGTCTCTGCAGGAACAAATTATAAGATAGTTCTTAAGGCTTATTCAGGAGTAACAAACTTAGTCCGTGATTTTTCCGCATCTTTCCCTTATGACACCCCAAGCGGCTCTGTTAGTGTTACAGGAGGATGGTCAGGTTCTTCGGGAACTACGTATTATTGGTTCTATAATCTTGAGGTGACTTCAGGATGTATTTCAGCACGTGAACCTGTTCAGGTTATTCATACTGCCGATCCTATCACTATTACTGCAGGCGGCCCTTTGACTTTCCTTGACGGAGGGTCTGTAAGCTTGTCAGCATCAAGTGCAGCAAGTCCGGGATATACTTATACCTGGAGTCCGGCAACAGGGCTTAATACAACTACAGGAGCAAATGTTACAGCGTCTCCGAACACAACAACAACTTATACGGTAACCGGGACCAACGGAAGTTGTACAAATACAAAACAAGTAACGGTAACGGTTACTTATCCGTGTACAGGATTAGGTACAGGATACACAATTGTATCTTCGTTGCCGTATAATGAAACATCTACAACCTGTGGAGCCGTAAATGATATTACCGGCTCAAATGCTGTGGTTTGTTCATCATCGTCTTATTATGACGGTGAGGATGTGGTTTATTCGTTTATCCCTTCATCAAACGGGTTGATAACAATTGATCTTGCTTCGACAGGAACATATACAGGTGTAATGCTATATGAAGGATGTCCTATGACGGGGCAGGGAGGATCATGTGTTGCATATAGTCAGAGTTCAACAGGGGCAAAATCATTGTGTGTTAATTTACAGCAGGATATAACTTATTATCTTATAATTGATTCCGACCCGAGCCCTGATTGTAATCCATACACAATTAATATTTCGGCACCAGATCCTAACGGTGTTGCAAATGATTACCCGTGTGATGCAACTCCTATAGCTATTGGCGGATTACAATCAGGAGATAATTCATGCACATCAGGTACTGACGAGCCTTCTTCTGCTACCTGCTGGACAACAGGGACACTTAATACTGTATGGTATGTGTTTACTGCTCCGGCATCAGGAACGGTAAAAATAAGAACAACACTCGGAACTCTTACTGCTACTCAGATTGCTGTTTATCAGGGAAATTGTACCAATCTTACTGTTGTTGCCAACTCATGTAATGTGGATGCAAGCGGATCATGCAGCGGAACAACAAATAACTCGGCTGTTGAGTTGACAGGTCTGGTAAGCGGGAACTCTTATTACATAAGGGTTGACGGAGAAAATGATTTGACAGGAGATTTTGATATTGAAGTAATTGACGGCATAAATAACTGGCCTACTGTTCCGCAACAGGACTGCAGTTCGGCTACCCTTATATGTAATCAGCAAACCATAGTGGGAGATCCCGGATTCCTTGGTGCAGGGTCAACATGTGATTACACAACTCCTTATGGCTGTTTCAGTTTCGGAACTCAAAACAATACGGTATGGTATCAGATAGATATTGCTGCAACAGGGACATTGATCTATGATATTGTTCCTAATCTTTCCACAACTGATTACGACTGGGCATTAATTAATATAACAGGAAATGTAAGTGCCTGTGATCAGATTGCTGCCGGAACTCTTACACCTGTGAGATGTAATTTCTCGGGAACATCCGGCACAACAGGATTAAGAACAGGCTATTCAAATACCAGTGAAGGTGCAAGCGGAGTTCCGTTCTGTTCTCCGTTATCTGTTACTGCAGGAGATTCATATCAATTGCTTATCTGGAACTGGTCAGGAAACAATACAGGTTTTAATCTGGATATGCAGGCTACCTCACCGGTAAATTATTCTTCTCCTACAAGTTTGACATGGTCGGGAGGAGCAAGTACGGATTGGTTTGATCCTATTAACTGGGGAGGTTGTGCAATCCCGGATTGCGGAATAGATGTTATAATTGTAAACGGCCCTACAAATCAACCTGTAATCAATGCTGACGGAGCTTTTTGTAACAGTATCAGTATTGAATCGGGGGCAAGTCTTACTGTAAATGCAGGAAGAACTTTAAACATATGCAATGATTTGAATAATATAGGATCTTTAAATATGGATCCGACTTCAACACTTTTACTTGATAACGGGTCGGCCGATCATGAACTTAATGGTAGTCTTACCGGTTCAAATGCCTTGGGAAATCTTACAGTTACAAAAACAGGCGGATCTGTAACATTTATGCAGGACGTTGAAGTCAAAGGCGATTTGATTACATCAAATGAGACAAGTATTATAAATACCAACGGGAAAAATGTTTTTGTCGGCGGTGATTTCATTCCATGGGATGCTACTTACACAAATATAGGAACCGGAAGGCTGACATTTAATGGCTCTGCATTGCAGAATTACAGTCCGGGAGGAGGATTAATATTGCATGATGTCACTGTTAACAACACCGGAGCCGGAGTAATTCTCAGCAGAAATCTTGAACTTGAATCTACTGGAGTTCTTACATTAGCAAACGGTATTATTGATACAGACGGAAGAAAGGTAGTTCTTAACAACACCGATGCCGGTGCAGTAAACTCAGGAAATACAAACTCCTATATTAATGGCGATTTACGCCGGTATATGGCAGTAAACACCGGGGTTTATTCTTTCCCTGTAGGAACGTCATCTGCATATCGTCTGGCACAGATTGTAAACAATAACTTATCCGGCATAACTTATATTGACGGAAAATTTTTAAGCAGTTTTACAAACACTGGCAGTTTGAACAGCAGCATAGCTCAGGATGGAGGCACTCCTTATGCATCAATTGCTGCAGAAGGTATATGGCAACTCGATCCTAATGTTCAGCCAGGTAGTGGAGATTATTCTATTAATCTATGGTTTGACGGTGGGGGCTCCAATGCTTTTGCTTCTTTATCGGATAATGAATTCGGACCATTGAAACGTCCTTCATCTTCAACTTTGGCATCGGACTGGACAGCAGCAGGCGGAACTCTTAATGCCGCTTCAACTCCGGGAAGGACTGTTGCCGGGGATTATGCACGCCGTAACGGATGGACTGATTTCTCGCAGTTTGCCATTGCAAAATCAAATGTTCCGTTGCCTATTGTATTGCTATATTTTGATGCTAAATGTAACGGAGAAGATATCGTTCTTAACTGGGCAACTGCTCAGGAAATAAACAACTCGTATTTTACCATTCTTAAAAGTACTGATGCAAAATATTTCTATCCTGTAGCCAAAATTGACGGTGCCGGAAACAGTTCTGAGCCTATACATTATTCATATGTTGATAATTTCAGCAGCTATAGCGGTAATATTTATTATAAACTTGTACAGACAGATTTTGATGGTAAATACTCGGAGTCAAATATTATTGCTGTAAATTGTGCCGATGCTGAAAATATTGAGTATGTGAGAATTTATAATTCTCCTGATTCTGAAACTCTGGATGTACACTATCTTACAGATCTTGAATCAAAATCGTATATCAGCATAATAGACAATCTTGGCAGGATTCTTTACAGTACTGAGCTGAAAGTTAAGGAAAGCAGGATTTTCAGGATTAATAAAAGCCAGTTTGCTCCGGGCATATATACCATTGTGGTAAATGTGAATAAGGCTGCAGTTACTGAACAATTTGTAATAGTCAAATAACAAACATATTAATTAAAAAAGGCTGTCCATGCGGGCGGCCTTTTTTATTTATATTATTTCCATTTTTATTTGTTAAATATTTAGGTGTTATACCGATTGTGAATCAAAAAAGCCGATACAAGAAATAAAATGAATTGTATCGGCTTTGATTCAACATCGGCATAGTTTACTCCCGTATTTATCGGGAATACCGGAGGTTTTACTTGCGTGCGTCGCACTGAGCTGTGCCGAAGCGAAGGCTAAAGCCGTTGATTTTAAAGTGGTATTATCAGAGTTTCTCTTATTATTGAGATCTCCTTTGAGCAAAACATCGAATATTACAACATTTTATCATCAGTTCCTTTTCTTCAAAAAATAAAGTAATAAGGTTCGTTTCTGCAATGTCTTATATTTCTGTTAAGGTCGGAAAATAATAAGGTTTAATAAGGAATAAAAACCTTATTTTCTTCTGTTAAACCTTAATAGCACAAGAATTGACACAACAAGTTCAACTTTATTACCTTATTAAACTATCGTTTTCTAAAATCACCTGAATAATTACTTTTATTTTAAGATTAGTAAAGTGTGAAAAAAGAAGTGCTTTCGGGGTAATTTTCGGGTTACGGTATGAAGTTATTATTTCGTGAATAGTTAGTTCCCGCAATATTTAAATAGCATCTCTGCAGCTTCTCTGTTTTTCATGCTTGCTGCTTTTTTCCACGAGTGACAGGCTTTTTCAGGCATATTCAGATTTTGCTGACAAATACCCAGGTTCAGATAAACTTCGGGTAAAAGAGGATAAATATCCAGAGCCATTGAGTAGTCATCCGAGGCAAATTTCCATGACTCTAACAGAAAATAAATATCGCCGCGCAAAATGAAATATTCTTTTTCGGAAGAGTTTACTGATATAAGTTTATTCAAAGATATCAGTGCATTCCGGTAATCTTCCTGGGAACATAAAATTTTTACTTTAAAATAGTTTGCATTTTCGCTTTCCGGGAAGCAATCCAGATAAATGTTGATATACGTAAGTGCTTCCTGTTTTTTGTTTACAGATAAACATGACTCAGCAAATCCGAATAAATTTTCAGGGTTATAGGGCTCATTTTTAAGTAAATCCAGACTCGTTTCGTAATAAACCTGAAAATTGCTGTTCTTTTTATTAATCTCAGCCTTTAACCTTAGCGATTCCGGATAGTCTGGGTTTTCAGAAAGAGAAGATTCAATATTCTGTAAAGCAGCATTGGTGTTTCCGTTTGCGTAATATGCTTCTGCCAGCAACTGATGTTTGATATAGTTGCGCGATCCGAAATTCTGGGCATCAAGCAAATCAACAGTTTCAAAATAATTGCCGTTTTTAATCAGATATTTTGCTTCGGCAAGTTTTTCATAGTTTTTAGGATAGCCGGGATTATCCCAGAATTCTCTCCATTCTTCGCTGCGTGAAATATTACTAAAAGCTTCTAAAGAATTTATCTCAGAATATGACTTTGGATTTTTGCTTTCAAAATGCTTTTTAAGCCAGGCAACAGATTCGTCGGCAAAGCCCATTTCGGCATAAATTACGGCAAGTCCGAAACTTGCTTCAGATGGTAGTTTATCTGTGATTGTCCGGTATAATGCTGCAGAACCGGAATAGTTACCGGCTTCGAAAAGTATTTGTGCATTCAGCAAAATGCAATAAGGATCATCGTTACACAAACCGAGCCTGTCCAATGCAGAATCCGGTTTTTGTTGATTGTAACAGTTGATAGCTTTGAAATAATTCACAGGAATTTTTATATCCTGAGCATTGATAGCCGGGATGACACAAAATATCAGGATAATATTCAGAATTATTTTTCTCATTCCTGTACAGGATCAGGGTTTTCAGCACTAAAAACATGAACAAATCCGGTGAGGTGTCTCACTTCAACCCCTGTCAACCGGTGCTCATAAACGTCGCAGATGTAAAAATACACCCCGTCACTTACAACTTTACCGTTTCTGTAATTTGTTCCGTCCCAGTTAATTTCAGGGTCTTCGGTTTCGAACATAATCTGTCCCCAGCGGTTGAAAATCTGAATGTTTATTTTCTCTACAAAATAGTAGGGGTCAATAGGCCGGAAGTAATCGTTAATACCGTCACCATTCGGGGTAAAAACATTTGGCAGTGTATAGTAGGAGCAGTCGTCCAGGCAAATTTTATTGGAAACAATGCTTTCGTTTGCAAAAGAATCAACGGCAGTTACATAATAACAACCTGCCATTCCGAGATCCGGGTAATGGGTGAAGTCTCTGGCAGAAGCATTAACAGTTGCAATAACCGAGAAATCTCCGTCAAGATAAGGGGAGAAATAGAGTTTGTAATTTAAAACATCGTTATTACACGTATCTGAGAAGATCCAGCTTACCTGATTGTAAACGGAATCACAAAAAGATTGCACTGTTACGGAAGGCGGGCATGGAGCTGTTGTATCAATGGCCTTTTCACAATTAATCTGAGATAAATTGATAATCGGATTTATTATTCCGGGAACAGAATAAGAACCTGATGACCTTACATAATAGCAATAATCTTTTCCGTTTATAAGACCATTGTCAATATAATAGTTGTTGGCAGTAGTTCCTATAGAGTCGTAATCAGAGGATGATTCAATATACCTGAAAACAGAATATTCATCATTAACCCACGGTACATTTTTGTTGAACTTTAGTTTAAGAGCATTTTCCATTTGTTCAAAACCAAGAAATATTGATGAGGCAATATGGGGAGCTCCTATTAAGAATCTGTTTCCGGCTTCGTTATTGTATAATTCTACTTTGTATGAATATGGATTGTTTTTAGTGTTAAGACCTGTGTCATTAAAAGTGGTATCATTAAGATTGTCAAAAATCTGAATCTGAACAGGATTTTCTCCGTAATAGCCTTCCGATCTGTAAAGAACATACTGGTAAGGACCGGGAGCAGTGCCTATGTCAATTTCAGAAGGTTTTGACCAGGCGACATATATTTCACCTGTAGTTTCATCAGTGCTGACAACACTTACATTTGTTATTGTAGGTATTCCCCGGACAAGCTTTTCACAAACTTCCTCTGATGCGTAACTTTCTGCTCCGTCTCCAAAAAATGTAGTAATAAGATAGCAGTATTCGTGTCCCTGTGAGGCCGTTTTATCGTCATATGATGTGTTATCCCGGCCGTTAACCGTTGCAATTTTAATGTATCCGGTACTTGCAGGAACTCCTACTTCGCAAAAATCGTGAACAAATCCGGATGGGGAAATTCTCCTGTAAATATAATAACCCGCAGCATTCGGGCAATAGTTCGGAGACCAGTTAAGGCTGATTGTCGATGTAGTACTGCTTATGGTAACATCTTCAACTGCCGGCCCCACAACTAAAATGTTTATGTTTTTTATATCCACAAGGCTTACAGGGGAGCTGTTATCTTCGGCTTTAATATTAAGAGGATAAGGTTGTTTTCTTATGTTGGCACAACTTGTTTGCCATGAGAAATCTCCTTCGGCATATCCGGGTTCCGAAACTGTCTGAATAAAAGATGCTGTTGATTCCTCCATTACAAACGGAGCTCCGTTTGCTGACATTGTAATACTATCGTTATTGGCATCAGTTGCCGAAACTGTAAACTGCAAAAGCGAATCGGCCTCAACACAAATTAATTCATCAGCCTGAATTTCCGGAGGGACATTGTCTGTGTCGAAAACTTCAATTTGCATATCACGGATAATAGATCCTATCTTAGTGCCGTTTCTCCATTCCTCAATAAGCATTGCGACATTGTAAATGCCGGGGTAAACAGGCGTATCCCATACCAGATCGCCGGTACGGGCGTTAACAGTCAGAGAATTCGAGGCCTGAGGATATGTGTACCCGACTATAGGTTCTCCGTTATCTGAGCGACATGTTGTAAGTTTGTACGATAAACTGTCTCCGTCGGGATCGTACGCTCCCGGATTATGAATAAAAACCTGACCTACCGCTGCCTTATCAATAGGAGGTTGGGTTAAAACAGGAGTATTGTTTGTTCCTATAGATGAACTTATAAGCATTGTGGTGGATATCGAAAAAACCGTATTAACAGAATTCGGAATGTTGCTTACTCCCAGATTTCTGTTAGGGTCTTCAACGATAATTACAAATATCCCGGGCCCCGGATATGTGTGTGTGCCTACGTATTTGTTCCGTTTGTAATAATCAGGAAGAAACACTTCTTCACTTCGTGGAAGCATGCTGGAGGTATTATCACCCCACATTATTTCAAGTTGTGGCCTGTCTGCTGTCCATCCCGGGCCGGTGGCCGTGTATGTTACAATAGTAATTTCAAAAGTCAGGTCAGAAATCTGTCTGTATGTGATTTCTCCGGCACGGTTATGAGTAGCGTAAAGACTTAACACCGACAGTGAAAGTAATATGACCGACAATAATTTTTTCATCTGATACAAAGTTACGATTTTAACCTGTAGGATATCTAAAATGTTTAAACAAAATTTTGTTTATTTTATTGTTTTACAATAAAAGCTTTAAGATACTCTTAAGATAAGCTTTGCGGACAAAATATTGTGTCATCAGAGATTATTAAGTTCTTTTAAGATTTCATTTCCTATTGCACAATTCAGGCATTTGTGCTGATCGCAGTAATTTTTCTTAAGATTTATTAAAGCCTGCGATTCGTATGCATTGTTTGCGGTTATGTTTACACTTTTCCAGACTCTTGTTTCCCTGTTATCTTCTGCTTTTAAGCCACTCAGCCAATCTGAAATTTTTACAGCATCAGGAGTTTTTTTGTAGTAGTTAAAATAGTAAAAGGCAAAAGGGGCAATTGTATTTATTGCTATTATAAGAAATGCCTGATCGCCGAAACCGGTATTTGCCTTGTCAACTGGTTTGCCGAAAACGTAATGGTTATGCCAGTATTCAGATACTTTATTGTTGAAAAATTTTGTTGTTTCAGATAGTTTGTTATCCTCAAATACTGCAGAAAACAATCCCTGAAAACTTGTCATTAAGGAGGCAAACTGAGCAATCCGTACCTGTGGAAAGTTACCGGGTCTTAACCTGGATTTTTTCCATACTCCTGCATTAATAGGACTAAGTTTATGTTTTGTACGCAGAAAAAGATATTCTTTTTGCAGAGATATTACATAATTGTCGGTAACGGCATCGTCGAGAAGTCCGGACTGTCCGAAAAGCAGAGCTTCTGTTTTAAAAATGTTGTCGCTATATTTTCTGAGAATATTCAATGACAGCGAAGTGGCCAGTTGTTCAAAAGGATCTGAATTTATCCCGAACCCGAAACTTCTGGCAAGGCTTTGATAAAATGTCTGCTCAAAATCATTATTATTGCGTTCGAGAAGCCTGCTTATTTTCAGGGCTTTGTTTTCAAGCCTTTCTGCAGCCATTCTGTCGAACCAGAAGCCTGTTTTGAATTCGCTGACCAAACCGAGATAATCATGGCAGGGAACAGGAGCCGGATTTAACTTAAATTCCGAAAATTTATTAAACAGAACATGCGGAAACTTAATCTCCCAGGTCGGAATTGTATCCCCGCCGGGTAAAGTAACAGGCTTGTCATAGTTGTAAACAACATGCAGAATTACATTGTTATAGGCAAAGTCTTTATGGTGATTATGTTTGTACCAGTCGGACGAATTTACATGAATTTCAATGTTGCCGGCCCAAACAGTACCACCTGTTTTAATTTTTGCATTAAAAAAATCAGGTCCGGAATCCATGTTGTGCAACCCGGTATCAATAATCTCCAGTTCTTCGCCGTTGACAAGCTGCATACTGCCACTTTCCCAGAGTCTGTTTCTGAAAATAAAGTGTAAAAAATCTTCCTGCATTTAATTCTCTTTGCTGTAAAAATATAAAAATCTTTTCCGAAATTTATTAATTGTTAATAAAATTAAGCTAAATTTGAAATGATTAATTCATTGTTTTATTTAATCAGACTCTAATGAAAAACCATGTTTATTTATATTTTATTACGGGGATATTATTCTGTGCATTCGGAATAGTTTCACTTATGGTTTTCCTGACAGGAGGGAAAAGCAAATACTTTGTAAAGAAAAAACTTGCAATAGGAGCAATAATTATTGGTATTACATGTGTTACAAACGGATGTCGTCCTGTTGTTACCTGTTATGAAGTTGCTGTTCAGCCTGTTTTAAATTGTGTCGATTCTGTAAATAACGAAGGGGCAATAGTTATTAATAAGGCAGATACTGTTATTCAGTTTGATTGTGAGTATATGTATTACGAAAATGTGAGCTACAGATTATGGCTTGCGGAAGATATTGTTGCAGAAGACAGTTGTAATATTATAACAGGCAATCCTTTAAACAGACTTGTGGTTAAATTACCTTCCGGTTTGGGAACAGGAAATTTTTCTCTCAGGCTATATTATTTTAAACCGGAAGAATTGTCGGAAGACTCAACTCCGTTTGAGCAGTTTGAACTTAAAATAACTGACTGAAAACAGAATTGATTTATGAAGAATTCCCAGGTTTTGTCTGTTTCATTAATATTTGCTTCTGTGGCATTTGTTATTGTATCTGTACTGGTTACAATTACCGGGGGAAAGAATAAATATCTTATTCCCGGGAAACTGCGACTGGGAGCAATTATTATAGGGCTGACCGGTGTGGTTAATAGTTGTGTCCCAATGGCTACGTGTTACAAAACTACAGCCTCTGTTGAGCCATCTATGGACTGTATTAATTCTTCGGACAAAAAAGGCTTTATAATATTAAAGCCTGAAGACAGAGTGTTAAAATTTGATTGTGCTTATTTGTTTTATGATAATCTTAGCTACGGTATATACCATGATAATGATTCTGTTTGTGGTGGGATTTGCAACGTATCTCCGATGGAAGATGTGTTTCGCGTAGTTATTAATCTTCCGTCTGCCATTAATACCGGAGAATATGATCTCAAAGTTTTTTATACAGAAGCAGATGAATCAGGCACAGAAAATATTCCGTTAAAAGAATTTAAGTTACGCGTAGAGGATTGAAAATATTTATCAGGTTTTGTGAAATAACCATGTTGTTGTAACGTTGTAGTTGTTTTGGAGAACACATTTATGAAATCACGTCGTTTAATAAAAGCGGAAGAGCTTTTTAATAGTATCAGTCATGGATTTGGAGTGTTGATAGCAATTGCATGTCTGGTTTTGTTGGTTGTTTTTGCATCTATAGAAGGGAATGTCTGGAAAATTGTGAGCTTCAGCATTTTTGGTTCCTCAATGATAGCACTGTATATTTCTTCGGCTTTGTTTCACGGGACTAAGAATTTACGAAAGAAATCGAAACGAAATCTGCTTGATCATAGTATGATTTATATTCTGATTGCAGGTACTTATACTCCGATAACGCTGGTTACATTAAGAGGGCCTTTTGGCTGGGTTATTTTTGGCGTAATATGGGGGCTTGCTATTGTCGGGGTGATTTATAAACTGTTTTTTTATAAGGGCGGTAATTTTGAAAGAAAGCTGTCAGCATGGCTTTATGTAGCTATGGGCTGGATAATTCTTGCTGCAATTGTCCCCCTTATCAGGAATGCATCAGGAGTAACGTTGTGGTTTTTATTAGCCGGTTGCTTGAGTTATTGTTCCGGAGTTGCTTTTTATCTGGTTAAGAAAATTCCTTTTGGACATGGAATATGGCACATTACAATTTTAGGCGGAACTGTTTGTCATTTTTTTGCTTTTCTTTTTATGGTGGTCTAACATAATAAAAAAAATGCTGTCCCTTTGGGGACAGCATTTTTTTTATAAATTTAACTATTTTCTAATATTCATAAATAGTGGTCTGATCATAAGTATAAACTTTATAATAATCTTCACCTTCAGTGATTGTGAAATTGTAGTTAGATGAAGATTCGTAAACCATGTCTTTTTTGTTATCTGCAGCAATTGTTTGCTCAGCTACAAAAGGATTAAGAACTACTTCAACAGGAACAGCGTTAAAATTAACAGATGGTAATTCAACTGAGAAATACCCATCAGCATCAACAGTTGCTTCATATTGTAAAACCTGATAAGTATAACCTGCAACAGGAGCAGCAACCAGGTCACGTGAATCAATTCTGAAGATAATTTTAGTTCCGGTTGGAACAGATTCAAGAACAGCATTTGTTAAGTCTAATTCAGTTAATACCTGACCTTCTACAGTAACTTTTTTTAACGGTTCCTGAACAACTTCATCTTCTTTACAACCTGAGAAAACTAATAACATGCCTAAAGAGGCGATTAACATGAATGAAATAATATTTTTCATGGCATTAAATTTTTAATTATTACTAAATTTACTAAATACTAAAAATGGAACATAATAAATAACGAACCTGATGTGAAATTATCGATACCGATAAAGCCGTCATGAGCAACTTCGGTAGTTTCAGTTTCAATGTCAGTACCTGTCCAACGTTCTACAGTTGTGTATCCGCCGTCTCTAAAGCAGTTGAAACCTAAGCCCATTTCACCGCCGACAGAAATTTTCGGAGCGAAGAAATATTCAACACCGATAACACCGCGCAAGGTAAGGCCTAATGAATTGTTGTTGTAGTTAGCGAGAGTTCTTTCTCCGCCGGTAACCTGAGCACCCAGTCCGAAATCATACCATGTAGGAGATGAGAACTGTGTAGTAAATGCGTTACCATAAGTGAAAGTTTCTTTCCAACTGTTGTAGTTAACGAAAGCACCTCCGCCAAAGTATCCCTGTACTCTGCCTTTACCGCGGTACATAAGATAATCAGCCCCAACACCAATGTTTGTTCTGTTCAGAGTGTAAACATCTGTAACAGTAACCAGCGGATCCATTATTTCCTGATCCATAGTTACAAATTCCTGATCAATAAAATTGGTGTGACCAATTCTTACTGCTCCTCTGATAGCAACCTGATCTTCAAGATAGTATTTTACATAAATGTTGTTAGCATTATAAATACCATTAATGAAGCCAAAAGCCGTGTTGTTTCCGCCGGCAAATCCATTGAATAAATCCCCAAAATAGCCAAGTACCGGCATAGCGTCAATACCTAAAGCCATTTCGCCCTGTACGGGTAAAATCGGTTCTCCACGCTTTGACAGCATGTCAACCTCTTGAGCCATTAATCCTGCTGACAGAAATAATGCACAAATTAAAATTGTTACTTGTTTCATAATCGAAAGGCATTAATTAAACATAATTTTATCGTTGCAAATATAGAATAATTTTTGCAATTGAAAGAATTTAAACAGATTTTTCTGATTTTGGTTCATTTTTGTTGTTGTTGGTTCTTTGTATAAGTGTTCGCGATAATGTCGTTGGTATTTAACCTGATTAAAACAGGAACTTTGTAAAAGACAGTCCGGAATTCCTGATCTTTGCATGAAATGTTATGTAAATACAAAAATAAAAAAACTGCCCTGATAACAGAACAGTTCAGAAATAAAATATGTCTTTATATCTTAACGTTTGTGACGACCTTCGTCAGAAACTGTCAGTTTTTTTCTGCCTTTTGCTCTTCTTGAAGCTAATACTTTACGTCCTTCAGCAGTTGACATTCTTTCTCTGAATCCGTGTTTGTTCCTTCTTTTTCTGTTTGAAGGCTGAAATGTCCTTTTCATCTGTTATGTTTTTTTAATGTTATCAATTTGTAAATCGGACTGCAAAAATAGTGTTTTTATTTTTTATCCCAAAATTTTATTTGACTTTTTTTTATGAACAGGTAAATAAATTAGTTTCTTGGTCTCAAAGTGTTCATAATCAAAGTGTTCAGAGATTTTCCATAATTGAATATTGCAAAATCCGGATATCTCATTTTCAAAATCTCCGCCTTTCAAATAAAGTATTCCCTGCCTGTTGTGTTCTGTTTCGGTTTTTATTATGTTTTTTACCATTGCATAAAAATCAGGGAATGCTGTTACTGCCCTGCTGACAACAAAATCATATTTCTGAGGCAGTTGTTCGGCTCTGGTATTTATTGCAGTTAAATTCTCAAGTCCCAGTCTTTCTGATATATCTTTTACAACAAGTATTTTTTTCCCGATACTGTCCACCAGATCGAAATGAATATGCGGGTGCATTATAGCCAAAGGTATTCCGGGAAAACCACCTCCGGTACCAATGTCTGCAATGTTTATTCCGTCCGGAAATACGAATAATTTCGAAATTGTAAGCGAATGCAGAATATGATTTACAAAGAGATTCTCAATGTCTTTACGGCTGACGCAATTAACTTTATTGTTCCATTCAGGAAAAATTTCAGAAAGCTGTGCATATTGATAAAGTTGATTTTCCTTTAGCTGAGGAAAATATTTTAGTAAAATATCATTCATCTCTTAATACTTTTCGCTTTTGCCGTGCAGCAGAGGGGCAAGCAATTCGCGTGCTCTGAATAGCTGGGCTTTTACAGTCCCAAGAGGCAACTGCATTACATCTGCAATTTCTTCGTATGACAATTCCTGATAGTATCGTAAATCAATCAATCGGGCGTATCTTGGTTTAAGAGTCTTAATCATGTCTCTTAACTCGGCAGCTTTTTGTTCTTTAATTACAAGATCTTCAGGGCTTAAACTGGAAGATGTGAAATTTGCATTGTCAGGATCGTGAAAGTCAACTCCCGAATCATATGATTGCGGACGTATTTTGCGTTTACGTACAAAATCAATACAGTTGTTGATTGCTATTCTGAACAGCCATGTGCTGAATGCATATACCGGTGTGTATTGCGCAAGATTGTTGAAAGCTTTGCCAAATGTTTCCATTGTGAGATCTTCGGCATCGTTTTCGTTACCTATTTTTTTTAACAGCAGGAAATAAATAGAGTCCTGGTATCTGTCCAGAAGCTCGGCGTAAGCTTTCTCTTCACCTTTAAGTGCAAGTTCGATGATTTCGAGATCTTTTTTTGCTTTTACCGAAAAACCACTACGTTCTACCATTGTTTATTGCTGTGTATCAATAATTTATAAAGTACTAAAAACCCATAGAAAAACGGTGCAAAGATATCAAATAAAATGATATAAAAAACAGGGATTCCTGATTTTAGAGTTTTATTAAGTTTTAAAGATGTTATTATAAGATAAATAACCCTAAGAATTATTGTTGCTACTGAGAAAACATAAAATCCACTGATCAATAGCGAAAGAATACTGATAAAAAATGTAGTTCTTGAAAATAATTCCGCACCGGAATAAAATTTCGAACTTAAATTGTACATAACGGATGTGCTGATATGACGTGCTTTTTGATCAAGAAAAGACTTCCATGTCTTTTTGGCTTCCGAGAATGTAAAAGCTTCCGGGGAGAGGCAGACTGCTGTGTTTTCCATGGTAGATGCGGATATTACAAATAAGTCGTCGTCGCCTGAAGCAATGTTTTCATGTGAAGAAAATCCTCCTGTTTTATTCCATAGCGTTTTTGTATATGCCATATTTCTGCCGACTCCCATATAAGCCTTCCCGCTTAGTGCGGCTCCAAAATATTGTAAGGCAATTATTGATGTGTCGTATCGTATAAAAGCATTAAGCAGTGATTTTTCAGGAATATATCCTCCATAGCCGAGAATAAGCTGCTTTGTGTCTGAAAATTCTCCGGCGGTTTTTGCCAGCCAGTTTTCGGAAGACGGATAGCAATCAGCATCTGTAAAAACAAGCCTTTCGTGAGTGCTTGCGTTTATTGCCAGTGAAAGTGCTGCTTTTTTTCCGCGGTTTGGTCCATGGTCGGTTATAACTTTAAGGTTTTTATATGATTTCTGAAATTCTGCCAATACATCTTCAGAATTATCGGCAGGGTGGTCACATACCACAATAACCTCATATTCGGGGTATTTCTGGCTGAGTACCGGCAGAAGATTTTTTTTTATGTTTCCGGCTTCGTTTCGTGCAGCGATAATTACGCTTACCGGATCTTGCAGCTTATTTTTATCTGTTTTGTTCCCGGATTTTAAACGCCATATTTTGGGAAAAAGATATGCATAAAAAAACAACTGAATAATCAGGGACAGCGAAAATACAGATATCAGAATAATATTTAATATTGAAATTTCAGGAATCATCTTCTATCCAAATAATATTTCAAAAAGTCCGGTCCCCGGTTAATCAGCAAACCGGAAAACCAATTAACTGCTTAACTCTTCTTCTTCGCTTCTTCCCATATTTCATTCATCTCGTCAAGGCTCATGTTTTTTAAATCGAGACCTTGTGAGATTGTTTTGTTTTCTAGGTAATTAAACCGGTTAATAAATTTAATATTCGTTTTTTCTAAAGCATTTTCGGGATTTAGTCCATAAAGTCTTCCGGCATTAATAACAGAGAAGATAAAATCACCGAATTCTGCTTCCATTTTTTCTTCATTTCCCGATTTAAGTTCTGTCATTAACTCGTTGTATTCTTCCATTACTTTATCCCATACCTGTTCTTTTTCGTCCCAGTCGAATCCTACGCCGCGGGCTTTATCCTGAATTCTGTGAGCTTTTATCATTGCCGGCATAGATTCGGGGATACCTCCCAGAACAGTTTTCTTTTTACCTTCTTTTAGTTTTAATCTTTCCCAGTTTTCTTCCACATCTTTTGCAGTGTTTACCTTTACATCTCCGAAAATATGAGGGTGGCGGAATATCAGTTTTTCGTTAATTCCTTTTATAACATCATAAATGTCAAACTTACCTCTTTCTTCTCCGATTTTTGCATAAAACACGATATGAAGTAGTATGTCCCCCAGTTCTTTTTTTATCTCGTTGTCGTCGGATTTTATTACGGCATCGGCAAGCTCATAAACTTCTTCGATTGTGAGAGTTCTTAAACTGTCGTTTGTTTGTTTGCTGTCCCAGGGGCATTCGAGCCTTAATTTGTCCATTATGTCGAGGAGTCTTTTAAACTCTTCCAGTCTTTTATCCATAAAAATAGTATTAAAAAAAAGAGGCATTTTGCAATGCCTCAAAAGTATAAATATTTTATTAAAAATTCAGGATAAGTTTTTCTGCTGTTTCAGAAAATTGTAAGGTGTTTTTAAACCAGTCCTGTAAATCCCATAAAAGCAAGTGCAAGTATTCCTGCTACGATCAGGGAAATAGGCACACCTTTCATTCCTTTTGGGATGTTAACCAAATCCATATGTTCGCGGATACCTGCAAGAATAACCAAAGCCAGACCGAAACCTATAGCTGTGGCAGTTCCGAAAACAACACCTTCTAAAAGATTATAATCTTTCTGTACTACAAGGATAGCAACCCCAAGTACCGCACAGTTTGTGGTTATTAAAGGAAGAAATATTCCCAATGCCTGATATAGGGACGGGCTGATTTTTTTGAGTATGATTTCTACCATTTGTACTAAAGCTGCGATAACCAGAATGAAAGAAATGGTTCGGAGGTATTCTATTTCAAGTGGTTTTAAAACATAAACCTGAAGAAGATAAGTTACCATTGTTGCCAGAACGATAACGAATGTAACGGCACCCGACATACCAAGTGCGGTGCTTACTTTATTTGATACTCCTAAAAACGGACACACTCCGAGGAACTGTGCCAGAATAATGTTGTTTACAAGAATTGCGGAGATAATTATTAAAATATATTCCATAACAGGCTGATTTTATTATTTTTTAATTTTGTTAACTAACGCTATAAGATAACCAAGTGCAATAAATGCTCCCGGAGCGAGTACAAAAACCAATGCTCCCGAATTCATAACTTTCATGCCAAAGATTGCTCCTGATCCGAGTATCTCACGGATAGCGCCAAGGATTCCCAATGCCATTGCAAAACCTAATCCCATACCAAGTCCGTCAATAAGTGAAGACAATACAGTGTTTTTATTTGCAAAAGCTTCGGCGCGACCTAACACGATACAGTTTACAACAATAAGCGGGATGAAAATACCCAGAGTAGCGTAAACTGCCGGAACATATGCCTGCATAGATAAATCCACAATTGTTACAAAAGATGCAATAACAACAACATATGAGGGTATGCGGACTTTGTCAGGAATCATTTTTGCGACCAAAGAAACAACTACATTTGAGCCGACTAAAACAAATGTTGTAGCCAATCCCATTGCAAGACCGTTAATAGCAGAAGAAGTGGTAGCAAGTGTAGGACAAGTTCCCAACACGAGAACCAAAATCGGGTTTTCTTTGATAAACCCCTTGGTAAAGTTTTTCCATTGATTCATTATTCGTTTCCTCCCTTATCTTTGTCAGCAGGTGCTGGTTCGGTTTTTATGTTATAATATTTTACATAAGCGTTAAAGGCTCTCTGAAGAGCATCGCAGTATGCACGTGAAGATATTGTTGCCGCTGTAATAGCATCTACATCACCTCCGTCTTTTTTTACCTGTAACTTGAAAGTACCGGGATTTTTTCCAATAAACTGTGAGTTAAAGTTTGATTTACTTTTTGCTGTTTTATCTCCCAGTCCCGGTGTTTCTTTGTGTTCAAGAACGTCATTGTCGATAATGTTGCCCACAGTATCAAAACCTACCATAACTGTAAATCTTCCGGCAAATCCTTTGTCTGTATATGTTTTTACAGCAGTTCCGATTTTTACATCATTAACAATTACTTCGTAGAAATAAAGAGAATCTTTTCCTTCTTCAGGCATTACGCTTTTTTCAACTACAGTCCCTTTGTCTGCTCCCGGAACAACAAGATTTATACTGGCTTTTAATTTTTCTTTTTTTACCTGAGCAATAGGATCTTTTGTGAAGTTATATACAAATCCCAGTAAAGTTGCCGCTACCGCTGTAATAATAAACAGCGTCAATGTCATATTTATAAAACTGTCTTTTTTAGCCATGACTTTTATTTTTTAATTTTTTCACCAAAACGACCCGGTTTAAAACCTCTGTTAATGAGTGGCACAAATGCATTCATTATTAAAATTGCGAAAGACATTCCTTCCGGATATGCACCCCAGGTTCGGATAAGAAATGTAATTATCCCGATGCTTACCCCGTAAATAATCATTCCTTTTTTTGACATAGGAGATGTTACCATGTCGGTGGCCATAAATATTGCTCCCAGTAACATACCTCCGGTTAATAAATGGAATGCAGGATCTGCAAATTTTGCAGGGTTTACACCGTGCATAATTGCAGCAAAGATTGCTACTGTTCCCAGAATAGAAACAGGAATATGCCATGTGATTATTTTACGGAATAACATATAAAGTCCGCCAATTATTAAGGCAATTGCAGATATTTCTCCCAAAGAGCCTCCGATATGTCCCATGAATGCGTCACTGTAAAAGTGAGGCATAGTGTCCATGATAGAAGAAAAACTTTGTCCGTTTTTGATACCTTCTTTTACGATTGCTAAAGGTGTTGCCCCGGTTTGAGCATCTGTCATTGCAAAATTAAGGACTTTTACAACCGGCCATGATGTCATTTGAACAGGGAAGGAGATAAGTAAAAATACACGACCAACAAGAGCAGGATTGAAAGGATTGTTCCCTAATCCTCCGAAAGTCATTTTTCCTATTCCGACAGCTACCAACGCACCTATTACAATTATCCACCACGGAAGATTTGAAGGGACATTGAAAGCCAATAACATACCTGTAACTATAGCAGATCCGTCAACAACGGATAATTTACCTTTAAGGAATAATTTTTGAATCAGCCATTCAAAAAATACGCATGATGCAATTGCAATAAGATTTACTCTGATTGCATCCAGACCAAAATAATAAATTGATACCAATAATGCCGGAACCATTGCTATCACAACTCCATACATGATCTTTTTTACAGAATCCTTTCCGTAGTCATGAGGAGACATCGATACTGTTAACTTGTTTATAGCCATTATTTTATGATTTTTTTGCTCTTAATATTTTATTTAAATTCGCTTTCCCGAGTCTGATATAGTCCAGGAGAGGAATACCAGCCGGACATGTAAAAGCACAGGAGCCACATTCCATACAATCCAATGCATGTTGTGCCTGTAGTTCTTCGTACATTTTTACCACGGTCATGTTTTTAAGAAGATATGGTTCTAATCCCATAGGGCAGGCTGAAGCGCATCTTCCGCATCTGATACAATTGAAATTTTCCGGACGTGTTGCCGAATCCTGAGGAAAAATCAATACTCCGGAGGTTCCTTTTGTTACGGGAACAGTATCGGTACTTACTGCTTTTCCCATCATAGGACCACCGTTTACAATTTTACCGGTATCTTCAGGTAAGCCTCCTGCAGCTTCAATAAGCATATTAATAGGAGTTCCGATTCTTGCAAGAATATTTGATGGCTTTTTTACGGATTTACCTGTAACAGTTACAACTCTTTCGAACAGAGGTTTGTTTTTCTGAACAGCTTCATAAACAGCATAGGCAGTTCCCACGTTTTGAACAACACAACCAACATCAATAGGCAAGCCTCCTGAAGGAACTTCGCGGTTAAGAACAGCTTTAATCAATTGTTTTTCACCTCCTTGAGGATACTGTACTTTTAAAGCATGAACCTCAATATTGTCGAATTTCTTAGCTGTTTCAGACATATGTCTGATTGCATCCGGTTTGTTATTTTCAATTCCTATAAGTACTTTACCTGCACCTATTGCTTTCTGAATAAGCTTACAGCCAATCATAATCTCTTCGGCCCTTTCCATCATAATCTGATGGTCGGCAGTAAGATACGGCTCGCATTCAACAGCGTTTATAACCAGATGATTGCATGTTTTTCCGGGAGGTACAGACATTTTTACATGTGTAGGGAATGTTGCTCCTCCAAGTCCTACAATACCACATGCAGCAACTTTGTTTTTGATTTCTTCGGCACTGATATCAATGTTGTTTTTGATTTCTGCAGAACGGTCTATTGACTCCATCCACTCGTCGCCTTCAACATCAATAATAATACATGTCTGTTTGTACCCTGAAGTATCAAGAACTTTATCAATTTTCAAAACTTTGCCGGATACTGATGAATGTATGTTTGCAGAAACAAATCCTGTGCTTTTGGCAATCAACTGACCGGCCTTGACTGTGTCACCTTTTGCAACAACAGGCTCTGAAGGTGCCCCGATATGTTGGGAAACAGGAATGCTTACCTGTTTTGGCAGTTCAATTTTTTCTATTGGTTTGCCTGCCGAAAATTTATTCTCTTTAGGATGAACTCCACCTTTTGGAAATGTTTTTAACACTGTGTAATCTCCTATAATTAGTTTATAATTATTCTGTTTCTGTCACTTTTGCTTCTTTCTGTACAGCAGATTCCTTGCGTGGCGGGAAGTTTAATTCCAAAATAGCACCGGTAGGACATTCTGATACACATTTTCTGCATAATTTGCATTTTTCAAAATCTATATATGCACAGAAGTTTTCAATTGTAATTGCGTCATAAGCGCAGGCTTTAACACATTTATTACATGCAATACAAGCTGAATTACATGCGCGTTTTGCTTCTGCTCCTTTATCTTTGTTTATACAGGAAACATAAATTCTGCGGCTCTTTTTACCCTTGTTTCTGATCTCGATAATTGATTTTGGACAAGCTTTTACGCAAGCTCCGCATGATGTGCATTTTTCTTCATCAACCATCGGCAATCCTGATTCTTCATCAATAAAGATAGCGTCGAATGTACAGGCAACAACACAGTCTCCCAGGCCTAAGCAACCATAAGGGCAATCTGTGTCACCTCCGTAAAGGGTGTTTGATACTGCGCATGATGACGGACCGTCGAAGTTTGTTGTTTTTCTGCGCTTGTCATGTGATCCGTTACATCTTACAACTGCAATCTGAGGCTCTTTCTCCTCGGCGACCATTCCCAAAACCTCTGCAATGTTTTTCATAGTTTCGTTACCACCTGCCGGACAAAATAACCCGTCAAGGGAATCTGCTTTAACACAGGCTTCTGCAAACCCGCGGCATCCGGGATACCCGCAACCACCGCAATTGGCTCCGGGGGTAAATGCCGCTGCAGCATCAATGCGGGGATCTTCGACAACTTTAAATTTTTGAGCTACAATGTATAAAATTACCGCCAGCACAACTCCTAACAAGCTTAAGGAAATTAATGTATTCAGAATTATTTCCATAATTAAATAATTAAATTTTCTCTATAATAAAATTAAATTCTCGTTTTAATCTATCTCTCAGCAGGTATAAAACAATAAAGTAAGGGATTAACATTCCGATTGATAACAAACCGGTTAATCCTTCATTAAGACCTGCAATACTAAATGCTACAACTGATAACACCAATACAAAAAACGGAATTATATACCCTATAAACAAGGCTTTTTTACCTAAGGATTCCCGCATAATAACATTTACATGCTCTCCCTGATGGAAAGCTGTAGTATCGGTTCTTTTTATTTCAATGGTTTTTTGCGCACTGTCTATGCCACACATTGATTTTGCGTGACAAGCCGAACATGCAGACATCACAGTTAATTCCACGAATATCGAATTTTCTGAAATTCCAGTTACAATCCCCTTATGTTCTACTACAGAATTCTTACCCATTTAACAATGCACTGAAAAAAAACAGTACAAAAGTAAATTTTTTGTCAAGGAATCATATAATTTAAGAGCATATTATTTGTCAAAATCTGTAATTTAGAATTGATTTAAATTGTTGTTAATGAAATAACAATAGAAAACCTGTGCAGGATATTGCACAGGTTTTAATAATGATCAGACTGACTGTAATTGTAATAATTCAGGTTGTTTAAAATTGAATTTTTAAAATTACCTGAATAGTTATTTACAATTTAATAAATCTGACAGTGTATATGTTGCGGGCTGAAACTGCCTTTGCAAAATACAGCCCTGATTGCAGATCAGAAATGTCTATACCGTGAAGTTCCCAGTCTGAAACAGATGTGTTGACAGAAACGGACTTTGCAAGTTTTCCCTGTTGGTCATATAATTCGATTCTGTAATCATCTTCGGGCAAATTGTTTGTAATCAGATACAATACATTTGTTGCAGGATTAGGATAAGCTTTGATATATTCTGTTTTTGCGGCATTACATATTCCCGAGGTGTTTTCAAGACAGAAAACATGCGGATCTGCAGCTCCTATAAACGGGTGTGTTTCTGTTGCCGGCCTTAAATCGGAAGCTTGAATATAATATGATATTTTATCACCGGGGACAAAACCATTTACGGTTACCGAATATGTATCTCCGCCGGCATTCTGCATAGCTGTATTTGAGTATTCTCCGTCATTGACTTTGTAGAAAAGCGTTACTCCGTCTATGTTATTGGAATTATTAAACGAGTAAACACCGGCTGAGAATGTTATTTCACTTTGGTAAGGAATTGTGTCGAAATACGGGTAATGTAATATTCTAAGAGTTTCAAAATCAGGAACTTCGTGTGTGCGGCAGTGAAGGGCATCTGTACTGTACCAGTTGGTGTATGAAACCCCGATTATTTCGTAGCCGGGCATAGCTTCTTCGTAAACAGCAGCGGCATCGGCATTATAGTTTCCCGGAGTTCCGGTGTTGAATGGTACAAATACCTTATTGTTCATTATTAATGAATTTGTGTATGCATTTTTATCAACCATCCAGTTAACTCTGTAAACCTGATATTTATTCCCGTATGAGCTGGTTTGATTTGCCCAGTAATCGGCCATTGCTTCAAAATCTGCATAGCGGTAATCTGATGCCGGAACTCTGGCAACAAGCATTTTGTCAACATCCAGAAATTTTCCCCAGCAGTCTATGTGCTCAATATAATCATCCAGAGGATCCTGAACAAGCCTGTAATTTGTTATTCCCAGAAAAGATTCAACAAGATCGTCAATTTCAGTTTGACTTAGTCCCGGATTTTCGGTATTTACAAGGTCACAGGATGCAGATATTCCCATTCCGTCGGTCATGTAGTTTCCTCCGGTATGTTCTATATCCATCCCGAATACTGACATATTAAAATATTGTCCGAGTTCGATCGGGATTTCATCATCGTTTACTCTCATTGGCCTGTTATATGGAAAATCTACAATGCCAACCTGTCTGTCGGCTCCGTATTCAATAAACCAGGGGCTGTAATCTCTGGCCCATTCGGAGTCAACCTGAGCATCGACAAATTCTACATTCGACATGTTTACCCCCTGTGAGGTAAGACTGGTTGTAACAGAAGACTGGTATCCCGAAGGGCACATAATGTAAACCATTACATCCTCAGATAATTCGGAAATCAAAATATATGGTATCTCAAAACCGTTGGGGTAGGAGATAATAACTCCCTGATTACGTTCAAATTCTGCAATGTTTCTTACAGGGCCTTCGGGAGGTGCTGTTGCGACAAAACTTTTGGTTTGCATATCAGATGATTTAAATTCATCTGAGCTAATCATGTGGTATTTGCTTCTAAGTTCGGGAGTTAATGTTTGTTGAGCAAGTAAAACTGAAAATACCGAAACCAATATTAAAGTAAAAATTGTTTTTTTCATAAGTATAAATTAAAAAAATGCCGGACTGAGCCGGCATTTTGATTTATTAAATTTATTTGCTGATAATCAGATTTCTGTTGTATGTGTTTTCGCTTGTTGTAATCTGAACAATATAAAGTCCGTTTGCATAAGATGATGTGTTCAGAACAATTGAATTTGACCCTTCGTACAAATTGAATTCATTTGAATATTCGTAAACAATTTGTCCGGTTGCATTCATAACTCTTACAACAGCCCTGGTATCACGGGTGAGATTTACATTAATATAAGAAATGTCAGAAGCAGGATTAGGATATAGTTCAACAGATGTTTCGCTTACAGAACTGTTGGTATTGATTATGGAAACAGCGCCCTGATGTGCGGGGAGTTTTATGTTGTCAACCCATGCGCAGTCGCTGCCTTGTGTGACGTAATTATCTTTTACATATGTCCATGTAAGCTCGTGACTTCCTGCTGCAACAGCATAAGTTTGCATACTCCATGCAACTTCTCCGCACCATTTTGCCTTTGAAGAACCGTCAATCAAAAACTCAAGATAGTCGTACATATAGCCCCAGCTTTCAGCTTCGCAGCTTACTTTTTTGTAAAATTCCACATTGTCTGCATTAAGGACATCAAGATTGATGGTTAAAGAAGATTCTCCTCCTGATTCAGGTAAGTCGCCTGATTTTGCAGAGTAGGTTCCTTCGTAAACCTGATCGGTTGCAATAGTCCATGGGTAAGTTCCTGAAGTTTCCCATTCGTAAGTTGTCATTGTATTTGATTCCCAGTCTTCGATTTGCAAACCTGCCGGTAAACATGTGCTGAGATCTGCTCCGTACATTCCGGCGTTGAGATCAAAACTGAAACATACAGATTGTCCTGTAGGTATGTCTGAGCTGATAACAACTTCGAATTCTGCTTCAACAGGTGAGTTTACAGACATTGCCGGAATGTTAACAGAATTTGTATTGATGGTAACATATCCGTTTGAAGTACTTATTGTAACTAACCCGGCAACAGATGCTGCGTGTCCTGCATTGTTTACTTCCACAACTAATTTTACTGTCTCTCCAGGGTCAAGTGTTCCGTTGTTGTTGCCTGTTTCGCTGTCGTCAACAGATACAAAATCAAGCGACATTGCAGGGGCATTAACCGGAATTGAATATTCAGCATTCCACTCATTGGAATTGTTATCTGTTATATTAAGACTTACAGCAAGATTGGTCTGATCTGCAATACCATCAGGGATGCTGACAGAATATGCATTGTTTTGGGTTACTGTGCCGGAAACGGCAATGTCTCCGAATAATTCGGAATTGTCATTTATTGTAATGCCGGGATTTGAAATGCTGATAACTGTGTTGACTGCACCTGCTATCTGTACACCCACATTTGAAAGTGTTTCATTAATATAAATGAGCTCATTATAGTCTGCCAGATTATTATTATTTCCTTCATTATCATTAATAGTGTAGCTGTCATGAACTACGTAAGGCCCTTCAGGAACAATAACAAGAACGTCTTCCTGATAAGTAACTTTATTATATGCAGTGACAGTAACTTTCATGTTTCCGGGTGCATCAAAAGCTGTAATATCTACATTGGCAGATCCTCCGGTAACATAAGCTGTGCCGATAATCTCAACGTCTTCTCCGTTAAGCTTTGTTAAAGAAACCAAGGCTCCTTCGGCATCGCAGTTAACCTGAAAGCTTGTTGATCCTACAGTAATGGTATTTGCGTGAGAAATTGTCATTTCTGAAGGCGTTGTTGTTCTGACCATAAGTGATGCATCTCCGAAAATTGTCCATGTGTCTGCCATAGATTGACCTTCGCCACCTTCCTGAATCATCAGAAACATTCCGTTAAAAGATATTCCTCCGAAAGTCCTTTTAATATTGGTTGCATAAGATTCGATAAGAATATCATTCATTTCATCCTGACCTGTCATCGGGTCGTTCCAGCTTTGATTAATTGTTGACCCCAGGAATGCAACTGCTCCTGAAGGACTTCCGTTGCTTGTTGCACGCAACCAGGCTTCTGCAAAACATGTGTTTCCGTTAAAATCTCCGTTTACGCAGGCAACACTGAAAATAAACGGTAATTTCTTGGAGTTTGTAAGTGCGTTCACCTGTGTGTTGGTGAACTCAGTGTTTACCCACATCTGAGTGTCCCCGTGTCCTATATAGTTTGCTATACCGACACCTGAGTTTATTGCTGTACTGACCTGGGCATTTGTGCCGCCTGTTTCGTTAACACTTGTTACAGTGTATCCATAATTTTGTAAATCGGTTTTTATGTTATTCATATGAACCATATCGGATTCGCCGCCATCGTGTCCGCTTGAGCCTCCACCTTCAGCAGATGCACTTGTAAATGCGCTGCCGAGCCATGTGTCAGATGTGCTTATTTCTTTTTCATAATAAACCGTTCTTTCTACCTGTGTTTGAATGTCAGCTAATGAGTTTCCTGAAAAACGGCCTGAGAAGATATCAGCATATCCGTCGCCGCCTGCAAGATAAGTATATCCGTTGTCAGAATCATTTCCGCTTACTGTCATAGTCGGAACATCTGCCGCATCTCCCACAAGCAGTAAATAAGTTAGCCCGTTATTGTTGTAGTAATTCTGAACGTATGTTTTTACCTGAGCAGATGTTGTTCCTATAGCACTCATTAAAACCATTTCTGTTTCTATCCCTTTTTCGCGCTTCCAATTAATATAAGGAGCCATTGCTGATGCATAAGTGTCTTTTGCAATTATAAGAATGTTGCCGGGAGCTCCTTCTTCAACAGGAGTGTATTTTGAAGAGGAATTATAATTCAGAAAAGTATTTGCATAAATTTTATTAAATTCATCATTTCTGACATTTTTTGTACTTGTAAGTTCGTTTACAAAACTTTCATCCGTAAATTTTATTTTAACAATTATCTCGGTATAAATTCTTAATTCATTACTTACAGCGTTATAAACGAACGGGAAAAAAGTGATGTTGCTTCCACGGACATCTCTCAGGATGTATGGATCGCTCATATAAGCCTGATTGAGCGGGAAAAATTCGTTTGTCTGATATTCTCTTCCATATTCATAAGGAACGGTGGCAGGATCAATGTTTCTGTAAATGGTACCTTTTGATGGAGCAACATTTACATCATTGACAAGCTGAAAATCAGAAGAAATTACTTCGTATTTAAATCCTCCCATATCCGGAATGGCAAGCGCTGCTGTAACGTATGGCAAATCAGGTGAGCCTTTTTTGTAAGTATTACGGCAACCCGGACTTTTTACAGTAATTTCTGTTCCGTTAGGAGTAACTACATTATCAAATCTGTATGAATTAACATTTAACCTGAGAATCATACCGTTTGCAGAATGTTCAATGACTTCAACGTTATAAGAGTCTGATAATGCCGGGTTTATTTTTGTCCAGGACTCTTGTCCGAAAACAAAAACACTAATCAACAATAAAATTGAAACGAAAGTAAATTTTCTCATAAATCAGTTTTTAAATTTTATGTCATAGACAACCATTTTGTAAATGGGTTGCATCATTTTTTTTGTAAAATTATATAAATTTTAATCAAGTGTTTGAATGCAAGTTATATTTTATACAATTATGCAAGTGGGTGTAAGCAGGTGAAAGAATTTTTTAACATGTCAGTGTCTTGATTCTGCATTAAATACACTGTGTTTTTTTGCTCTTGCTTTATCTTTACCCTGAAACAAGTAATTGTGTAATTCATCATAGTTTTTATTCTGATAATTGCATGTGTTGTTGATTTATTAATCAGAAAGAAGATGTTGAAGCTAAAATCACTTTTTAAGATTTCTCTGCTTCTCCGGCAAATACTTCCAGAACCGTTTTGGTAAAAACTGCATATGGAGCTTTGGGTTTATCCTTTCCCTGATACAGGTAGAATCAAAATAGGTTTTCCATAGTTCCTGAAACAACTTTTCATCTTTTGCCATAATCTCTTCATTTATCTGTCCTGTGACAGGATTTACAGAGTTTTCTGTAAATATTACTTCCTGAGTGTTTTCCAGATCGTAATAAAATCCGTAATTTCGGTTTGTGTCATAGATAATCCACTTCTGGTCGGCAAATCTTCTTTCGAAATGCCTTACAGACAAAGGTAAAACATTGTATTTCGGGTCAAAAGAAGCATAATAAATATCATCAGCAGTTTTCTGAAATCTTACAAACATGAGTGTGCGATGTGCTTCGCGACTTACCTTTTTGCTTAACTTTAATAATTCCAACGTGTTCTCATTACCAAAATTCAGCTCAATATTTTCAGGAGAATCAAAAACTGTCCGTATGTAATTCAAAAGCCGCAATTCTATGTCAGGAATTTCGGAAAGGAAGGCACTGAACAACATCTGACAACTGGCATCTGATGTTTTCTTCTGCAGGCCTTTCCAGACTCTGCCTGCTTTGTTTTTGTCACTGTCAACTTTATAGTCTTCGGGGAAAACAGAAATGTTTCCGTCAGCAAATCCTGATATAATCTCAGGGAATGTTTTTCTGTCATAGCATTCAAACACAAGCGAAAGAAAACCTTCAAAAGTTTTGTCATATGCCCATATATTCATAATTACTGATGATTAAGTATTTTATGTCAGAAACTCGTTGTCTGTAAATAATTTTAATTGTCCCGGATACTTTTCTTTTTTCTTTTCAGGCATTTTCTTCAGAAACAACTGTCTCATGTTTTCCGGTTTTATTTCATTTATGGTGGGCGAGGAAAGCTCATTGCAGGTAATGAAATATTTTGCCCGTTTTATTACCACACCCATTTTCTGAAGCTGGTAAGTATGGAGCTTTCCGTATCTTCTTGACAAAACAATAAGTTTGGCAGATTTTACTCCTATGCCTGGCACTCTCAGAATCATTTCATATGGAGCCTTGTTTATATCGACGGGGTACAATTCAGGATTTCGCAGGGCATAGCTAAGTTTAGGGTCGAGTTCCAGATCCAGATCAGGGTATTTGTCGTTTACAATTTCGTCCACGTTGAATGAATAAAAACGCATAAGCCAGTCAGACTGGTAAAGCCTGTTTTCTCTGACAAGTGAAGATTGTCCGGGAGCCGGGAGTCTGTTATCATAGGAGTTTACCGGGATGTAACCGGAATAGTAAACGCGTTTTAAATTTTGTTTTTTATATAAAAGTGAAGCAAGGCTCAGTATCCGGTTGTCGTTGTCGGGTGTTGCACCTATTATCATCTGGGTACTTTGCCCGGCAGGCACAAACTTAGGAGTTGACCGAAATTTGCCGGAGTCTTCCCTGTTTGCTAAAATACCCTGATTTATGGAATTCATGGGTGTGAAAATGCTTGTGTAATTTTTTTCGGGAGCAAGCAACTTCAGGTTGGATTCGGTCGGGATTTCCACATTAACGCTTAGCCTGTCAGCATAAAGCCCGGCTTCGCGAATCAGTTCAGGGCTTGCTCCGGGAATACTTTTAAGGTGTATATATCCGTTAAACCGGTGCAGAGTACGTAAATCTTTTGCAACTCTTGTCATTAAAGCCATTGTATGGTCGGGACTTTTAATAACACCGGAACTTAAAAATAGACCTTCAATATAATTTCTTCTGTAGAACGAAATGGTAAGCTCCGTAACCTCTTCGGAAGAAAAAGCAGCACGCCTGACATCATTGCTTCTGCGATTAATGCAGTATGCACAATCGTAAATACAATAATTGGTCAGCATTATTTTGAGCAGGGAAATGCAACGTCCGTCTTCGGCAAAGCTGTGACATATGCCCCACGGACTGGCATTTCCGATACCTTTGCCTGTATTGTTGCGGTTACTGCCGCTTGATGCGCAGGAAACATCATATTTTGCCGCACCGGAAAGTATTTCCAGTTTTTTCATTACATCTTCTTTCATATCCGTTAAATATTTAATCCGGCAAACTTTTAATGAAAATCATTTGTTTTTATTCCGGATTATGTTTATTTTTGTTGTCAAAAATACTAATAATTTTAGTATGTTTAAAATAATTAGCAATAAAAATTTATTATGGATAATCTTTTAGGTTCAAACATCAGGAATTTACGCAAAAGCAGAAATCTTAC
>QKHS01000001.1 GCA_003249955.1 Bacteroidales bacterium | reverse complement strand
AAGCGATTCTGCCGTGAAAACAGTTTTCTATGCCCAAAGCATTAAAAAACAGCTCGAAAACGTCCTCGATGTGGAAAGACTGGAGCAACCGGAAATGAAACCGGATTATTCAAGAGCCGGAATTGTGGAAATTATAAATCAGGCAATATTATCTGCAGAAGTTCTGGCAAATCAGAAAAATATTACAATTCAGCCCATGTTTTTAAGTTCAGGATTCATTACATGTGACAGAAGTCTGATAGAAAGGGTTTTCATTAATTTATTATCAAATTCAATTAAATACTCTCCTTTTAACACTCAAATATCAGTTATAACTGACAATATTGAAGATATTTGTGTTATTACTGTCAAAGATCAGGGTATCGGGATTAAGCCGGAACATTTTGACAAAATATTTGAAAAATACTTTATGGTTGACGCAGAGGGTTTACGTTCCGGTTCTTCAAATGGTCTGGGGCTTACATTCTGCAGGTTGGCAGTTAATGCGCATAAAGGCAGCATAGAAGTGAAATCAGACGGTTCGTCAGGCTCTGAATTTATTGTAAAACTTCCGCGCTTTGAAACAAATCAATTCAGAGACAGTGAACTTTCTGTAAGTGTAAGGCAAAGAAAGCTGAGTTATGAGGACATTAAACGAATCGGGCCGCTTTGTGAAAAAATAAAAGACATACCGATATTTAAAATAAGTGAGATTATTCCGCTTATAAAGCCACTGGAAAATGATGGAAATTCAGAAGTACGCTTATGGGCACAGCAAGTTTCCGACGCCGTATATAACGGCAATACCGTACATTTTGAGCAATTGGTTTCTTCAATATTAAAAACTACTTCAGATGACTGATTCAGGAAATAAAAAAATTCTTATTGTTGATGATACTATAGAGAATCTTAAGGTAGCAATGAACTTCGTCATTGAGGATTCTGTTCCTTATGCAGTTCTTGCTGCTCAAAACGGAAAAATTGCTCTTGATATTGCTGCCCGGGAGTTGCCTGATATAATTATTATGGATTGGGAAATGCCGGAAATGAACGGTATAGAAACCATAAAAGAACTTAAAAAGAATCCTGACACGGAAAATATTCCTGTAATTATTGCTACAGGCATCCGGCTTTCAACGGATGATTTAAAAATAGCATTTGAAGCCGGAGCTTCCGATTTTATCAGAAAACCACTTGAAAAAACCGAGTTTATTTCGCGGATTAATTCACACTTAAAACAAGTTGAATATATTGCCAGAATAAAACAACAATCACAAATAATTGACGATGCGGAGAATCTGCGCCTTGCCGATATTATAAAAGCAATGGAATCGGGTATCGAGGAAAATAAAATGACCATTTCATTTTATGATAATCTTTTGTCAGAAATCAGTCGTGAACTTGAAACTTTAATAAAAAACAAAAAGCTTAACGAAGAAAATATCCGTAGTATTATGTCTTCTTTGGATATTGCTCAAAAAAAGGCAAACAGCACAAACCAGATCCCTGGTTTCCCCGACAACAGGTATATAAAATCTTTATTAAAGGAACATAAAAATCTCACTCCACAGGAAATACAACTCTGCTTCCTGATAAAAAATAATATGCAGACTAAAGAGATTGCAAACCTTACTTTTCGTGAGGTTACTACAGTTAAAGTTGCCCGTAGCCGCCTACGCAAAAAACTTAATTTGCCGGAGTCAGAGAATCTTTCTGTATATCTGAATAAATTCTAATCATTAAGGCCTTTTTATCTTAATATTTTACTTTAAAATTACCGGATACCGGCGTAACCGGTGCTTACCTTTTGCTTACCCCGCCACTTACCTTTGAATAACAGTCCGCTACCTGTTTTGACTGTCTGTTTGATAGCTTTGCCACATATAAAATAAATTTTAAAACTGTATTATTTATGAAAATTTTTATTTGCAAAACAGCAAACAGAAATATGAGAAAATTTCTGCTTGCGTTTTTGGGATTTTTGCTTTTTGCATCGGTAAGCATTAAAGCTGCAGATGTTGAATTGGTAGAAGCCTACCCAAACCGGGTAATCTGCAAAGTGGTAGGTTATAATAATGCTTGTGTTTCTGAACATGTGGACAAATTGTACTATCGGTTTCAGGGATATTCTACATGGACTGAAATTGAGAATGGCTGTAATGGAGCTAATTTTGAAATCAGTTTGCGTAATCGTGCTCCTTCAACCAGCGTAACTATTGAATTTCTGATCCGCAGAATGGCAGGGTATTGGTATTGGGGAGTCTGGTACTGGAATTGTGACTATTCAGAATCTCCGGTTCATACATGGTCAATTCCGGCATATAACCCGGTGTCAAATGTGCAGGCTACCGATGGGGTTTATGCAAATCAGGTTAAAGTAACCTGGGGCATAAATGAAATTTTTAATCCCCTGACTTATTCTTATCATGTTTATGCCGATAATGTTTTGGTAGGATCTTCACTTCCGGCCGGAACTACAACATTTTATCATACCGGATTACAACCGGGAGAAACAAAAGAATATAAAGTAATCGGATATGTTTATGGTTGGCAACCGGCACCGGCGACAAACACAGGATCAACTTTTAATCTTAACTTTCAGGCAACCGGCAATCAAACCAGTTCAGTTGTTTTAAGCTGGAATAATCATGGTAATACCTATCAGTCTGCCGGTTTTTATCTGGATTGGTATAATCCGGTTTCAGGAGCATGGGACCCTTTATATGACAGAAGTGACAATGTTTATACATCATATACCGATAACGGAAGTGTACACGATTTAATCCCCGGATATACATATCAGTACAGAATGAGGGTAAAACCTGTTGCTACATCAGATGTTACCGGAACTGCTTCCGGAAAAGTCAAACCTAACGGAATGATAAGCGGATATGTCAGAACTCCGGCCCCGAACCAGGTTGGTGTTCCCGGTGTTCTGGTTTCTGCTGTTTTAGTCGGAGACCCGTTACCTACAGATGCAACAACGACCTATTCAGCATACACAAATGCCGATGGATATTACGAAATAAAGAATATTTATTATTATGAAGAAGCCGATTTTATTGTAACTCCCGAATATGATGGCAGAACTTTTAATCCTGTAAGTCAGACTAAAACTCTGAACCTGAATGCCCCGTCAACAACGGCGAACTTCGATGATATGTCCTCATTTACCGTTTCGGGAACTATATTACAGGGCTCTTGTCCTATGGCCGGGGCAGACATAATGCTTGATGACGACAGTACTCATGTAAAAACCGATATAAACGGTAATTATACAATAACAATTTCAAACGGAGGATCTTATACAGTAAGAGCATTGCTTGAAAATCATCTTTTCGATCCTGCCGTACAGGAAATAAATGTTTCAGGAAATTTAACCGGAATTGATTTTGAAGATGCCACTGCTTATGTTGTTGAAGGATATCTCGCTGCAAGTTGTGAAACATATATCGGACAGGGAGACATAAGATTCTACAGTACAGATCCGGGTTTTTGTTTTGACCAGACCATTACGACAGAGCCGGGGACAGGGTATTTTTCGATAGGCCTTCCTGCAAGAGAATTATATGTAAGCCTTACTGGTTTTACTTCGGTTGACGAAGGAACTCTCGCTTCTCTTGATGTTCTTGCGTACTTTTCATTACCACGCGAACTTGACCTTACATATTATAACGAAAGCAGTTTTCATGGAGACACAACATCATATAATATGACTTATCGCTTACCTCCGTCACTTATGATGACAGGTTTAAGTTATGCCCAGACATGTTCAGGAGAAACAGTTCCTTTAGTCAGGGAATTCGAACCTTCGATGATTCAATTTGTTGCAAATGAAGACTTTAACGGAAATATTTGTCCGGCAGGTGATGGCTTTATTATAATCCGCGAAAATGTTTCATCTATAGGAATGGATGAAAATATTGACACGTTATATTATACTCAGGGCGAAACCATTAACTATGAATTAATTCCAGGAACTCCGAATCTTATCGAAGCACAAGGCTACAAAAAATTCTTTGAAGCCACTTTGGTCAGAGATAATCAAACAGATGTAATTTATACAGATGTAATTGTTCTCGGGAATAAGCCCAGAGCAATGAATTATACTACAGTTACTCCACAGGTACCTTTTCACATTCTTCATAATCCTCTCGGAGATGCAAGCTACAGTTTTCTTCAGGAAGATCAGTCAATATCCACATCATTCAGCCAGAGCTTTTTGCAGGAAGGAACTGTTGACACATATATAAGAGCCCAGTTAGGAGCTTCAATGTCAGTCGAAGTCGGATTTATAGCAGGTGTTTCAACAGAAGTAACCCAACAAAACGATTTAACAGCATCTCTTGGTTTGGGATCAGGCGGATTAACAGAGTGGTCATCGGTAATAACCACAACTACAAGTGAAATGTACCAGACCAGTGGAAATGTTGATATTACCGGTGCTGCCGGAGATGTTTACATTGGAGCCGCCCTTAGTATGCTATATGGTATTACCGATGTTTTGCAATATAATTTCGATAACTGCGAATTTGAACAATCGCAGACATTATATATGCAACCGGAAGGAATTGAATCTACATTCATGTACACCGAATCGCACATTACTGACGTTATAATTCCGGAACTTCAAAGTATTACAGATTACTATACCTCAATAAATGAAACAGACTCTGCATCATATTTTGCAAACCAGTTAGTAGTATGGCAGCAGGTAGTTGAGGCAAATCACGATAATATTGAAAATGGTTCTGATGTCGAAACTGTTAGTTTCAGCGGCGGAGTAGGATATACCAACACCTTACAAACTTCCAGAAGCGATTCCAAAACTTTTGATTGGAATATTTATATTGACTATGGTGTGGCAGTAGATGTAGGACTTTCTGTTGCAGGAGCCGGAATTTTTGGGGGAGTCGCTGTTCATGGGCGCTCAACCTGGGGAAAAGTCTGGGCGGATGAAACTTCAAACACAACAACAGTAGGATACTATCTGGGCGATGATGATCCTGATGATGACTATCTTGTTCAGGTAGTTGAAGATAAAGTTTATGGCGTTCCTGCTTTTAAACTTGTTTCAGGACAAACAAGTTGTCCTTTTGAACCAGGAACAGTGCCGAGAGAAGGCGTTCAGCTAACATCTAATACCACATATCAAAGCGTTGAAGAATCTGAACAGGCTGTTTATATTCTGCATCTGGCCAATACAAGCGAAACAGATGAAGAAATGACTTATGATTTAATTTTTGATCATACCACAAACCCTGGTGGAGCAGTTATTACAATAGGAGGTAGCCCTATAGTGGGCAATATCCCTTATCCATACACTATTCCTGCATGGGGGTCTGTTGATGTTACGATTACGGTTTCAAGAGGTCCGGTTGATTATGACTATAACGGACTTAAATTTATTCTTAAGTCTCAATGTGACGACAATATAGCAGATGAAGAATATCTGAATGCACACTTTTACAAAAATTATGATTTAAGTATTGCTGTTAACGGATCAGGAACAACTAATTTCACGCCTGGTGTTTACGAATATCAGGAAGGAACAACTGTTAATCTCTATGCTTCGGCCAATGCCGGATATGTATTCCAGAAATGGGTAATAGGAACAACAGAATATACAACTCAGGCTGTACCGGTTGTAATGTCTCAGGATATTTCTGCTACAGCATATTTTGTTGAGACTGTTGAGCCTCAGTTTACCCTTAATATTTCAGTTGTAGGAAACGGTTCCGCTTTACCTCCGGTAGGAAGCTATATTCACAATCAGGGAACTGAAATAGAATTAAAAGCTATTCCTGAAATGTATAATGCTTTTGTTAAGTGGGAAATTAACGGTGTTGATGTTTTTGATGCAATTACAAATATTACAATAACCGAGAATACCACAGCAACAGCTTATTTTATAGAAACACACCAGTTAAATATGGCGGTTGCAGGAGAAGGAACAACCACTCCGGCTACCGGTATAAATGTTTATAATCACGGGCAGTCAGTTTATTTGTATGCATCTCCGGCCTTGGGATATGTTTTTGAAAAATGGGTTATCGGAGAAGATGAATTCTACACACAATCAGTTTTAGTTCAGATAAATGACGATATGCTTGCTACTGCATACTTTGTCCCTACTGATGAAGAACAACATTATCTTACAATTTCTACAGATGGTGTTGGTGGTCAAACTATTCCTCCGGCAGGTGAACATTTGTTTGTTGACGGAACAACAACAACATTAACTGCTATTCCTGACGAAAATTATATGTTTACAAAATGGATTATCAACAGCATCGAAACAACAAACAATCCTGTTAATCTGACTTTAACCGGCGATTTTACTGCCGTAGCATATTTTACAGAAATCCCTACCGTTAATCCCGGAACAATAATGCAAAACATTTGCAGCATTTTCCCGAATCCATCAGACGGGATTGCTGAAATTACATCAAATGAGATAATAAATGAAATAACAGTTCTTGATATTACCGGTAAAATAGTTTCACAAACAAACAACGTTAATACTAAAAACTACACATTGTCTCTTGCTGATTGCAAACCCGGAGTCTATGTTGTACGGGTACAAAGTATTTCGGGAAGTTCAACTATTAAAATGCAGATTTTAAGGTAATTTAGTTGCCGGTAATTTTAAAAGAGGAGTCTTCAGACTCCTCTTTTTTTGTTATGTAAGAGAATAAATTATCAGTTTCTGAAAAAACCCGGTTTAAATTCAGTCCTTCTTAAAACCGACAGGTTGACTTAATATAGGATGCTGATTTTTTGAAAGCCCTATAGTTTTAACTATCCTGTCTTTGTTAATATATCCGAGAACAACAGTTGCAAGGTTTTCGGATGAGGCATAAAGATAGACATTCTGAGAGATAAAGCCGGTATCTGTGGCAGAATAAAAAATTTTGGTTTTCTTATCCATTACAAAAGCCATACGTCCGAAATCTGCTACATATACAAGAACAACAGGAGCAACAGCAACAAAATCCTGTCTGCCCATATCTGCCCTGAAATCACCTTCCTTTATTGCTTTTAAAGTATTGTTCGTAGCATCATAAAGATATATCCCGCTTTTCAGTACAACATAAATATCTATTTCCTGATCATTCATTGCTGTTGGAGCAGTTCTTTTACTTTCTTCAGGCCGGTTTATACCGCAAGCCGCCCAAAGCAAGTCAGAAATTTGCTGAACAGAAAATTCTTCAGTTCCGAACTCTCTTATTGTTTGCCTGTTATTTAAAGCTTCCATTAAAGGTTTTCCGCCGCTTTTGTCAGGTTCAGGTAATTTAATATCCGTAAAATTCTGGGCAAAAGCCAGATTTATCAACAAAATACATGGAATGAGTAAAAAAATCTTTTTCATAAACGTGTTTTCTTTCAAAGATACTAATTAGCTGACATAGTGCAAATTAAGAAGAATAATTTATCCGTTTTCTCCATTGAAAGTGCCGGATGTCAGAACTTTATAAATTAAAAACAAAAATAAATTTGCATCTGCTTTTAAAATATATTATCTTTGCACCCACATTGCGGGGTAGAGCAGTTGGTAGCTCGTCGGGCTCATAACCCGGAGGCCACAGGTTCGAGTCCTGTCCCCGCTACCACCAAAAACACCGGATTTTTCCGGTGTTTTTTATTTTAAATCTCTTTCCACCCAAGCTTTTTGAAATTATCCATAATTTTTGCAGATGTGTTTTTTGTTACAAATTCGTCATCAACAAAAAGAATGTAGCAGTTATTGTCAATATTGATGTTTACTTTTTTGATTTTTTTTGCCTTTTCCCATGCAGCATCTTCAACTTCCATTCCTACAGCAGGAACCAGACCCGAATCGCATTGTTTTCTTAAAGTGGATTTGTTAAATTTTTCATCCACAAAAATCTGATCAATTATTATCAAACTCATAGTTGTTTATTTTTAAAATTATCAATAAATTAACGGATAAGCACCTCTGTAACTATTTGCAGGAACAGATTACCATAAATATCCGGAATTAACCGGTTCCTGAAACATTCAAAATTAAAAATTAAAATTGATTCAGATATCCGGATTTTTAATTTTATTAAACAATTTTTCTGATTTATACATTAAGAATATTTCACTAATATATGGTTTTGAAATTTTATTGTATTCTATGAAGACCACAATATTTTTTTTAGCTTTTAATTGCTGCTTTTAAGTTATATTTGCGAATATAATAATATATTGAAATGGGAATAAAATCTGTTTTAACCATTTATTTTTTAGTTTGTGCTAATTTTTTAATTGCTAAAGAGTTTATTAATGATTCTGTAACAGAGGGGTTGATAAGAGCCTGTACACTATTCAATTCATTGTAACTGTAAACTTTAAATTATATTCAAAATATTTTTTATGAAGAAGACTGCATTTTTACTCGTTTTTATTTTGTTGGCAAGTCTGACAACATTTTCACAGTTAGCCGGGAAAATTAAATCGGAAAAAGAATCCGGAAAAGAAACAGAGCCGGTTGATTTCTCAATAGTTGAAGAAAAGCCGGAATTTCCTGGCGGAGACGCTGCATTAATGAAATTTATTGCACAAAATACAGAATACCCACAGAAAGCTAAAGATAAAGGAATTCAGGGGAAAGTTTTTGTAAAATTTGTGATAAATAAAAAAGGAGAAGTAACCCAAGTTAAGATTGCCAAAGGGGTAAACCGGGATCAAGCAAAATTTCTGGGGGGATTATCATAAAAAAGTTTATTTTTGATTCTATGAACACACAAGAATTGATAAGCGTATTACTACCAGAAGGGCTATTAGAATATTTCGAGATTATCAAAGTAGAAAAAAATGAGGGGATGTATGTAATACACATAGAAGAGAAAAATATTCCACCGGAACAATACAAAGGGATAAAACTGGAATCCAAAGGTTTTTATGAATCAATAAGCGTTCAAGATTTCCCTTTGCGCGGGAAGGCCTGTTTTTTAGATATACGGCGAAGGCGGTGGACAATAGAATCTACAGGAGAAATCGTTAGTAGAGATTGGGAGTTAGTTGCAAAAGGGACAAGAATGACATTAGAGTTTGCGACTTTTTTAAAAGCAGTTAATAGATAGCACACCTGTTAGTTGCAATAGCTTAGGTAAGTATTTTAATGTAAATGGTAAGTTGCTGGAAGAGCAATACCTAAAGCATTTAAGTGATTTTATAGATTGGGAACAACGAGATCATGCAACAGAATGGGTTTTGTTTGCGAACAACATTGGAGAATCTCTTAGTATTGATGAAACAAGTCTTTCCCATGGAGAGCTTTATACTGTTGTTACAAACAAACAGGCAAAAGGCAGAAAAGGAGCATTAGTTGCAATGATTAAAGGTACAGAAAGCCAATTTGTAAGTTCTGTCCTAAATAAAATTCATTCTTCAAAAAGAAATAAAGTAAAGGAAGTTACATTAGATATGGCAGCATCTATGCAAAAAAAAGTCAGTATTTGTTTTCCCAAAGCACGACAAGTAACAGACAGATTTCATGTCCATAAACTCGCTTATGAGGCTCTTCAACAATTAAGAATTGAACATCGTTGGCAAGCAATTGAACAAGAAAATAAAGAAATTGAATTATCTAAAGAATTTGGGAAAGTTTATGTTCCAGATAAACTTGAAAATGGGGATACTCTTAAGCAATTGCTTGCCAGAAGCAGGTATTTGTTGTTTAAAGCAGAAAACAAATGGACACCATCTCAGAACCATCGTGCTGAACTACTCTTTAAGTATTATCCTGATTTGGAATCTGCATACAAATTATGTAGAGAACTTGGACGAATATATGATAAGTCAAAACATAAAGGAATTGCATTTACATTACTGGCTAAATGGTATGATAATGTCGAGAAATCTGGATTTAAAGCTTTTAATACTATTGCCGGAACAATCCAAAACAATTATCTCACGATATTAAATTATTTTGATAACAGAAGTACTAATGCTTCTGCTGAATCCTTCAATGCTAAAATAAAAGCTTTCAGATCTCAGCTAAGAGGGGTTAGATATATCCCTTTTTTTATTTACAGACTTGCTAAAATTTATGCTTAATTTTTGTAACCCCCCAGAAATTTTGCTTGATCCCTACTAATCATTAAATTGTAAAATCAGTTTGATTACATACAAATACGAAAAAAGGGAAGAAATCTTATTCTTCCCTTTCTTTTGCAGTCCGTAGGGGAATCGAACCCCTGTTACCAGGATGAAAACCTGACGTCCTAACCCCTAGACGAACGGACCGTTAAAACATTCGTGTTTTGGGACTGCAAAGAAAAAAATAATTTATTTTTCCTGCAAATTTTTTTCACAAAATTTTCAAAAAAAATTAGCCTGTCTCTCAACAGGCTAATTATCAGTGTTTTAAGTGTGTTTTTATTCCATAGATTCAGCCAATTCGTCGGTCATTTCGAGGTTATGGAACACATTCTGAACGTCATCATCGTCTTCAAGAGCCTCAATAAGGCGTAAAACAGTCTTTGCTTCGTCAACAGCCAATGCTTTTGTATCATTTGGTATTCTCTGAAGTTCTGCACTCGAAGGAACAATTTTAAGTTCTTCGAACTTCTTGTTCATGCTTCCGAAATCTTCCAGTGCACAGGTTATTGTTACATTGTTATCTTCAATTTCAATGTCTTCAGCTCCGGCATCAATAAATTCCATTTCAAGTTCATCAAAATCCATTGCATCCGTTTTTTCAAACTCGAAGATACCTTTTCTGTCGAACAAAAAGCTTAACGAACCATTTGTCCCAAGTGTACCGTTGTATTTGTTAAAAGCGGCTCTTACGTTTGAAACAACACGATTGTTATTGTCTGACAAACACTCAACAAAAACAGCAATTCCGTGAGCAGCATAACCTTCAAAACTACTGGCTGTAAAATTTGATCCGTCCTGATCACCTTTTTTTATAGCCCTTTCAATATTATCCTTAGGCATATTTACACCTTTGGCATTCTGGATGGCAATTCTCAATCTGGGGTTATAATCCGGATCGTGACCGCCGCCATCTTTTACGGCTATGGTTATTTCTTTTGATAATTTCGAAAAAATCTTTGATCTCTTGGCGTCTATTGCACCTTTTTTTCTTTTAATAGTTGACCATTTACTATGTCCTGACATAACAAATAATTTTAGTTGGTATTTATTTCGGCACAAAATTAAAAAATAAATTAGAACAGAACAATACTTCAACAAACTTATGCGAATTCTAATTTTTCTTTTAATAATCCGTTAACCCGGATTAAGTATTTTTATCAATTGTTTACATTAAAAATATACGGAAAACAAATAAAAAAAATTTTCTTTTAATATTTAATAAACTTTTTTTACTTTTGTACTGTTTTAGTGGATGGATTTGGATGCTTGCAACCACTTAAAAAAAAATGCTAAAAATCTTCCGGTTAACATCCTCCAAATCCAATCCTTTTATTAACGTTTTAAATTATTTATAATGAGTTATTATTTCACTTCAGAATCAGTATCAGAAGGGCATCCTGATAAAGTCTCGGATCAGATTTCGGATGCGATATTGGACGAATTCATGGCTTTTGACTCTTCTTCAAAAGTTGCATGTGAAACACTTGTAACAACCGGATTGGTAGTTGTTGCGGGCGAAGTAAAATCATCGGCATATGTTGATGTTCAGGAAGTAGCACGTAAAGTTGTTAATGAAATAGGCTATACCAAAGGAGAGTACCGGTTTGACGGTAATTCCTGCGGTGTGCTGTCTGCAATTCACGAGCAATCTCCCGACATTAACCAGGGAGTGGTAGAAGGCGCGGGTTTACATAAAGAGCAGGGAGCCGGCGATCAGGGTATGATGTTCGGTTACGCCTGTACCGAAACAGATGACTATATGCCTTTACCTTTGGATCTGTCTCACAGAATGTTACAGGTACTGGCTGAAATACGCCGCGAAGGTAAAGAAATGACCTACTTGCGCCCCGATTCAAAATCACAGGTTACAATAGAGTATAACGACGATAAAACACCTTTGAGAATAGATACTATTGTTGTTTCAACCCAGCATGATGATTTTGACGCAGACGAAGAACGCATGTTGAACAAGATAAAAGAAGATGTGAAAAATATTCTTATCCCGAGAGTAAAATCTGACCTTCCTTCGAGAATTCAGGAATTATTCAGAGATGATTTCACTCTTCATGTAAATCCTACAGGTAAATTTGTAATTGGTGGGCCTCACGGAGATACCGGTTTAACAGGCAGAAAAATTATTGTTGACACTTATGGCGGAAAAGGAGCTCACGGAGGTGGTGCTTTCAGCGGAAAAGATCCGTCAAAAGTTGACAGGTCTGCTGCTTATGCTGCGCGTCACATTGCGAAAAACATGGTTGCTGCAGGTGTTGCCGATGAAATCCTTATACAGCTTGCTTATGCAATCGGTGTTGCAGAACCTGTAGGCGTTTATGTAAATACTTACGGAACTGCAAAAATCGCAGCTAATGACTCGGAAATTTCAAAAAGAATTAAAAATATTTTTGATCTTAAACCTGCAGGTATCGAAAAACGATTGAAACTCAGAAACCCGATTTATCGCGAATCTGCTGCTTACGGACATTTTGGCCGTACTCCGGTAACAGTTACAAAACATTTCGACTCTCCTTATTCAGGAGTTAAAGATATAGATGTAGAATTGTTTACATGGGAAAAACTGGATTACGTTGATGCTGTAAAGAAAGAATTTGGCATTTAACATATTGTAAGTTATAATGAGCCGCCTGTTTAAAAAAAATATAGACAGGCGGTTTTTTTTATTTATATCTTCATTACTTTCGTAAAAAAATGACAAATGGAAAAATACAGAAAATATATTGTTGGTCTTATCGGACTAATATTGGTTGTATTATTCGTGATATACTTTACCAATATTATTATCTGGGTTTTGATTGCTGCATTTATTGCAATGATAGGGAATCCTTTGGTCGAATTTATCGGGAAATTTAAAATCAGAAAGTTTAAAGTACCTAAATGGGCAGCTTCTTTAACAACAATTGCCATTATCTGGTTTGTCATAATTATGTTGATACGCCTTTTGGTCCCACTGGTAATTGATCAGGTAAGTGAGTTTCAGTCAATTGACATAGAAACCGTTTCGGAAGGCCTTGAGAAACCAATAAGCAGAATAAATGATTTTATCCAGAAAACACCGGTTCTTAATCAGCCGGAGTTTTCAACCGAAGATTTTGTTATCGGGAAGATAACTTCTGTTGTAAATTTTACTTCTGTTGGTAATTTTGTAAACGATCTTGGCGGAACGGCCTGGAATTTATTTTTGTCTTTATTCTCAATAACCTTTATTTCTTTCTTTTTTCTTAAAGATAAGCAGCTCTTTGACAAAGGAGTTTTAATGATTGTTCCGCCGAAATACGAAGAAAAAACTTCAAATGTATTAGTATCTGTGCGTAAGCTTATTTCAAGATATCTTCTGGGAGTAATTCTTGAAACCTGCTTTATGATGATATTGTTTACAACAGGATTGGTTATTATCGGTGTTGATTTTGACCTTGCATTGCTTGTAGGCCTTATAGGCGGAGTTTTGAATGTAATACCGTATATAGGACCATGGATCGGTGCAACAATAGGAGTTGTGCTTATAACAACTGCCAATATTAATCTCGATTTCTATAACGAAATTATTCCGATGATTATTAAAATACTTTCAATATTTGCAATAGCACAACTTACCGACAACATCCTTTTTCAACCGTTAATTTATTCAAAAAGCGTAAAGGCTCACCCTCTTGAAATATTTTTCGTAATAATTATCGCCGGAAGTTTGTATGGCGTTATAGGAATGATGCTTGCAATTCCGGGTTATACGGTTTTAAGAGTTATTGCAAAAGAATTTCTTTACCAGTACAAGTTTGTACAGCAGTTAACCCAGAATATGACAACAGACAAACCTAAGAAGCAAAAAAATGAGGAAGAGGATTTATAAATTCGGAGGAGCTTCGGTAAAGGATGCTCAGTCTCTGGAAAACATCTCGGAAATAATTAAAAATCAGGATAATTTATGTATTGTTGTTTCTGCTATAGGAAAGACAACAAACGCCCTTGAAGGTCTTGTAAATTCATACTTTAATAATTTGGCAAATAAATTTGATTTGTTTTCCGGAATTTTCGACTTTCACTATAAATATATTGATGATGCTTTTGGTGAGAGTTCTGAACCAGTTAAAAAAAAGGTCTCGGTATTTTTTGATGAAATAAAACAAATAATAGACAGAACCCCATCTGAAAATTTTGACAAAGAATACGATTCTTTGGTAAGTTACGGTGAAATGGTCAGCACATTTATTTTTAGTGAGTATCTGAATTCAAAAGGCATAAAAAATACATTTATTGATGCGCGGGAGATAATAGTTACCGACAATAATCATCGTGATGCTAAAATTTTATGGGATAAGTCTTTTGAGCCGGTTAACAAGGTTGTCGGAGATGGTTTGTCCGTGTGTGTTACTCAGGGGTTTATAGGCAGAACAGTTTCCGGTGAAGTAACCACCTTAGGGCGCGAAGGATCTGATTATTCCGCATCCGCATTAGCCTATTTACTGGATGCAGAAAGCGTTACAATCTGGAAAGATGTTCCCGGTATTATGAATGCAGATCCGGCATGGTGTTCATTTGCGCAAAAACTGGATGTATTATCATATCTCGAAGCTATAGAACTTGCATTTTACGGAGCCAAAGTTATACATCCCAAAACCATAAAGCCAATCGAGAATAAAGATATTCCCCTTTATGTAAAGTCTTTTCAAAATCCGGAAGAAAGTGGTACCGTAATTAAAAAGCTGGATTACAAATTAAAACTCATTCCTGTTTACATTCTTAAAGATAATCAGGTTTTGATATCAATCTCACCCAAAGACTTTTCCTTTATTGTGGAAGAAAATATGAGCAAAATTTTCGGATTATTTGCACAATATAAGGCAAAAGTAAATATAACTCAAAATTCTGCTATCAGTTTTTCTGCATCAATCGATGGAGATAGCCGTAATTTTGACTTACTGATAAAAGAATTACAAAAGGAATTCTTTGTGAGATATAACAGAAATCTGGAATTGGTAACAATACGTTATTATGATGACAATTCGGTTCAAAAAATGACAGCAGGCCGAAAAGTACTTATGGAGCAGAAAAGCAGAACAACTGCAAGATTTTTACTCGGGCAATCAGAAAACCAGTAATATATATCGGTTTAACGGTTAATCAGTTCAACAGATTAACCTTCAGTTATTCCTCTAAATATCTGTTTTTCTGCCAAAAGCGAGATCCCCTGCATCACCCAGACC
>QKHS01000070.1 GCA_003249955.1 Bacteroidales bacterium | reverse complement strand
TGAAAGTATTATCAACACAAACAATAATTCCGTGTTTGTGAGCAAGTTCCGATACTGCTTTAATATCAGTTATTGCCATAGTCGGATTAGTCGGGGTTTCGAGGTATAATAATTTTGTATTTGGCTTAATTGCCTTCTCAATCAATGAAATATCAGAAGTGTCAACAAAGTCATACTGGACACCAAATCTTGAGAAATCTCTTTCAAGAACAGCTCTGGAAGGGCCATAAACAGCATCAGTGCTGATCATATGCTGATATGCTGATCTTTACCAAGTAAAGCCATATAAACTGTAGTTACAGCAGCCATTCCGCTTGACAAAGCGATTCCGCGATAACCGTTTTCCAATTGTGCAAGTTTTTCTTCAAATGAATTGATTGTCGGGTTTCCTATACGGGTATAAATATATCCTGAATCTCTTCCTGCAAAACAATCTGCCCCATGTTTGGCATCTTTAAATCTGAATGTGGATGTTTGGTAAATCGGCGGAACTGCACTTCCCAAAGCATCGTCATAATCACCTGCGTGAATTAATTTGGTGTTAAAACCTTTGTTTTTTGTTTCCATTTTTAAAATATAATGTGTAAAACTTTGTGTTAAGGGCACAAAATTAGAAAACTTATCCTTAATTGAACAAAAAAACTCTCTAAATTAGGTAACAATAATATATTTACGATTTTTATTTTTCTGGAATACTGTCTTATGTCCGGCTTGTGTCCTATACATATTTATATTGCTCTCACAATGGTTTTCCGGGCATATTTTACATTAAAACAATGCTTCTGTAAAAATAATTTTGGCTGATAAAAATTTTATTCTATATTTGCAATCCCATTTCGGTACCTTGGCCGAGTGGCTAGGCACCGGTCTGCAAAACCGGCTACGGCGGTTCGACTCCGCCAGGTACCTCAAAAGCACTTTCGGAAACGAAGGTGCTTTTTTGTTAAAGAAGAATCACAAATTACAAAACAGACAATTATGTTTGTACTACACAAGTAACCTAGGATCAAGCCGAATTTCTGGGGAAGAGTTTTTCTGCGTTAAATAAAAAAATCATGGCGAAGAATATTCAGTAATGCGACGCGGGTAGGCCATGGAAAAACAGCGGGCCAGCTCCAGAGGTGAAAATCAAAACAACTAGAATTGTGGCAAGCTGACATTATTATGTCATTGACTAAAGCAAAGTTTTAAAGGTATGTGTGAAGGGACTTTGTTTTAGGCCCGGTTGCAATACAATTCTGTTGTTTTGATTGAGGCGGGTTGAAGCTTTGTTTTTCCTAGCCTTTTTGTTTCTTTTGTGGCAATGACAAAAGAAAGAGAGAATAAAGAATATTTTAGTCTTTATTTTTTTATGAAATATTTTTATTCTTAAGTTTTTATAATCCCCCAGAAATATTGCCTGATGCTTATTTTTTAGAAGAAAAAATCCTGTACTTCAACTGCGAAATTATAACTCCCAGAATTACAATTAATATACCGGTAATCTTTTTCGTACTTATATCTTCATCAAGGAAAAGCCATGAAATGATGATGGTAAAAATAGGAATAGTATTGGTAAAAACATTTACTTTGGTGATAGACATAAATTTCAGACCGTACATATAGAACAGAAAAGCCAGCGTAGATGCGAAAAATCCCAGCTCTGCAATTGCCCAGAATCCTTCTTTAACAAATCCGGTAACAAAAAAGTCGTTATAAGATGTAAAAAAAACAATCGGGCTGAAATACAACATCCCAAAGATATTCTGCCAAAAAATAATATTGAGAATTGAATACTCTTCCGGTAATTTTTTAATCATTACACTATACCCGTTGGCGGCAAAAATAGATAGAAAAATCAAAGCCAGTCCTACAGGGGCAACTTCCATACTCATGTCTTTACCAAAAACCAAAACAATAATTCCGCTGATAGAAATTATAATCCCTAATAAATTAACAAAGGTTATCTTTTCCTTTAAAAAATAATAAGCAACAAAAGGAGTAAACAATGGAATTACAGAGATTAATACAGATGCCATGGAGGGATCAAGAAAGCGTAACCCGTTTGTTTCCCCCAGAAAGTAAAGAAAGGGCTCAAACAAAGCCAAAAGCATAAACATCAGCAGATGTTTTTTTGCCGGAAATCTGAATTTTTTAGTTACAATAAGAACCGGAATAAGAACTATTGCAGAAACAAATAACCTAAAGAATACAATTGTATTTGTATTGTAATATTGTAAAGCAACTTTGGTCCAGACAAACGAAGTTCCCCACAAAATCATAGAAATAGTGAGGAGCCCGTAAACCAGAAGTTGTTTTTTCCTGTTTTCCATCAATTTACTTCCGGCAACTTATACCAATTTCTTCAACAGGTTTTTCAGATCAACTTTTTCTCTTACAATTCCGGCAACTTTCTCAACCGGAATTCTTTCCTGCTCCATTGTGTCACGGTAACGTATAGTAACAGTCCTATCCTCTGCAGACTGATGATCAACAGTAATACAGAAAGGTGTTCCTATCGCATCCTGACGACGGTAACGTTTCCCGATAGAATCTTTTTCTTCGTACATGCAGTTCATGTCAAACTTAAGTTCATTCAGAATTTCGCGTGCAAGCTCCGGCAAACCGTCTTTTTTAACAAGCGGTAAAACGGCAACTTTTACAGGAGCTAAAGGTGCAGGAATATTTAATACAACTCTTGTTTCTTCTCCGACCTGTTCTTCGTTATAACATGCAGAAAGTATCGAAAGGAATGTTCTGTCCAGACCTACAGATGTTTCAACTACATACGGCACATAGCTTTCGCCGGATTCATTATCAAAATACTGGATTTTTTTACCGGAGAAATTCTGGTGTTGTGTCAAATCAAAATCTGTACGGGAATGGATTCCTTCAAGTTCTTTAAACCCGAACGGGAATTCAAACTCGATATCGAAAGCTGCGTTAGCATAGTGTGCAAGTTTGTCATGAGCATGCCAGCGGTATTTTGCAGGATTAATTCCCATTGCCATGTGCCATTTAATACGTTTGTCTTTCCAGGACTCAAACCATTTTAATTCTTCTCCCGGTTTTACAAAATACTGCATTTCCATTTGTTCGAACTCACGCATACGGAAAATAAACTGACGTGCAACAATTTCGTTACGGAAAGCCTTACCAATCTGGGCAATCCCGAAAGGAATTTTCATACGTCCGGTTTTCTGTACGTTCAGATAGTTTACAAAAATCCCCTGAGCTGTTTCAGGACGCAGGTAAATAGTGTTGGCACCTTCGGCAACAGAGCCTAATTTTGTATCGAACATAAGGTTAAACTGACGAACTTCTGTCCAGTTTCTGCTTCCCGACACAGGACATGCGATTTCCAGATCAATTATTATCTGACGGACTTTTTCCAGATCATTTGCTTCCAATGCTCCAAAAAATTCGGTCCTTACCGACTCTATTTTCTGAGCATATTCCATTACTCTAGGGTTGGTAGTCCGGTATTGTTGCTCGTCAAAGCTGTCACCAAAGCGTTTTGCAGCTTTTTCAACCTCTTTTTTAATTTTATCATTTATTTTTTCAAGATAATCTTCAACCAGCACGTCGGCACGATATCTCTTTTTCGAATCTTTATTGTCAATCAACGGATCGTTAAAAGCATCCACGTGACCTGATGCTTTCCAGATTGTAGGGTGCATAAAAATGGCAGAGTCAATTCCTACAACTTCTTCGTTCATCTGAGTCATCGCTTTCCACCAATACTCTTTTATGTTGTTTTTCAGTTCCACACCATTCTGACCATAGTCATAAACAGCACTTAAACCGTCATATAATTCTGATGATTGAAAAATAAAACCATACTCTTTGCAGTGTGCAATAATTTTCTTAAAAATATCTTCCTGTACCATTATTTATTATCTGTTAAATAAAACTCCTAATTGAAAAACCGGACAAAAATACAAATCATTTTCATTATATAGGGCAGTTAAATAAATAACCTGCGAAGTAAAGGCTATTTTTTTTGTCATAAAATAGTCAAAACTCAACATAGGATACCCTACCCAGGCAGAATAATTATAATATTCGGCATTATTTAAAACCACTCCATCCTGACTTTCGATATGTAAATTTTTAATTCGTCCTTTTCCGGCACTGACAGATGCACAAATCCTGAATCTGTTCCCGGAATAAGTATATCCTATAAACGGGCCGCCATACCCGAGACTGATGTATGAATTTTCTGATCCTGACGAATTATATCCTGTTTTCTGACTTCCCCCGATAATGCCGGCAGTAAGGTGATTTTTTATGTAAAATCTCAATTCCCCGCCTACTCCGAATCCTAACGACTCAATTTTCTGGTTGGGATTTTCTGCCATTGTATAACCGGGCTGGAACAATAACATTCCTCCGCTGTACAGGTATTTTTGCTCCTGTGAGAACGATTTTACCGAAAAAAATATGAATATTAAAATAATAGCTTTCTTCATCAATGCTTACGATTGTTTTACAATGGTGTCTTAAAATCAGAACTGCCTGAAATGCAATTATAACAAAGCTGCAAAACGCTGCTAACTTAAGACATTTCTTATCTGTTCTTATTCTGAGGTAAGTTCGGATTGTTATCAATTAAAATATCCGTTTGTCTTCCGGCATGAAAGACCGCCTGAAAAGTAATATTCCCTTTTTGGTCGTAATAAGTGGATTTCCCTTCCTTAAGTCCATTTTCATAATTAACCTCAGACTCCAAAGGACCGAAATCATAAAAAGTCTGCCATTTCCCGTCAGGTTTATCCATCTTATAATTTTCAACTTTTACCGTTCCTCCGTTATTGTTTTTGTAAACAAATTTACCGTTTCTCTGACCTTCCGAATAAACACCCGAAATAATCTCAAATTCCCGGATATTGTAAGTCTTATATGCTCCGTGAAGAACAGATGTCGTTTTGTTTTTTACACTGAAATCATCTGTTGATTTTACTTCAATCAGTTTATAGCTTTCTTCAAGCTGTTTTTTTCCGTTAGGATACCAAAAGAAATTTTTTCCGGCAATAAGTCCGTCTTTATATTCAATCATAGATTTCTTTTCTCCGTTTTCATGCCATGTCGTCCAGGTACCAGTCATTACTCCAAGATTGTATGTTCCCTGCATAGCAAGAGTTCCGTCCGAATACCATTCTTTCCATTCCCCAACTTCAAAATCGTTCTCAAACTGGCCCTGTCTGAATTGATTTCCGTTTTCAAAGAAAACATTCCAGGCTCCGTCCTTAAGACCGTTTGTGTAATCTACTTCTTTCCAGATTTTGCCGTTTGAATACCAAAAATTCCAACGTCCGTCCATCTTTCCTTTAACAAAATTTCCTTCATTCCCTTTGGTTCCGTCGGTACGCCAATATGTCCACAAGCCATCCTGAAGGTCACCGGAAAAGTTTCCGTCAATATCTTTCTTACCATCTTCAAGCCAGAAATGAGCTTCACCTTCAAGAACTCCGTTAACATAATTTAATTCTGATTGTTTTTGTCCGTTTTCAAAGAACTTTGTCTGCAACCCGTTACGAAGATCATTCTCATATAAATTTGTACTCCTAACTTTTCCGTTCGGATACCAGTAAGTCCATAACCCCTCACGTTTACCGTCAGTAAGCTTTCCCTCCATTTCTTTATCCCCGTTCTCTGTCCAGAATATATTCATACCTGATTCTGTACTTACTTCGCTTTTCTTGTTCCCGTTCTCGTACCATTCATACCATGTTCCTACCCTTATCCCGTTATTATAATTTCCCTCCGATGCTTTTTTACCACTTTCATAGTAATATACCCATAAGCCCTGCTCCAAACCATTTTCGATTTTTCCTTCGGAACTTTTCTGAAGACTGGGATAATAGCTTACCATTTCGCCGTTACCATTAATAACAGTCTGTTTCCCTGCCGGAGTATAGAAGCTTTGTATTTTAACAAGAACCCCTTTTTTATAAATTACCTCCGACTGTAACTTCCCGCCTTCATAAAATATCTGCCAGATGCTGTCTTTAAGATTACTGTGATAATAACCCTTTACCGAAGGATTTCCATCTTTATAATTTTCGACAAAAGCCCCGTGTCGCTCATTTCCCCAGTAATTATATTCCTCTTTAACTTTCCCGTCCGGGAAATACACCTTATTTAAACCATGCAGAACATCTTTATAATAGTCTGTCTCTGCCATAATTTTACCTTCAGGAGAATAATATTTCCATGTGCCGGACTTTTGTCCCATATGAAGAACACCGGTTTCCTTTACTTTTCCGTTTTGATAATAAGTTGTGTCATAAGTGTATTCCTGAGCAAAAGCAGCAATGCTTATAAAAATAAATAAGAAAAAAGTGCAGTTTTTCATTTAGTTAAATTTTATTTGTCCGAATCAACACAAAAATAATATTTGTAAAACAAAATTTTCAGCTTAATTTTTATTGTTACAAACAAAAAAATCTTAACAACCATAAACATGTTGATAATCAGATGAATAACGTAACAATTTCTTTACTGTTGTATATTTTTTAAAAAAAATTTGGAAAAAAATTTGGAAAAAGCCAATTAACATACTAAATTTGTTCATAATTTGTTAATAAAATTTGTAAAACTATGAAAAACAGCACTTTAGCATTTTTAACAATTGTACTGGTTTTTTCGGGACTTAATCTGAAAGCAGACGATATGATTTTGAAGGGGGTATATCAGGGTAAGGATCTTTACATAATAAATCCTATGTTGGATATCGGAGAAGAGTATTGTGCCTATGAAGTTTTTGTTAATGACAAAAAATTCGAAGATGTAATAAATTCAAGTGCTTTCAGAATCAGCCTTGATTACGTAGGCTTACAGTTCGGTCAGGAGTATGAAGTTGTAATAAAACATCACGAGGACTGCACTCCTAAACTTGTAAATCCGGAAGTATTAAAACCATTATGTACTTACGAAGTCGTTTCTCAGGTTTTAGGTTACGATAATGTACTCAAATTTGTTACCGACAATGAATCAGGAAAGTTACCTTTTCACGTAGAAGAATTCAGATGGGGAAAGTGGATTGAAGTCGGCCGTATTCCCGGAGAAGGAGGCCCCGGACGTCGTAACTATTCCCAAAAAGTATATCCTTATAATGGAGAAAACCGCTATCGTGTTTACCAGGTAGATCATCTAAACCGTAAATTCTATTCGGACGAAATGGTCTTTAACATCGAAAAAGAGCCGGTTACCGTTACGACAAAACTTACAAAAGTAGCTAAAGAAATCGCTTTCAGCTCATATACATATTATGCCGTAATTGATGAATTCGGCGAAGAACTTATATCCGGGACAGGAGATGTGGTGGATGTTTCGAACTTAAAAAAGGGGGAGTACTTTTTAAACTTTGAAAACGAATACGTTGTCTTTAAGAAAAAATAAGACTCAAGGGGTGTATTCGCAAGAGGCATAGTTCTTATGCCTCTTTTTTTTATTTTTGCAAAAACAAAATCAAATGTTTAGTTTAGATAATTATTATAAAAATATCTTCTCGGGAATAACGCCTGAAATGTTTGGGGTGCTTGCTGTTGAAGCATTCAGATATCAATACCGGAATAACAAAACTTACGGAGATTTCTGCAGGTTCTTAAATACAGATCCGTCAAAAATCAAAAATATTAATGACATTCCGTTTTTACCGGCTCAATTCTTTAAAACACACAAAGTAGTTACGGGAGAACACGATAACTTTACAATATTCACATCCAGTTCTACAACAGGAAATATTCCTTCAAGTCATTTTGTAAGCGACACATCAGTTTACAGAGATTCATTTTTAAAATCATTTGAACTTTTTTACGGATCGCCTCAGGATTACACAATAATAGCATTGCTTCCTTCGTATCTCGAAAGAGGCGGTTCAAGCCTGATATATATGGTTGATGAGCTGATTAAACTATCGGGTAAAAAAGACAGCGGGTTTTTTCTGAATGAATTTGACAAGCTGATTAAACTGATTGAAAAACTTGAGAGGAAAAGTGAAAAATACCTGCTTATCGGGGTCAGTTTTGCCCTGCTGGATTTTGCAGAAAAATATCAGACAAAAATGAAAACAGGTCTGATTATGGAAACCGGAGGAATGAAAGGAAACCGTAAAGAAATCACACGGGAAGAACTACATTCGGTTATTAAAAAATCATTTGGCGTTAGTTCTGTACATTCAGAATATGGAATGACTGAATTATTGTCACAGGCATATTCCGGACAAAACGGACAGTACTTCTGTCCTCCGTGGATGAAAGTGCTCGTGAGAGATGCCGCAGACCCGTTAACTGTAAGAAATTCCGGTACCGGAGCTATAAATGTAATTGATCTGGCAAACATTAACTCGTGCTGCTTTATTGAAACGGGAGATTTGGGGAAAATTTCCGAAAACGGCTCATTTTGGATTAATGGCCGCTTTGATTCTGCAGAAGTTCGCGGATGCAATCTTATGAACGCATAACACCGTTTGTTTTATGAACTGAACACATGCCTGAATTTGGTAAAAACACACAAAACATCAGAATTTAAAAGTAACCTCAACATATTCTTATACATGTAGCACAAAACGCAAAACGCAACGCTTTCATCTTTTCGACATACGACAAATATTAATATAGCTATTAAGCACGTTTCTTCTAAAATTACAGTAAATTTATTTTCACTTTGTAATAAAGATATTCTTTATGGAAAACAACGGACTGATAAATTGCTGCCAGAGATTAAGTTTTAACTTATTCAGCTTTGACTGCGAAAAAAGCGAAATTAATAACGCATACATTCTGCGGTCATATTTATTTGTACATTTTAATGTTTGTCAAAACAATTATAGTATCGTTCCGAAAAACAACCTTAACATTCCACAAAGCATAAGTAATCATAAGAATAAAGAATTGTAAATTTTCTCAGCAACATAATCGTGGTTAGTTCATTTTAATATGTGGCAGATGAGCGGTTCGGGAGTCCCGGCCGCTTTTTTGTTTTCAAAAAACAGCTTACCGGCAATAACTTTTAATAAGCCAATGCTTAAACCCGGCAGAATGAATACCGGACAATTATGTATTTGCGACCGGAATTTTATTTATTCTGTTGATATGTCTTCCTCCTTCAAATTCTGTATTAAGAAACTTTTCCACAATTTCAACGGCTGTTTCTTCAGAAATAAATCTTGCAGGCAGGGCGCATATATTTGCATCGTTATGCAGTCTTGCCAGCTCAGAAATTTCCACATTCCAGCATAAAGCACTTCTAATGCCTTTATGCTTGTTTACAGTCATGTTTATTCCGTTTCCGCTTCCGCAAATGGATATTCCCAAATCACACTCTCCTTTTTCAACAGAATATGCCAACGGATGCGCAAAATCAGGATAATCACAACTTTCTTCAGAATTGGTTCCGAAATTTAGTGTTTCAACTCCCTTTTTTTCGAGATATTCAATTAAAAAGTTTTTTAACTTATATCCTGCGTGATCGCAGGCAAATCCTATTTTCATTTTATTAAGTATTTTATCGTTAATTTTATTTCCCAGGTTCCATCCGGATTCTTAAGCTATGATTGTTTTGACTTCTTAAATTTTTTGTTAAGCCATCCCGGAGTAATAACCGATCCTATTATCAGATAAGGATAATAAGTAACCAACCTCCAGATTAAAGCCATAACAACCACAAATCCTGCAACCGGAACAAAATCAGCCATAAAGGTGGTAAAAACTGCTTCAACAAAGCCACTTCCTCCCGGAGAAGGCATAACCAACATTAAAATCCACATTATTAACTGCCTCGCAAAAATAAGAAAATGATCATAAATACCAATACCTTTTTCTCCGCCGTCAACAGAAAACATCATTGCCACCAACAGAAAATTCAGAACACAATATCTTGATGTCCATGAAATAAACGTGGCAAGACAAGACTTTGCCCAAAACTTAAAACCCTTTGCTTTTAACCCCTTATTTGCTATTTCAAAGTCAACTGCCGTTTGTTCTGCTCCGCTCCTCCATTTTTTCAGGAATCTGATTCTGAATACTGATTTAATAAGATTTGCAAAAAAACGTGGATTTATAAATAATGTATATGCCATTAGAACAGTCCATGACAGTTTAAGGATATAGCCGGCCATCGCAAAGCCGAATAAATTCCGTACAAAACCGTTGTTATCTCCGGTAACAAAAAGTGTTGTTTTTGAAAACAAAATAAGAATAAGAGGGAACGTTACACTAAAATAAAGTTCGTCGAGAAACGAAGTAGCCAAAACTACAGAAGTGCTTTTCCCTACATTAAGCCCCTCTTTCCATAAAAAAATTGTTGCAAGAGCCGTTCCTCCTACTGCGGAAGGAGTAACCGCAGAACCGAATTCCCATAAAAACACAATTTTTATGCATTGTATCCAGCTTAACTCTCCATCCGAAAGTACCCGCATTCTCATTACATAACCGAAGTCTCTGAAAAACATCATAGCAAAAGCTCCGATAAAATACAAAAGACTCAGATAAGTAAATGTAAAAAGCGAAAAGTCGATTTTATTAAAATCCCGGTAGAAAAGCCACCCGACTATACCCAGACCAAAAATAGCCGGTAAAATTACCCTGTTGGATTTAAAGTTTTTTACAATTTCTTCGGCTTGTTCGCTCATAAATACAAAATAAAACTTTTTATAGTGATTTACAATCAGTAAAATGTTAAAATTGATTATTTTTAACCCAAATTTTAAATTATGGATTTTATCGCAATTATTCCTGCCAGGTATGCTTCAACAAGGTTCCCGGGAAAACCGCTGGTTAACATAAATGGCAAGACCATGGTACATAATGTATATACACAGGCCAGAAAGGTTTTTGAGGATGTATATGTAGCCACTGATGACGAAAGAATTCTGAATGAAGTAGAGCGATTTGGAGGGAAAGCGGTAATGACCAAGAAAAAACACAAAAGCGGTACAGACAGGTGTGCAGAGGCTATTGAAAAAATCGAAATGCTTGAAAACAGGACATGGGATGTTGTAGTAAATATTCAGGGTGACGAACCTTTTATCAAAACAGAGCAATTGCTGGAAATAAAAAAATGCTTCAAACTGAAAAAGAATCAGATTGCCACACTTATAAAACCAATAAACAACAAAGACGATATTTTTAACCCGAATAAACCCAAAGTAGTAATCAACAACCACCACGAGGCAATATATTTCAGCAGGTCTCCTATTCCTTACCTGCGGGGTGTAAGTGAAAACAAATGGGTTTCAAAACATCTGTTTTACAAACATATAGGGTTATATGCCTACAGAAAAGAAATATTACATGAGATAACAAAACTGAAACCTTCAACCCTTGAACTTGCTGAAAGTCTTGAGCAATTGAGATGGATTGAAAACGGATACACGATAAAAATTGCTTTTACAGAACACGAAAGCATTTCGATTGACACTCCCAAAGATCTGGACAGAATAAGACAAGTAGGACTATTATAATGAATATTGCCGTAAATACCAGACTATTACTTAAAGACAAACTCGAAGGAATCGGATGGTTCAGTTATGAAACATTGAAAAGGATTACACTTGCACACCCTGAGCATACTTTTTACTTTATATTTGACAGAAAATATGACTCTTCATTTGTTTTCTCAGAAAATGTAGTCCCCATAATTGCCGGACCACCAACCAGACATCCGTTTCTTTGGTATTTATGGATGGAATTTGTTATTCCCCGTGTTTTGAAAAAAATAAATGCCGGGTTATTCCTTTCCACTGACGGATTTATTTCATTAAGAACAAATGTTCCTCAGGTAAGCGTTATTCACGATATAAATTTTGTACACAACCCGCGACAACTTCCTTTTTGGGTACGAAAATATTATAACTATTTCTTCCCTAAATATGCAAATAGAGCTGTTAGCCTTGGCACAGTTTCCGAATATTCAAAGTCAGATATAGCAAAAACTTTTAATATTAAGCCGGAAAAGATAACAGTCTGCTATAACGGGTCAAATTCTGCATATACCCCGGTTGATAACGGAGTAAAACTAAAAGTAAAAAATACTTATACAGGTGGCAAAGATTATTTTCTGTTTGTAGGAGCATTGAATCCCCGTAAAAACGTACCCGGCCTGCTCAAATCCTACGAAATATTCCGTGCATCAGGAGAGTATGATCAGAAACTTATAATTGTAGGCTCTGCAATGCATCTGACAGAAGAAATCGATGCCGTTTTAAAAAATATGGTTTATAAAGAAGATGTGGTTTTTACAGGCAGGCTGAATGTTGAAGATTTACATAATATCCTGGCATCTGCAATTGCCCTTGTTTATATTCCTTTTTTTGAAGGATTCGGAATTCCTCTTGTAGAGGCAATGTATGCCGAAACTGCTTTAATATCCGGCAACCTCACATCTCTGCCGGAGGTTGTAGGAGATGCTGCATTATTATGCTCCCCGGATGATCATCGTCAGGTTGCGGAATACATGTCGGAACTGATAAACAATCAGGAATTAAGAGATTCACTGATTGAAAAAGGCAGAACTCAAAGACAAAAGTTTTCATGGGATAAATCTGCCGACAGACTTTGGGAATGTATTGATAAGGCTATCAAAACAATTTAACAATGCTCAGTTCATTTTACCAGGAAGGGAAAACAGAAGCCGGGTGTGACGAAGCCGGACGCGGATGCCTTGCCGGCCCGGTATTTGCTGCCGCAGTAATTTTACCACCGGATTATCACCATAAATTACTTAACGATTCCAAACAACTAAGTGAAAAACAACGCGAAAAGCTTAGACCCGAAATTGAAGCAGAAGCAATCGCGTGGGCTGTTGGCAGTCTGGATAATCACGAAATAGATAAAATTAATATTCTTAATGCTTCGTTTGCTGCAATGCATAAAGCTGTAGCACAATTAAAAATAGTTCCGGACCTGTTATTAATCGACGGAAACAGATTTAAACCATTTCCCGGAATACCTCACAAATGCATTATCAAGGGAGATTCTTTATTTTTTTCAATCGCGGCTGCTTCGGTATTAGCAAAAACTTATCGTGATGAATATATGTTGAAACTACATGAGGAGTTTCCTGTTTACGGTTGGGATAAAAATAAAGGATACCCGACGAAATTCCATCGAGATGCCATTGTAAAGCATGGAATAACTGATTATCACCGTCTTAGCTACAGATTAACAGATACGCAATTGAAATTATTTTAAAAAAAAGAGGCCTTACAGCCTCTCTCTTATATTTGTCATATTCTTTAAATTAGTTTCCTGATTCTTCAGAAAGTTTTTCCATTTCTTCGTTGAAAATCTGCTCAAATTTCATTTTGTCATAATCAACTCTCAATTTCTGATCTTTGCTGATGCTGTTGCTGATACCGTTTAACATTGCTTCTTTGTCAACTTCGATTGCAATATAAGTTGTGTACTTGCCTGTTGCTTCCTGAAAGTTCTTTTCGCAAACAATTGCAATATCAACTAAAGTCTGGTTAACAACTTCTCTGGTAAGGTTTTCGAATTTCTGTTCAAAATCAGAGTTTGTTCCAACCTCGGTTTCGTTTACATAACGATCAGTAACTGATTTGATTTTGGTGTTGATAAGACCTGCCAATCTTTGTTTTGCTGCAGTCAAAGCTTTTTCTCTTGACAAACTCATGTCCTGAGATGTTGCCTGAGCGTCAGCTCTGAAGTAGTTCTTATCTGAGCGACCTTCGTCTTTACATGGAATAATAATTTCTTTAGCATTCTTCTCCGGTTTAATAACACCTTTATTCTTTTTGCAAGAAGTAAAAGTAACTGCTGATGCTAAAACTGCGATTACTAAGATGCTTTTGGCTAATGTAGTTGTCTTCATGGCAATAATTTTTTAATTTGGTTACTAATTTTAAAAATTTCGTTAAAAATACATTTTTTTATTTAAATTCAACATTTTTTTTCAGAGAATATTTTTAATCACATACCGTTTTACAAACATAGTGCCAAAATGAAAAACTCAAAGAAGAACAAGAAGCAAAGCCTTGATACAACAGTGTTTAACAAAAAGACTATTACTTCGGGAATATTAAGTATATTCTCATCCGGTCCTCAAAAAGAACTGAATTACAAACAAGTTTCAGCCATGCTTTTTGTAACCGAAAGTAATGACAGAACCCTGGTCGCGAAGGTTCTTGATGAACTGGTAGCAGCAGGTAGTCTTAAAGAAACCTCTAAAGGAAAGTATAAGCTTAAGTCAAAAACCGGTTATGTCGTTGGTGAAATTGACATGAATAAATCGGGGAATGCATTCGTTATAAGTGATGATATAAGCGACGATATTTTTATCCCGTTTACCAATCTGAACTCTGCAATGCACGGAGACACCGTAAAAGTCAGTCTATATGCAAGACGTAAAGGAAGCCGTATTGAAGGAGAAGTTGTCGAAATTATAAAAAGAGCCACTCTGAGATTTGTCGGTACAATTGAAAAATCAGGTTCTTATGCTTTTCTGGTTCCTGACAACGTTAAAATGGTTTACGATATTTTTATTCCCGGAGATAATCTTAACGGAGCTAAAGACGGAGAAAAAGTTATAGTTGAAATAACCGAATGGCATAAAAAAAGTAAAAATCCCACCGGTAAGGTTGTGGAGGTTTTAGGGAAACCCGGCGAAAATGAGGTTGAAATGCACGCAATTCTTGCAGAATTCGGGTTACCGTATAAATTCTCAGATGATATTGAAAAAGCTGCAGCCAAAATCAATGATAAAATAACTCAGTACGATTATGAAACCCGTGAAGACTTCAGAGATGTTCCTACTTTTACCATTGACCCGGTTGATGCAAAAGATTTTGACGATGCTCTGTCTTTCGAAAAAACCTCAAACGGTAACTTTATTATCGGGGTTCATATTGCAGATGTTTCAAACTACATTCCCGAAGGCAGCGACCTGGATAAAGAGGCATACGAGCGTGCCACATCTGTTTATCTGGTTGACCGCGTAGTCCCGATGTTACCCGAGCGATTGTCAAATTTTCTGTGTTCTCTGAGGCCGGACGAAGAAAAACTGTGCTTCTCGGTTATTCTCGAAATGACAGAAAAGGCAGAGGTGGTTGAATACAGAATAGTAAAAACAATCATTAAGTCGAACCGGAGATTTTCATACGAAGAAGCTCAGAATATTCTTGATACGGGAGTGGGTGATTTTAGTGAAGAACTTAAAAAACTAAATGAGCTGGCTAAGATATTAAGAAGTGAAAGATTTAAAACCGGAGCCTTTAATTTTGAACATTTTGAGGTAAAATTTAACCTTAACGAACAAGGAGTTCCTACCGGAGTTTATTTTAAAGAATCAGGAGAATCAAACAATCTGATTGAAGAATTTATGTTGCTTGCAAACAGAAAGGCAGCAGAGATGTTCGGGAAGAGCAAGTCTCCCAAAGAAATGGTTTACAGGGTTCATGCAGAACCGAACATGGAAAAACTTGAGAGCTTTTCAGGTTTTATCGGAAGATTCGGATATTCCATCGACATGTCGAACAATCTGGCATTGGCAAAATCGATGAATAATATTGTAAAAGAGGTTTACGGAAAACCGGAACAGAATATTATTGAAAATCTGGCAGTAAGAGCAATGTCCAAAGCTATTTACACTACAAAAAACATTGGTCACTACGGATTGGCTTTTGACCATTATACGCATTTTACATCTCCTATACGTCGCTATCCTGATGTTTTGGTACATCGTTTATTATTTGATTACATCCGGAAGAAAAACCCGGACACTACCGGACTTGAAACAAAAACAAAACATTGTTCCTACATGGAACAACAGGCCAGCCTGGCCGAAAGAGCCTCAATAAAATACAAGCAAGTGGAATTTATGCAGGATAAAGTGGGGCAAATATTCGAAGGTGTAATATCGGGTGTTACAGAATGGGGATTTTTTGTACAGCTAAAAGATAATGCCTGCGAAGGTTTGGTACATATGAGAACATTGAACGATGATTTTTATGTTTACAATGCCGAAGATTACTGCATATCCGGTACTTACACCAAAAAGTGTTATCAACTGGGTGGCGTTGTAAGTGTTAAAATCATTGGTGTAAATCTTCAGAAGAAACAAATTGATTTTGAATTATCATATCTTGAGCTAAAATAAGAATTCTGATAATTGATTTTCAGGTTTTACATTCACATTTTGATTTTTGACTTTTATTAAAAAAATCAGTATCTTTATAATCAAAAAATAATATGACCTCATCACAAAAGCCAGGTGCATTTATTCACGGTTCGGTTCTTATGCCTCAGGAAGAAATGCTTGAGGTAATAACTGAAAAAAAGTCGTTTAAAATAGGTGTTCCAGCAGAAAACAGCGGAGTAGAACATCGAATTCCGCTTGCTCCGCTTGCAGTAGAATATCTCGTAAAAGAAGGATTCGAGGTAATAATTCAGGAAGGTGCAGGCAGGGGATCGAATTTTTATGACCAACAATTTGCCGATTATGGTGCAACTATCACAAAAGAGCCTGTCGAAATTTTTGGTTGTGATATAATACTTAAGATTTTTCCCCTTACCTCTGAAGAAATAGATTTACTGAGAGGAAATCAACTTGTAATTACATCTTTACACTCAAATTGTCAGGGGAAAGAATATTTCCTTAAGCTAATGCAGAAACGGATAACAGCTCTGGCTTTTGATACAATGCAGGACTCCCGGGGGACAAATCCGATTGTAAAATCGATGAGTGAAATTGCAGGAAGGTCATCGGTTCTTATTGCCTCTGAGTATCTTAGTAATATACACAAAGGCAAAGGGGAAATGCTGGGTGGAATTACAGGCGTTTCGCCTACAGAAGTTGTAATAATCGGTGCCGGAACTGCCGGGACATATGCAGCACAGACCGCACATGCTCTTGGTGCTATGGTAAAAGTTTTCGACAACTCCGTTGCAAAACTGGATGGTTTGCAAAGGCATTTAGGGACGGCTGTATTTACTAGTACCATTCATTCCAAAGTTCTGATGTCTGCATTAAAAACAGCAGATGTAGTTATTGGGGCAAAGCGTATTTACAATAAGCGTCCTAATATTATTATTACGGAAGAGATGGTAATGCAGATGAAACGCAATTCCGTTATTGTTGATATCAGCATTGATCAGGGAGGAATATTTGAAACAGGCAAACCTACAACTCATAAAAACCCGGTTTACACTAAACACGGAGTTATTCATTATTGTGTGCCGAATATTGCCTCAAGAGTTGCCAGAACAGCCTCTTATGCCATTAGTAATATACTGGCAGGAGAGTTATTAAAAATGCAGACTTCGGGGAGTATTACCCAATACCTTAAAGCTAATCCGGGGGTAAGAACCGGAGTATATATATATAACGGGATTTTAACAGATGAGCACATAGGAATAATCCATGGCATATTTTCAAAGGATCTGGATCTCCTGTTAGCAGCAATGTAATAAAAAAAGCCGGTTAAACCGGCTTTTTTTATTTTATATTTATCCAATATCTATCTTCCTGTAAATACTGCGAATTTTACTTTAGATCCGCTTTGAGTATAAAGGTAGTGTCTTTGATTGTATTCTTTAAAGAACTCAGGAGCAATTCTGTATTTTTTATTCTTTTTGTTGAACATTGGTTCTCCGTGAACTTTTCCATCAGAGAAAACAGAAACTGCAACAGCAACGCCTTTTCTTTCAGGTGCTGCAATTTCTTTATAGTCCATTCCGTTAAGGTTGCCTTGTTGCAAAAGTTTAATATTTTTTGCATTATCATTATAGAATAAAAATACTTTCTCTCCAACAGCAAATGCTGCAACAGAAGAATATTTACCAAGATCATTGTAACTATACTGAGATTTCGGAATTCTGGTCATCCACTCCATGTTGTTTTCAGGACTGCAATATGCAACTAAAACATCATTAAATCTGTAATAATCGTTGTAAATAATTTCTTTGGAGCCGGGAACAATTATAGAGTCCATCCAGTAGTTCTGATGCTCTGCAATTACAACGGAACCACCATTTGAAAGATAAAGTACATCCAACAATTTGTAATTATACATATCTTCATAAAACTTTGTAAGTCTTTCTGAACGGAATTCAGGAACTTCAGTTTTAGAGAATGTATAGTCGGCTTTTTTAGCGTCCCCGGTTACAAAACTTTTGGTCTTGGTATTATATTTCTGATGGAAGATTCCTTCATATTCTGTTTTGCCTTTACGTACCATAAAACCAAAAATATCTACATTTTCATTTTCATCAAGACCCATAATAGCATCAACGAGAATGTATTTTTTTCCTTTAACATCTACATCTGTAACGGTTCCGTTTGAAGCGTCAAACATAAGAAGTTTATAATCATAAATAATGGTTTTCATTCTTTTCAACTGACGTGGGTCCGGGCTAACGCGGGCTAACATATAAACGTTACCGCTGTTTGCAATTACGGTCTGATCAATGCTGAATGCATCACCTACCAAAGGAAGTTTTATTGTATTGTTATAAACTTCTTTCATGTCAGGATCGTAAACTTTAAAAAAGAAAGGTTCTTCATTATAAGTCTGGAAAGGACGGCTGTAATAAACAAAAACATTTTGCTGATTCGGAGTAAGTTCAACATTAAAATCAACGCTTATGTTCTGATTTGTAAGTTTGCCGATCATTACAGGTTCCCCTATTATCTGTCCGCTTTTATTGATTTGCTGTATGTAAAGTGTTTTTTCTTTAATTGTATTATTAACAACCTGAGTAAAAAGCACAAGTTTACCATCAAGATAGAACATCTCAACATATTCTGCTTTAATCCCGCCCATCATCGGGAGAATCAACTGGTTGGAAGATTCTCTGTTCATTGAGTTTCCATTGAAGAAATCGAGGTAGAGATCATCTTTTTCGTTAATTCTTAAGGCATAAAAGCCATCAGAATCAGCGCCGATAAATCTGACATACTCGTTTAAGTCCGGGAGAACCAATTCTTTATCAAAACCAAAACTTGTCGAAGATTGTGCGTTTACAACCCCTGTGCAAATGATTGCAGCAAAAATCAATGGTAATAATCTTTTCATAATCGTTAGTTTTCTAATTGTGTGCTAATATAGATATTTTTATTTAAATACTAAAATTATTGTTTTTTATTTGCCAGTTGCCCGCATGCTGCATTTATATCCTGGCCTTTTGATTTCCTCAGAGTTACTACAAGGTTCCTGCTCTCCAGGAATTTCATGAATGCTTCTGTTTTTTCCTTTGCCGGACTTGCAAAACTATCATTCTCATGCGGATTGTACTCGATAAGATTTATTTTGCAGGGAGTTATTTTTGTGAATTCCGTTAAAAGGACAGCATCTTCTCCTGAATCGTTAATCCCACCTAAAAGCAGGTATTCATAGGTTATACGTTTACCTGTTTTATTGTAATAATATTTAAGAGCTTCTTTAAGAGAATTCAAATCATATTTTTTATTTACCGGCATTAACACAGACCTTTTTTCGTTATCGGCAGAGTGTAAAGAAACAGAAAGATTTATTTTTGCATCATCGTCTGCCATTCTTTTAATTTCGGGACAAATGCCCGCCGTGGAAAGAGTGATACGTTGAGGAGACATCCCAAGCCCTGACGGAGATGTTATGTGATCTATCGCCGACATTGTGTTGTTATAATTCAATAATGGTTCTCCCATTCCCATGATTACAATATTTGACAGGTTTCTGTTAAAAATCTCTTCACTTAACTTATTTAACTTAAAAACCTGATCAAATATTTCGCCGGAATTAAGGTTTCTTTTAAATCCCAACTCTCCGGTTGCACAAAAACTACAATTTAAAGGGCATCCGGCCTGTGTGGAAATGCAGGCTGTTACACGTTCCTTACCGGGAATAAGAACCCCTTCAAAATTCAGGTTATCAAATGATTGGAATAATGTTTTGGTGGTCTTATCTTTTCCTGATATTTTAAAAGAAATATTAACTCCGTCAATAAAAAACAACTCATTTAGTTTTTCTCTTAAGCCTGACGGAATATTAGTCATTTGCCCGAAATCTGTCACCCCTTTTTTCCACAACCATTCATAAATCTGTCCGGCTCTGAATTTTTTTTCTCCAACAGAGATTAAAAATTCTCCTATTTGACTGACATTCAGATCTCTTATATTTTCTTTCCCGCTAAACATACTGCAAAAATAATCAAAATTGTCACATAAATCGGCATAACAGCAACAGCCCGGCTTAAATAAACGGCAAACAGAGATTTAACTCCGGAATAAAATTAATATCTGAATTTTATAACTTTCCGTGCTACTTATTCTTTACAATAAAACGGGTTGGGAACAAAGAAAGGTGTCTGAAATTTTGTGTATTTCAAATAATCAGAAAATGTTTTATTTCCACTGATTTTGATTTTGAAATACAATTATATTTGCAAACTTAATTTTATTTATGTTTGACACATATCAGGGGGAAATATTTGCACTGATTACCTCATTCTGCTGGACTGTCAGTGCCTTATCTTACGAATCTGCCGGGAAGAAAATAGGTACTGTCCCGATGAATCTTATCCGGATGTTAATTGCTTTTGTCTTTGTCAGTCTTTATACATTAGTTGTAAGGGGGAAAATCTTACCTTTTGATGCTGATTCAGAAACATGGTTCTGGTTGCTTATTTCAGGTCTTGTCGGGTTTGTAATAGGGGACATTATGCTTTTTCAGGCTTTTGTAACCATAGGAGCCCGGGTTTCTATGCTGGTAATGTCTCTTGTGCCTCCCATTACTGCAATACTGGGATGGATGATTCTTGGCGAAACCATGACAGGCAAACAGATTCTGGCAATGATGGTAACTGTATCTGGAATTGCTATGGTAATGCTTAAGCGAAAAAAGAAAGTTAACGGAGACGGGAATTTAAAACCGGGCAAAATATCGGTAACCATTATAGGACTATTGCTGGCACTTGGCGGAGCGGCTGGTCAGGCAGGCGGATTGGTTATAAGTAAAAAAGGGATGGGTAATTATGATGCTTTTGCTGCCAGTCAGATAAGAATAATTGCCGGAGTTGCCGGTTATCTTATAATAATCAGTATTGCAGGACTGTGGAAAAAAACATTTGCCGGATTGAAAAATATTTCTGCAATGAAGGCTGTTACTCTGGGCTCATTTGTAGGCCCTTTTTTAGGCGTTTCGTTTTCTTTAATTGCCGTAAAATATACCAGTACAGGAATAGCTGCAACATTAACATCTTTGGCTCCCGTAATAATAATACTTCCTTCGATGCTGATAAATAAAGAAAAAATAAGTTTTATTGAAATTGCCGGGGCAGTTATTTCTGTGGCCGGAGTTGCCTTATTCTTTTTATAAAATAAGAAACTCCGCCGGAAGCGGAGTCTCTTAAAATGTTTATCAGGGTTAATACAATTTGAAATTTATAGGTATTATGTAAGCTACCGGCACTGCTTTATTTCTTTGTTTGCCTGGACTCCATTCAGGAATTAAAGAGACAACTCTCATTGCTTCTGCATCAAGATAAGGGTCAACTCCTTTTGCGATACTTACACCTGTGACTTTCCCTTTGGTGTCAATAATAAACTTAACATAAACTTTTCCTTCAACATTATTTTCTTTCGGAATCTCCGGATACTTTGTATTGTCTTTTATAAAACTTAACAAGGCAGCATCTCCGCCCGGGAATACCGGTTTTACTTCAACTTTTACATAATCAATAACCTCAATAGTTTCTTCAGGAATATCATCCGGGATTACCGGTTTTCTTATTACCGGCGAAACCGGTTCTGTTTTTTCAACAAAGATGTCATTATCGTCATCTACTGGTTTGTCAACAATAAGAATAACTTCCGGAATTACGACAGGGTCCGGAGGCCTTATCTCAGGTGGTGGCGGAGGGGTAACGGTTATTTGTACATCTTCTTCAAAATATGAAGATGCTTTTAAATTACCAAGATCTGTTGAATTGCTTTCTTCACTTGACCATTCAAATGCGGCAAAACAAATTCCAAGCGCGAGTAATAATCCCAACTCAAGGAAAAGAAATCTCTTTTTTTCGAGATTTGCTTTGGTTGTTTTTTTTGTTTTCATGTCTGTAAGTTTTTGTGTGAATAAAACTGAGAATTATGTTCTGAATTTTTATAAAAATTTAATCTTCGATTCAATCAAAATTATTATTCCATAAAATTTTATTGAAAATTCTGATTTATCCGATAATAAAATTTATCGGTATTATGTACGAAACAGGGACAAGTCTCCCTCCTTTAACTCCGGGCGTCCAGTCAGGTAGCAAAGAGATCACACGAAGTGCTTCCTGATCAAGATATCTGTCAACGCTTTTTACTACGGTAAGATTGCTTACTTTTCCATCTCTTCCGATAACAAACTGAATATATACTTTTCCCTGAATATTATTTTCTTTTGGAATCGGAGGATAGTGAATATTATCTCTTATAAAACTTAACAGAGCAGCATCTCCGCCCGGGAAAAGTGGTTTTTGGTCAACTAATCCTATCGAAAAGATTTCCGGTTTCTCTTCGGGAATATAACTTTCCAAAACAGAATAATCTGTTTCCGGCAGATACTCTGTTTCCACATCCGGAATTTCGGGTGTTGTTTCGATAATAAGATCATCAGGGCGGATAATAATTGTCTCGGCAATTACTCTCTGAGCAGTTGGCGGAGGCGGTGTAACCGGAATTATTATGTCGTGCTCTGTATCATCCAACATTACACTACTTCCGGAAAAGACTTCAGGAATTTCTTCTTCTGACCATTCAAATGCTGCCAGGCATATGCCCAACGCAATCACAAATCCTACTTCAAGGAAAAGAATTCTCTTTTTTTCGAGATTGGCTCCAGGGGACTTTTTTGCTTCCATGTCATTAATTTTTTAAAGTGAATAAATCTGAAAATTAAAACTGTTGTTAATTCCGGTAGATTTTTATTCATTCAAAAAGATATTAATAACAATTAAACAAAATGCTTATTTAATAAATAACGATTTTGCCTGTTGGTTTTAGTATGTTTACGGGTAAAATTACTGTAGTTGTTTACATTTTATGTAAACAGAAAGGATTAATCTTCTTTTTCCAGCAGCTCCCAATATTCAAGAGCACGACGTGTATGTGGAATTACAATAGTTCCGCCTACAACATTTGCAATGCTGAATATATCTAATATTTCATCTGTCTTTACACCTGATTTATGGCATGTCTCCAAATGGTATTTTACACAATCGTCACAGCGCAAAACCATTGATGCCACAAGCCCCAGCATTTCCTTGGTTTTGGTGTCCAGCGCAGAATCCTGATAAGTTAAGGTGTCAAGGCTATATAGTCTTTTAATGACTTTATTGTTTTTACTTAACAGTTTTTCATTCATCTTTGAGCGATATTCGCGAAATTCATTTATCTGATCCATGCCAATAAAATTGTTTTTATGTAATTGTTTAAGTGACTATGCAAATTGTCTTTCGTCCCATTAATTCAAAACAAGCTAAATAATTTCGTCTCTATACTATAATCCCTTTTAATGTTGCAGAACTGGCTTCTGTAATTTTAACCATTACAAAATCTCCTCTTTTCGCATTCTCAGCCGGAAAAACCACGACCTTACTTTGTTCTGTACGACCGAAAAGCATTTCTTCTGAACGTTTGGAATGGCCTTCTACAAGGACTTCGTATGTTTTACCTATATCTGCACGGTTTTTTGCCAGAGAAATCTTATTCTGTACTTTAATCATTCTGCTGAGTCTTTCTTTTTTTGCCTCTTCTGGCACATCATCTTCAAGATTTTTTGATGCTGCCGTTCCGGGCCTTACAGAATATTTAAACATAAAAGCCAAATCGTAGCCTACTATATTCATTAAATCCAGTGTTTCCTGAAAATCTTCTTCTGTTTCACCCGAAAATCCGCAAAAGATATCGGAAGATAAGCCACAGTCCGGAATTTTTTCTTTTATTGTTTTTATTCTTTCCAGATACCATTCTCTTGTATATTTTCTGTTCATTAATTCCAGTACTTTATTACTTCCTGACTGGACAGGCAGATGAATATGATTACAAATATTTTTATTCTCTGCAATGGCGTCGATTAATGCATCAGATATGTCTTTGGGATGTGAGGTTGTGAACCTTACTCTCATTTCAGGAACTGTATGTGCAACCATTTTTATTAATAAAGGGAAATCAACTTTGTTTTCATCATCTTCGAATAAATATGAGTTTACATTCTGTCCCAGAAGTGTAACTTCTTTAAACCCTTTATTTGCAAGGCTTTTTACTTCTGCAATTATATCTTTGTATGAACTGCTTCTTTCACGCCCACGCGTATAAGGGACAATGCAGTATGAGCAAAAATTATTGCATCCCCGGGTTATTGCCACAAACCCTGAAATTTCGTCTGTTCCTGTTTTCAGTTGTTCAATTCCTGAATATGTTTCTGAAATATCAAAATCTGTATTGGATAATTTGAATCCTATATCAGTTTCACTTACCAGATCGGGCAAATTACGATAAGCATCGGGACCTGCGACAAAATCCACAACCGGATGTTCAAGTAATTTTTCCGCAATACGCTGAGCCATACAACCGATTATTCCGACTTTAAGGTTTTTGTTTTTACGTTTTAAGCTTTTGATATAATCTAACCTGTTCCATATTTTTTTTTCTGCATTATCTCTAACCGAACAGGTGTTGATAATAATAACATCGGCAGAATTAATGTCTGTTTCTGCAGAATAGTCTCTGGAGTGCATAATTCCGGCAACAGTTTCGGAGTCGGCAACATTCATCTGGCAGCCGTATGTCTCAATATATACTTTTTTGTTCATCGCGATAATTTGAGTGCAAAAATAACAATTTGAATGACAGGAATGTTTGAAACGGCAACAAAAAAAGGCTGTCAGATCTGACAGCCTTTAAATATTTGATTTGTTTTTGTTTAGTTGGAAAGACCGAATCTTTTGAAAGTTGTAACAGTAAGGTCTTTTTCCTGTTTTTGTAAATATTCTTTAACAGTAATTTTACCTTCCTGAACAAATTCCTGATTAAGTAAAGTAGATTCTTTGAAAAATTTCTGAAGTTTACCCTGAGCAATTTTATCAAGTAATTCTTCTGCTTTACCTTCGTTACGTGCCTGTTCACGACCGATTTCGAGTTCTTTTTCGATAACCTCCTGAGGAACAAAATCTTTATCAACAGCAACAGGATTCATAGCAGCAATCTGCATTGCAACGCCAAATCCTACTTTAGGATCAACAACTTTATTAAGACCAACCATTGTAGCTAATTTGTTACCCATATGTATGTATGAGCTAACCTGAGCAGCTTCAATTTTTTCATAATAAGCGAGTCCCATTTTTTCGCCTGTGATACCAGATCTTTCAGCAACCAGGTCTGTAATTGTCTGACCGTTAACTGTACAATTTTTCAAAGCTTCGATGTCGGCTGGTAATTCCTTAGCAGCAGTTTCGAGGATTGTTTTTGCCAATTCCACGAAATCAACATTTTTAGCCACGAAATCAGTTTCACAATTGAGAGCTACCATTACTCCAACAGTGTCATTATTTACAGTTTTTGCCAACACTGCACCTTCAGATGCTTCTCTGTCAGCTCTTTTGTTAGCTATAGCAAGACCTCTTTCGCGAATTAATTCTTTTGCTCTGTCGAAGTCTCCGTCAGCTTCAACCAATGCTTTTTTGCAATCCATCATACCGGCACCGGTCATTTGTCTTAATTTGCCAACATCAGCAGCAGTTATATTTGCCATTTTTGTGTAATTTTAAAGTTTCTAATTATTCTTCATCATTTTCTTCTTCAACAGGAGCGTTTTCTGCAACAGCAGTTTCTTTCTTTGCTCTTGTTCTTGTACGTGAAGATTTTCTTTCTTCTCCTGCATCGTCACCAGCTTCGTCAACTGATTTTGCAGTATTTTCTTTTTCTACGCTTCTTTCGCTAAGACCTTCTTTAATAGCCTGGCACATAATGCTGAGAATCAACTGAATTGATTTTGAAGCATCATCATTTGCAGGGATCGGGAAGTCGATAGGTTTAGGATCTGAATTTGTGTCAACCATTGCAAAAACAGGAATACCCAATCTTATAGCTTCTCTGACAGCGATTTTTTCTTTCATTACGTCAACAACGAAAAGAGCAGCCGGTAATCTTGACAAGTCAGAAATTGAACCTAAGTTCTTTTCTAATTTTGCTCTTTGGCGGGTAATCTGAAGTTTTTCACGTTTTGAAAGTGAATCAAATGTTCCGTCAACGTGCATTTTGTCGATTAAAGACATTTTCTTAACAGCTTTACGGATAGTCGGGAAGTTGGTAAGCATACCACCGGGCCAACGTTCTGTAACATAAGGCATGTTGATTTTGGTAACTTCTTCGGCAACAATGTCTTTAGCTTGTTTTTTTGTTGCAACGAAAAGAATTTTACGACCTGATTTTGCGATGTTCTTCATTGCATTGGCAGCTTCATCTATTTTGATAGCTGTTTTGTGCAGGTCAATAATGTGAATACCGTTACGTTCCATGAAAATGTAAGGAGCCATAGACGGATTCCATTTACGCTTTAAGTGTCCGAAGTGAACACCTGCGTCAAGTAATTGATCAAAACTTACTCTTGGCATTTTTTAAAATTTAAAGTTTACTTTCTGTAGTAACAATTGACCGGTAGAGCCAAAAGATGGTCTGTCCGGGCAATTTAGATACTAAACTTGATTTATAACTCACTAAAATACTAACGTTTAGAGAACTGGAATCTTTTACGGGCTTTTTTCTGTCCCGGTTTTTTCCTTTCAACAACTCTCGGGTCACGTGTAAGAAAACCTTGTGGTTTAAGACTTGCACGATACTCCGGATCTACTTTAAGCAACGCTCTTGAAATTCCCAGACGTAAAGCTTCAGCTTGTCCGCTGATACCTCCGCCATCGATGTTAGCTTTAACATCCCAGCTTTCAAGTTTGTCTAAAGTAAGGAAAGGTTGTTTCACGATATACTGAAGTTGCATTACCGGGAAATATTCTTCCAGTTTCTTATTATTAATTGTAATATTACCTTTGCCTTCGCTGAGATAAACTCTTGCTACAGCTGCCTTTCTACGGCCTATTGCATTAAAAACTTCCATAATGCTTATTTAATTGTATTTAAGTCCAACTTAGCTGGTTTCTGAGCTTCCTGTTTGTGCTCGCTTCCAACATAAACATATAAATTTCTGAATAATTCAGCACCCAAACTGTTTTTAGGTAACATTCCCTTAACAGCTTTTTCAATAATCCTTTCAGGATGTTTATCAAGCATTTCCTGTGCTGTTGTTGATTTTTGTCCGCCAGGATAGCCGGAGTGTCTGATATAAACTTTATCTGCAAGTTTATTGCCTGTGAGGCGAATCTTTTCAGCGTTAATAATAATCACATTATCGCCACAGTCAACATGTGGTGTGTAATCAGTTTTATGTTTCCCGCGAAGAACCATAGCAACTCTTGCTGCCAAACGGCCAAGAACTTCTCCTTCTGCGTCAACAACAAACCACTGTTTGTTAACAGTTTCTTTATTTGCTGATAATGTTCTGTACTTCAATGTTTTCACTACTTTGTAAATTTTAATTAATTAATAAATATTTACCCCATAGGCTGGATGACCAAACGGACTGCAAAAATAATATAATTTTCTTTAACACAATATTTTTTCAACAATTAATTACAAATCATCGTCAAAAGGCAAAACCCTTGTGTTACCAATGCCCGCAGAAGTAAATCAAATTAAGTTAACAATGTTTATTGTTGAAAGTGAAAAGTTTTATTAACAATTTTATGTCAGATTTTAATATTTTTATTAGAGAAATGATTCCCTAATATCCGGCAATTCCGCGAATTACAGGATCTGCCATTTTGTTGCTTCCGCCGGTTTGTTCCGAAGCTGCCCTGCAACCTCCCCGGCAGTTCTTCCATAAACTGCAATCCCTGCACAAATCAGGAATGTTTTCGTTCCACGATTTAACATAGTCTGATTTTAAAATATCCTGAAATCTTTCTTTAAAAATATTCCCGGCAGCAACCGGGCTGTGGTTACAGACCCGGACTGTTCCGTCAACTGAAATTGTTACCGGAAAATGTAACGGGTTTTCGGGGCAGTTACCAAACATTATAAAAGGGAAATCTGCAGGGTTAAGAATGCAATGTGGAGTGCATACATTAGAACTTAATTTTATATTGAGACTTTTTGATGTACTATTAATTAATGTGTATGCATTTCTCAGTTCCTGCTTTTCCGGAAGAATTGCAGAGTATTTGTTTTTATTTGTTCCACCAATGTTGTAGCGATCTACCGAAACCTGTTTTATGCCGAGTTCTGAAATAAATTGTATGGTTTTGTCAACGTCCTTAGCATTGAGCCCGGTTAATACAATTACCGCAACAACACCGGCCCCGGCAGACTGCAATTCTTTAATTGCTTTTACCGACTTTTCATGCGAACCGTTTAAACCGGTCATACGGTCATGAACTTCGGATTTATGACTATGAACCGGTAACTGAAACAAATCGTTTTTGACCAAAAGCATTTCCCTGAGCCTGTCCTGAGTAAAAAGTGTTCCGTTGGAAATAACGGTCGATAAAGACTTTTTCATTTTTGCAAAAAGGATAAGCTCCGGCAACCTGGGTTCAAGCAAAGGTTCTCCGCCGGTAAAAGTAATATTGCCGATATCGGCTAATGTGTATATTCGTTTCAGGACTTTTAGCAATGCTTTATAATTTCCGTCTCTCTTAATGTCTTCGTGAGGGATGTGGTTATAACAGAATATACAGTTTTGATTGCAGGAGTTATTTACCTCAACAGCGATATGAGGTATCATAATTTTATCCATGTATAGAAATTTGCTCAAGTACTTTAAGATTTACAATCTCAATATTTTTGCCGTTTATTTTAATAATATTATCGCGGCGGAATTCCGAAAGAATTCTTATTACGTTTTCCGTTGTCATATCTATCAATTGGGCAATTTCTTTACGGGAAACCGGCAAATCAAAACATTCGGATTTATAGATGTCTTTTGAAAAAATCAGAAGTATATATGCAATTCTTCCTCTCAGGTTTTTCATGTTCAGGCTTAAATTCTGAAGAATTATTTTGTCAGCATTTTTGCTCATTTTTTCCATGAGTCCCAATGCAAAATTACCGTTTGAAATAATCAAAGACTTTATCAGGTCGAGGCTGATTACACAAACTGATGTTTCATCAAGAGCAGATATACTGAATTTATAATATTTCTCTGAAAAAACAGAAAGTAAACTTACAAATTCCATCGGAGTAGCAATATTAAGTATTTGTTCCCTGCCATCCGCAACCTTTCTGAATATTTTTACCAACCCGGATTTAAGATAAATAAATTCTTTTATCTCTGCATTTTCTTCAATAATTACATCGCCTTTGCTGTAACGACATTCGCGTCTGTCTCCGCATACACTTAAAATATCTGCATCGTTCAGACTGTTATAGACTACCGTTTTTAAATGACAGCCTTCGCAGGAACATTGTATTTCATTTTCAGACATAAAATGAATATTAAGTGTGTAAATTTAATAAAAATTTTTCATTTTGGGGCTGAAATAAAAAACGCTGTTAACAATCAGGTGTTGTCAACAACGTTTTTATAAGAATTGCAGATTTAGTTAGTATTGTCTCTTAACAATAAAATTTATCCAGGCAGGACCATGATTCAATTTTATATAATCAGAATCTTAGTCCTAATGAAAAACCCGGATACATTTTTACATTAATATTATTTTGAGTCCTGTTATAAACACTCCATGGAGCCAAATCGGCTTCAATGTGATTTCCTTCGTAGTCATAAACATCAGAAACCAGGACATTCCAGCTTATTCCGCCAAATACCGCCAATCCATCCGTTAACCGCATAGCTGCATTTACGTTCAGTTTATTCAGTGAATTAAAATTATAATATGTCCGGAACGTATCATCGTTTATCTGATAACTGATTAAATCGATATTCATACTTATTTTTTCAGATACAGGAATAAGGGTTCCTATACCATAACCAAAGCCCCAAAACAAATTGTTGTTATTAATATTGATTCCCAATGAAAAGATATTATAAAATTTTGTCGTTCCGGTTTTGAAACTGGCAACACCATATAAGGATTCATTCCCTCCGAATTCAAACTTATGATATCCGTTTTTAACATAACTGAAAAAGCCTATTGGTAATCCGCTTTCAACAGAATCTGCAATATTTATAAAACTTATCTGTATGCCCTTAAGTTTTTTTGTGTAATTGAAAAATCCGCTTATTTGGGCTCCATCGGTTTTTCCTTTATTTACATTTGCAAAACCCGAAGCCTGTACGCCTTTTATATCTCCAAGGTTAACATTTGCAAATCCTGAGATCTGAACTCCTGACGGAATGTTTTTTGCATAATTTGCAAATCCGCTTGCCTGAAGTCCTGTAAAGTCATTCAATGCGACATTTGTAAAACCGGATAATTGGGTTCCTTTTGATTCCTCTTTCACAAAATTTGCAAATCCTGATCCCTGAAGGCCTTTCATATTTCCCAGAACTGTATTTACAAATCCGGCAAGCTGAGCACCTTTCATATCTTTGTGTAACCCGTTATAAAATCCTCCGATCTCAAATCCGTCAAGGCCTCCGTTATAACCGGCAAAAATATTTACGGATACATTATTTGAAATTTTCCAGGAATCTAAACCGTTGGTTCCCAGAGGAGAAATAAAGCTTATCTGAAAAGCTCTGTTTTCTGAGACATTCTGATCCTGAGCGATGACAGCAACACAGGAAAAAACGAATAAAACAATCGCAGTAATTTTGATTTTCATAATTTAAATTTTAAGTTATTCTATAATTTCAACAACCATATGACAACTAAAACTCAAAACCCCCCTATATGGTTTTGCAATATTTAACAACATTTAAATTCTGACTTTAAACATATAATGTCCGGGAACAGGCATATTGTGTTAATAATCAATATGATACATATCATAAACTAATAATTATCATATTACATATTTCAACTTACATGAACAAAAGCCGTTCTTTTGTTATAAGATTAACAATAAAAACATTTATAATGAAACAAATCGTGATTTTAGGTGCCGGAACAGCCGGTACTCTTATGGCAAACAAACTCAGCAAAGAACTTTTGCAGGATGAATGGACCATTACCATTGTTGATCAATGTAAAACACATTATTATCAACCCGGATTTTTGTTTATTCCTTTCGGGATTTATAAAAAGCATGATGTAATAAAGCCCAAGGCAGATTTCTTTCCTGTCGGGGTTAACGTTATTTACTCTCAGATTGATAAAATAGTACCTGAAGAAAACAAGGTTCTTTTGGTTGAAGGCTCTCAGGTATTAAAATATGATTATCTGATAATTGCTACAGGGGCAAGGCTGGCTCCTGAAGAAACTCCAGGGCTTAAAGGTGAATTGTGGTACAAGGATGTTTTTGACTTTTATTCTATTGACGGGACACTTGCACTTGCAGAACATCTTAAAACATGGCAGGGTGGCAGGCTGGTTGTGAATATAGCGGAATTGCCTTACAAATGTCCTGTTGCTCCTTTGGAATTTGTATTTCTTGCTGATGCATATTTTACTCAGCGCGGAATGAGAGACAAGGTTGACATAACTTTGGTAACGCCATTACCCGGAGCATTTACAAAACCAATTGCCACAAAACTGCTTAGTCAGCTTCTGGAGGAGAAAAACATCAAAATTATTCCTGATTATAATATTGCTGAAGTTGACAACAAAGAGAAAAAAATCATAGACTATGCCGGATTGGAGGTTCCTTTCGATCTTTTAGTGTCGGTACCGACCAACAAAGGTGATGACATGATTGAAAGAAGCGGTATGGGTGATGATCTGAATTTTGTTCCGACAGACAAATACACTCTACAGGCAAACGGGCATGAAAACATTTTTGTTCTGGGAGATGCAGCTAATTTACCGACATCAAAGGCCGGTTCCGTAGCTCATTTTGCAGCAGAGATTCTTACAGAGAACCTTATGTGTGCGATAGAAGGGCGGCCGTTTACCGCAAAATTCGATGGCCATGCAAATTGCTATATTGTAACCGGTAACGGAATGGGGACATTAATTGATTTTAATTATGACACTGAGCCATTACCCGGAACTTTCCCTTTACCTGGTGTCGGGCCTTTCGGGTTATTGAAAGTTACAAAAATGAATCATTACGGGAAAATGATTTTCAGATGGATGTACTGGCATGTTTTACTTAAAGGAAAAGAGATGCCTATTTCCACTAACATGTCTATGGCAGGTAAAAAATTGACTTATTAAAATTTCGGAAAATGAACGAATCGGAAATAAATAATCGCTTTGACGAAATAAATGCAAAACTTGATATGGTTTTGCAATATGTGGAAATTCAGCGTCGGAAGTCACAGGAAATTGAAGACCTGGTTGATGATGTGAAAATTGTAGGATACGACATGTATAATACTGTTGTTGAGGAACTGGATCATAACAACATAGAACTGAATCCGGATGAATTAAAAATGCTGGTTCTGAGACTTACAAAGAATATTAAAAATCTGAATCAGATGATGGGGGTATTTGAAAGTCTCAACGACTTACTTAAGGATATCGGACCTATAGTTCACGATTTGGGATTAAACACAATAGAAACAATTGCCGACTGGGAGGAAAAAGGATATTTCGAAACTTTCAGAAATCTTGCCGATAATATGGATAGTTTGTTAAAGATTGCTGTAAACTTTTCAAATCCTGAATTAATCAAAAATCTGGAAAAGATTTCGAAGGTTCTCGTAACTACAAAAACTGACAAAAGTCTTGACAATAAGTCTATGCTTGGATTATTTAAAGAATTGAGGTCTCCGGAAGTAAGACAAACACTGGCTTATTCACTCAGAACGATAAAAGAAATAAAAAGAGAATTGGATGGTGATTAGAAAACCGGCTACGGGCAGTCGGGGTTCTGTTAAAAATTAAAAATGACAATTAAAATTAATATTATGGCACAAAAAGAATTAGCAGGAAAAATGATCGAAGTAAACGAAGAGGGTTACATGATCAGACCGGAAGAATGGACAAAAGAAATTGCTGTAGCAATTGCAAAAGAAGAAGATCTGGAATTAACAGAAAAGCATTTTGCTGTTTTGGATTTTATCAGGAATAAAGTAAAATCAGGCGAGGCATTAACAATCCGTTCTGTCAGCAAATCAGGAGTAGTTGACACTAAAGAATTTTATCAACTTTTTCCCGGGGCTCCGTTAAAAAAAGCAACAAAAATTGCCGGAGTCTCCAAGCCAACAAGTTGTATTTAATAATTTAAAATTAAATTTTATGAGCAATAACAATGAATCGCCTTTAAAAAAGGTTTGCATTATTTGCGCAAAAGGGACAATTGAAGATGTTTATGCAGCGTTGGTTATGACAAATGGCGCAGTAATGGAGGGAATAGAAGCAAAGCTGTTCTTCACATTTTTCGGACTTGATGCTATTACCAAGAAACAAATGATGAAATTGAAAACAGCAACCGTAGGCAATCCGGCAATGCGAATGCCCGGAGGCCTTCCGTTTCCCACATGGTTAGGTTCTGTTCCGTTTGTGGAAGCGGGAGTTTCTGCAATGATGAAGAGCCAGATGGAGGCTTTGGATATTCCTCCTGTTGATGAGTTTATGGAAATGATTACTGCCGGAGGAGGAGAAATATATGCATGCAAGCTTGCAATGGATATGTTCAAACTTAAAAAAGAGGATCTTAGCGAACATGTAAGCGGAATTCTGACAATAGGCCAGTTTTACGAAATGGCCGGCGGAGACCATACTCAGATAATTTTCACATAAGCATTGCCAGGATACCCCGGATAAACAGGAGTTGACTATTTATTATTTAATGAATGGCCTGACTTCTGTTTTTTATTTAACCGGAATTCGTTATTTCTTTTTAAAATATTTAAAAAAACATAATCTTTTGTTTTATATTTGTGAATCGCAAAAAAAACTAAGACTATGGCAAGAAGTTACGAAGAGGAACAGAACAATTTAAACATTATCGGAAGTGGAACTTCTGTAAACGGAGATATTGTATCAAACGGGGATTTACGAATTGACGGAAGTTTAACCGGAAACCTTAACATGAAGGCTAAACTTGTATTGGGCGCTCCCGGAAAGATTTTAGGAGAAATTTATTGTAAAAACTCTGAAATTTCCGGACAGGTGGAAGGAAAAATTACTGTTGAGGAATTATTAATTTTAAAATCTACAGCAAGAATTTACGGAGATATAATTACTTCAAAATTATCAATTGAGCCGGGAGCAATTTTTACAGGAAGTTGCAATATGGGAGGAAATATCCGCACAGATAACGGCGGAGACGGATCAAATGAGTAATAATCCCGAAGACAAGCCCAAAGATAATAAGGACGGCTTAAATAAATTTGTCAGGTATTCGTCTCTGGCTTTGGAAATGGGAATTATGATTGCAGGGGGAGCCTTAGGCGGAAAACAGCTTGATAAATATTTTAATAATGACACTCCGTGGTTTACAATAGGCTTATCTTTATTTGCAGTAATCGGATCAATGTATCTGGTAATTTCAAAAATAATCAATGATAAGTAAACAGGATTTTCAGTCTCTACAGAAGTTCAGTTTTGCGGCAATTTTTATTTTTGCCGGACATTATTCGTTATTACATTTTTTTTCACGATACTTTTACGCTCCGGGGGTGTTGTTTGTCCATCCGTTTATGTTTGTAATCACAATTGCGACTGTTGTTGCGGTTAAGATAATACTAAAAAGGTCAAAGCCTGACATGTTGGGTTATGCATATCTTGCAACAAGCCTTGTAAAAATGTTTTTCGCCATATTGTTTTTGCTTCCGCACTTAATAAATGACAGTTTTTTCCGCAAAGAATATGTTTTACAATTTTTCATGATTTATTTCATTTATCTTACGGCAGAAGTTGTTTATCTTGTGCGACAGTTTAAAAATAATGTATGAAAAAAATATTTCATTTTTTATTAGCATATTAAAATTGAAAATGTAAATTTGTAGTGCCACTTAAATTAAGTAAAAGATTATTATGAAGCATATTTTATATTTAATCAGTCTTTGTTCAGTTCTGTGTTTTAGCAATATTGTGATGGCTTCTGATGCAAAGGAAAATGAAGGAGAGGGTGAGAAATTTAATGTCATTGAACTGATAATGCATCATATTAAAGATGCGCACCAGTGGCATATTCTGGATTATAAAAAAGATAACGGTGAAGAGGTTGTGGTTTCCATTCCTTTACCGGTTATTGTTGTTTATAAGGGACAATTTGACGTTTTTATGTCATCTGAATTTGAGCACGGGCATAAGATAGTTGAAAAAGGTGATAACAAATATGCATTATATGACGAGAAGATTTACATGGCAGATACTGACGGACAACTCCGGTTCGAAGAAAAAGAAGGGGAAAATGTTGTTCTTAATGAAATGCCGCTTGACTTCTCTATTACAAAGAATGTTTTTGCAATGATTATTGTGTCTTTGTTTATTGTTCTCATTTTTGTAAGTGTTGCCAAAGCCTATAAAAAGAATCCCGGAAGACCGAGAGGTTTACAATCGGTTATGGAACCATTGATTTTATTTGTAAAAGACGAGATTGTTTACCCTAATCTTGGCAAAAAGACAGATAAGTTTTTACCATATTTACTTACGGTCTTTTTCTTCATCTTTTTTAATAATCTTTTCGGAATAATCCCGTTTTTCCCGGGAGGAGCAAACGTAACAGGGAACATTGCAGTAACAATGACACTGGCGTTATTTACATTTTTTGCAATTAATTTAAACGGCAACAAGCATTACTGGAAACACACACTGTGGATGCCGGGAGTTCCTGTTTTTGTAAAACCGATTCTGGCAGTTGTTGAAATAATGGGAATGATTGTAAAACCGGTAGCTTTAACAATCCGTCTTTTTGCAAACATTACAGCAGGGCATATTATAATTTTAAGTCTTGTTTCGCTTATATTTATTTTTGAATCCTTTACAATGTCGCCCGTTTCGGTTCTTTTCGTATTATTTATGAATTGCCTGGAACTATTGGTTGCATTCTTACAGGCATATATTTTCACAATGTTATCATCACTGTTTATAAGCATGGCAGTTGAAGAACATCACTAGAATTTAATTTTTTATGTTTAACTTTAATATTATACAATTATGACAGGAATTCCGGCAATTGGTGCTGCTTTGGCAGTAATTGGTGCCAGCTATGGTATCGGAAAAATTGGTAGCGCTGCTATGGACGCAATCGCAAGACAGCCAGAAGCTGCAAAAAACATTCAGATGTCTATGATCATTGCTGCTGCTTTGGTTGAAGGTGTTGCTTTGTTTGGTGTTGTTGTTGCTCTTTTGCAAAGCTAAAAACAAACTTACATTTCCCGACGGGCGATTGGCTCCGGGAAATGTTTTTTAAAGAACTTAAAAAAACGAAATATTATGGATCTCGTAACACCAGGAATCGGACTTATATTTTGGACAGGGCTTATCTTTACGATTTTATTACTTGTTCTGACAAAATTTGCATGGAAGCCCATCAATAAAATGATAAGTTCGCGTAATCAAAGTATCGAAGATGCGTTAAACATGGCTGAAAAAGCACGTGAGGAGATGAAATCACTTCAGGCAGGAAATGAAAAAATAATGGCTGAAGCACGTGTTGAAAGAGATAATCTGATGAGAGAAGCAAGAGAAATTAAAGATCAGATTGTGGCACAGGCAAAACAGGAAGCAATGGCAGAAGTTGAAAAGATTAAAAAATCTGCTGCTATGGAAATTGCTGCTCAAAAATCCGCTGCTATGGACGAAATTAAAAATCAGGTTCTCGATTTATCTGTTCTGGTTGCCGAAAAAGTTTTGCGCAGAGAGTTAAAGACCAAAGCAGATAACGAAAGTTTGGTCGATGATTTACTAAAAGATGTAAAGTTTAACTAACATGAACCAAAGTAAAATCTCAGTAAGATACGCCAAAGCAATATTTATTCTGGCAAAAGAACAGGGTATTTTAAAAGATGTTTTTGCAGATTTCACGTTAATCAAAAAAACAATTTCAGATAATCAGGAATTCTACTCTGTAATTACAAGCCCGATAATTAAGCCATCTGAAAAGTCCAGGCTTTTATCAAATGTTTTTGAAAGCAGTATCAACAAAATGTCGATGAATTTTCTGCGTATGCTGGTAGAAAATAATCGTGAAGCATACATATCGGATATTTCAAGAAATTTTGAAGATATGTACCGAAAAGAATTTAACATTAAAAAAGTTATTCTTACCACTCCCGAGGGCTTAAGTAATGACGCAAAAGACAAAATTGCAAAAACAGTTTCCGATTCATACAAATCAGGAGTAGAAATTAATGATCACATTAATCCCGAAATGTTGGGCGGAATTATCATACGCATAGAGCATCAGCAACTCGACTTAAGTATCGCTACCCAGCTCAGGGAAATCAAAAAGTCATTAAAATCAGATTCATACGTAAAGAAAATTTAAAACATAAAATAAGTTATCATTATGGCAGATATTAAACCATCAGAAGTATCTCAAATATTAAAACAACAATTAGAGGGATTATCTTCAAAAACGAGTCTCGAAGAAGTTGGTTCTGTTTTACAGGTTGGTGACGGGATTGCACGTATTCACGGATTGGATAATGTGCAGTCAAATGAGCTTATCGAATTTGAAAACGGGGTAAAAGGTATTGTTCTTAACCTTGAAGAAGACAATGTCGGGGCGGTATTATTAGGACACAGCGACGATATTAAAGAAGGGAATGTCGTAAAAAGACTTCGCAGGATTGCTTCTATCATGGTAGGCGAACAGATGCTCGGCCGTGTTGTTAATACTATAGGTGAACCTCTCGATGGCAAAGGCCCTATTGGCGGAGAACTTCACGAAATGCCTCTGGAAAGAATTGCTCCCGGTGTAATCTTCAGACAGCCGGTTACCGAACCGTTACAAACCGGGATTAAAGCTATCGACTCAATGATTCCGATCGGAAGAGGACAAAGAGAGCTCATTATCGGAGACCGTCAGACAGGAAAGACCGCAATTGCCATTGATACAATTATCAATCAAAAGCAGTTTTATGCCAAAGGCGAACCGGTTTATTGCATCTATGTAGCAATCGGACAAAAAGGATCTACAGTTGCCAATATAACAAAAACTCTGGAAGAAGCCGGAGCACTGGATTATACCGTAATCGTCACAGCTTCTGCTTCTGATCCTGCTGCTATGCAGTTTTATGCTCCTTTCGCAGGTTGCGCAATCGGAGAATATTTCCGCGATACCGGACGTCCGGCACTTATCATCTATGATGACCTGTCTAAACAAGCTGTTTCGTACCGTGAAGTTTCCTTGTTGCTGAGAAGACCTCCGGGACGTGAAGCTTATCCTGGTGACGTTTTTTATCTGCACTCAAGATTACTTGAACGTGCTGCCAAAATTATTCAGTCAGACGAAATTGCAGCATCTATGAACGACCTTCCGGAATGTCTCAAAGGCAAAGTAAAAGGAGGAGGATCTCTGACTGCATTACCGATTATTGAGACTCAGGCAGGTGATATTTCGGCATATATTCCAACAAACGTAATTTCTATTACCGACGGACAGATCTTCCTTGAATCAAACCTTTTCAACGCCGGTGTACGTCCTGCTATTAACGTAGGGGTATCTGTTTCCAGAGTTGGGGGTAATGCACAGATTAAGTGTATGAAAAAAATCGCCGGAACTTTAAAAATTGATCAGGCTCAGTTCCGCGAACTTGAAGCTTTCTCAAAATTTGGTTCTGACCTTGATGCTGTAACTCTTTCGGTTATTGATAAAGGACGTAAAAATGTTGAAATACTGAAACAGGCTGAACGCTCACCGGTATTGGTCGAAAATCAGGTTGCAATTATTTACTGCGGTACAAACGGATTACTAAAAGATGTTCCTCTGGATAAAATCAGAGAATTTGAAATGCGCTATGTAGAGTTCCTTAATGCAAATAACAAAGACATTATGGACAGACTGGCAAAAGGAGAATTATCAGATGAAATTACTTCTGTCCTTGCAAAAGTAGCTGCTGAATTTACCGAGAAATATAAAAAATAAACCATCATTATGGGAGGATTAAAAGATATACGAAACAGAATCACTTCGGTAAAATCGACAAGGCAAATTACGTCTGCCATGAAAATGGTGTCTGCTGCCAAGTTGAAGAAAGCGCAGGATAGGGTCGTGCAAATCAGACCATATGCCAATAAATTGCGCGAAGTGCTGGTTGAGGTAAGTTCCGGCCTTGGCAAAGACCACGTCGGCACTTATAACCAAACACGCAAAGCCGATAAAATTCTGATAGTTCTTATTGCATCAAACAGGGGATTATGCGGAGCTTTTAATGCCAATATCTGCAAAAGAGCAATGCAATTAATAAATGAAGATTACAGTGCTCAGGCAGAAGCGGGAAATGTGAAATTTTACTGCATTGGCAGAAAATCATATGACTTTGCAAAAAAATCCGGATTTGAGGTTATAGGCAGCAACAATGAAATATTTGACGAACTTAATTTTGAGAACACATCAAAAATTGCCGAATATGTAATGAAACTGTTTGCCGATAAAGTTTTTGACAGAGTAGATATTGTATTTAACAGTTTTAAAAATGCTGCCGTTCATCATCAATTAGTTGAGCAGTTTGTACCTGTGTCAATTGAGGTAGAAGAAAGATCAAATCCTTCTGAATATATTTTTGAGCCTAAGGTTGAAGATATAATTGAGGAAATGATTCCAAAATCACTGAAAGTACAAATGTTTAAATCTATTCTTGACAGCAATGCTGCCGAACATGGTGCCAGAATGACTGCAATGCATCAGGCAACAGATAATGCTACCGAACTGATAAAAGATCTCACCCTGATGTATAATAAAGCACGCCAGGCTGCAATTACAAATGAAATTCTTGAAATAACGAGCGGTGCCAATGCTCTTAAAGGATAAGAAAAAGCCGGTGACTAACAAAATCAGTCACCGGCTTTTTTTATGTTGTTTTGTTTAATAAAACTTTCTGAACCCGATAATTTCCCTTACTTCTTTTACTGTTTTAGCTGCACTTTCGCGGGCTTTTTCGGCACCTTGTTTTGCAACTTTACTCAGGTATTCATTGTCAGAATCTATTTCTTTGATTCGTTGATTTATCGGTGCAATAAGCTTGCAAACGTCTTCGGCAAGTTGTTTCTTAAGATCTCCGTAGCGAATTTCGCAACTTGCGTATTTTTCTTTAAAGAATTTAACAGTATCCGGAGTGGAAACAATATCCATTATGGTAAACAAATTAGCGATTACTTCGGGCATAACAGAGTTTGGTTCAGTCGGTCCGGCATCAGTAACGGCACGCATTATTTTTTTGCGGATTACGGCTTCTTCGTCTGCCAGAAATATTCCGTTTCCTTCGGATTTTCCCATTTTACCGGTTCCGTCAAGTCCGGGTATCTTGACCAGTTCTTTGCCAAAATTATAAGCTACCGGCTCTTTAAAATATTCTACATTGTACATATTGTTAAACCTACGGGCAAATTTGCGTGCCATTTCAAGGTTTTGCTCCTGATCTTTACCAACAGGAACTTTATCAGCATGGTGAATGACAATATCGGCAGCCATTAAGACCGGATAAGTTAAAAGGCCGGCATTTATATTTTCAGGCTGTTTTCTGGCTTTATCTTTAAATGAAGTGGTTCTTTCCAGTTCGCCAAGATAAGCGTTCATATTGAGCAATAAATACAATTCTGCAATTTCAGGAACATCGCTCTGCACGTATAAAGTCGATTTCTCAGGATCGATGCCTGCAGCCAGATATTCAACCAGAACCTGACGGACACTTTTATGCAGATCGCCAGGAGTAGGATGTGTTGTTAACGAATGGTAATCTGCAATAAAAAAGTAACAATTGTTGTCATATTGCATTTTTACAAAATTCTGCACAGCCCCTAAATAATTTCCGAGATGTAGATTTCCTGTTGATCTTATTCCGCTTAATACTGTTTCCATAATAGTTTTTCTAAGAAACAGCAAAGATAGAAAACAAATATCAAATTACAAATAAAGGAATAAGCTATTGAAAGCTTGTTATCCAGATTGACCGGACTCCTGTAGGATCAGGCAAAATTTCCGGTGGATTACATCAATTCAGGAATAGAATTAGCCCGGATGTTTTTGTAATCGGTAATCTGTAGTCTGTAATCGATGTAGTATGCAGTTGCAAACGAGTTGAGTGTATTACAATCTACCGGCAATGTCATTCGTTAGCGGCTTTGTGGTTTCACCTCCGGAGCCGGACCGCCGTTTTTGCCTTTGGCTAGCTTGCCATGCGGACTGCGGTTCCATGGCCTGCTCACGTCGCTCTCACAAATATTTGTCGCTATGATTTTTTATTTAACGCAGACCCCGGAAATTTTGCTTAATTCCTCCTATAGTTGTTCGCAACACTTTTTTCAATCTGTTATAAACTGTATTATTACTGTTACAATAGTAATAATTAGTTTGACATCGTTTTGTATTTTATTTATTTTCCATTATCTTTACCATCCGATTAATCATTAAATAACAATACAAAATGCTTGTTAAGACATACGGGTCTGCCGTTGACGGGATAAATGCCAATACAATAACTATTGAGGTAAACGTATCTCAGGGGATAAACTTTTATCTTGTCGGACTGGCAGATTCTGCAATAAAGGAAAGCCAGCAACGTATGATAAGTGCGCTTACCACCAACGGGTATAAGTGGCCGGGGAAAAAGATTGTTATAAACATGGCTCCTGCCGATGTCCGCAAAGAGGGTTCTGCTTATGACTTACCGATTGCAACAGGCGTTTTGGCAGCATCAGAGCAAATAATTTCAGACCGGCTCGAAGATTTTATTATTATGGGAGAACTTTCTCTTGACGGAAATGTCAATCCCATAAAAGGGGCTTTGCCTATTGCTATAAATGCCAGAGATGCCGGCTTTAAGGGAGTAATACTGCCGGTGGAAAACACCCGTGAAGCTGCCGTTGTTGAAGGACTCGAAGTTTACGGAGTAAGCAATATTACACAGCTTATAGGTTTTATGAACGGAGAAACCGGACTCGAAAGGGTAATAATTGATATTGAAGCCGAATTCAACAAAGGAATTGAGGAAATAGAAACAGACTTTGCTGATGTAAAAGGACAGGAAAATGTAAAGCGTGCTTTGGAAATAGCTGCCGCCGGCGGACATAATATAATTTTAATCGGGCCTCCCGGTTCGGGAAAGACAATGCTTGCAAAACGAATCCCCGGAATTTTGCCCCCACTGGGACTTGATGAAGCTATAGAAACCACTAAAATTCACTCTGTTGCCGGGAAAACAGAAGGCGGAAAATCACTTATGCTCCAACGTCCGTTCAGAAGTCCTCATCATACAATTTCCGATGTGGCTCTTGTCGGCGGAGGAACTTACCCTCAACCCGGAGAAATTTCGCTCGCACATAACGGGGTTTTATTTCTGGACGAATTACCGGAGTTCAAACGTACAGTGCTGGAAGTTATGCGCCAACCTCTGGAAGACCGGGTTGTGACAATTTCGAGGGCAAAATTTACCGTTGAGTATCCGGCCAGTTTAATGCTTGTTGCATCAATGAATCCTTGCCCGTGCGGATATTACAATCACCCGGACAAAGAATGTCTTTGCTCCGCTTCTACCGTTCAAAAATACATGAACCGCATTTCGGGCCCGCTCCTGGACAGAATTGATATTCACCTTGAAGTAACACCTGTGAGTTTCGACAAGCTGTCAGATGCCAGACCTGCCGAACGGAGTAAAGAAATTCAGAAACGTGTAATAAAAGCCCGCCGGATACAGGCTGAAAGGTTTAAAAAAAGAAAAAATGTTTATTGCAATGCCCAGATGAATTCGAAAATGATTAAGGAATTCTGCAAACTTGATGAAACCTGCCTTAATCTGCTTAAAAACGCAATGGAAAAACTCGATTTGTCTGCACGTGCTTATGACAGGATAATAAAATTATCACGGACTATTGCAGATATGGAGGAATGCGAAAACATTCAGGCTTCGCATATAGCGGAAGCAATTCATTACAGAAGCCTTGACAGGGAGAGTTGGGGGAATTAATATAATTTTAAGCGTAATTAACCAAAACAACATAACTTGAATAAGCTAATCTTCATAACCGGAATTTGTATCTGTTTTCAGAGCGGATTTTGCCAAACGGCCACGGATTACTTTGAAAAAGGAAAAGACAAGGCTAACCTCGGCAGTTATTATGCAGCAATAAAAGACTTTGACAAAGCCATTGAGATGGACCCTTTATTTTTAAAGGCATATGTTACCCGTGCAGCAGCAAAAGAAAGTACAGGCGATTTTCAGGGAGCAATAGACGACTATACAAAAGCAACTGAACTAAGTCCTGATTATGCTCTGGCATACTATAACAGAGGCCTGGTAAAAATCACTATAAGGCAAAACGACGGAGCCTGTGCAGATTTCCGTAAAGCAGCGGAACTGGGATATGCAAAAGCGGAAAAGGCGGTAGAAGTTAATTGTAAGTAGGCGGGGTAATGAATTTTAATCTACATGTGTAGCCTGCCGGATGTAATATTATCTGAAAGCATTCGTGTATCTGTAACTTGAAAATCTCTTCATGAGGGCCGGAAAAAATACGCAGATCTCCTGCTTGCAGAATAAATATCTTTCATTAACTTTGCCATTTGTGTATTAAATCACTACAAAATGAAAAAACACTTCGACAAAACATTCTTCACCGCCAACAGACAAAAGCTATACACACAATTATTACCCGACTCTCTGGTAGTATTATTCTCTGCCGAACAATTCCCGAGAAACGGGGATCAGTTCTTTAAATTCAGGCAGAATTCCGACACTTACTACTTTAGCGGACTTACTCAGGAGAGTACAATTATTCTGCTTTTTAACGATACTGCCAACAAGCGGACCGAGGAATATGCCTTTATAATTGAACCGGACGAAAGAATGCTGATATGGACCGGCCACAAATACACAAAACATGAAGCAGCGGAGATTTCCGGCATAGCAAATATTGAATATCTGCCGGAATTTGAGTTGATTATGAATTCATTGCTCGACAAAACCAAAAACGTGTATTTCTCACATTCGTCAAACGTGCGCGGAACACATTACGAAAACCCGTTTATTCACGAATGGAAACATAATATAGAACAGTCTCATCACAATCTTTACTTCGTCGATCCCGACCCTGTTTTCATGAATCTGCGTTTGCAAAAAACACCCGAAGAAATTGCTGCCACGCGGGCGGCTATAAATATTACCGGAAATGCTTTCCGCGATATCCTGAAATTTGTAAAACCGGGTTGTTACGAATATGAGGTGGAAGCAGAAATGACCAGGTCGTTTCTCTCGGCAGGAGCTCAGGACCACGCCTACCTTCCTATTATTGCCTCGGGACCGAACAATTGTATTTTACACTATAACACAAACCGTAATCAATGTAAAGACGGTGATTTACTACTGCTTGATTTCGGAGCCGAAGTTGACTATTATGCAGCCGATTTAAGCCGTACTATTCCTGTTTCTGGAAAATTTACCGCAAGACAAAAAACCGTTTACAACTCGGTGCTTTCGGTAATGAAGCAAATGAAATCAATGATGGTTCCGGGAACTACAATCCGCCAGCTAAACAGTAACTGCGAATCTTTAATTGAACAGGAACTTTTAAGCCTTGGTTTATTAACAAAAGCAGAGATTGCTGCTCAGGACCCTGAAAAACCTACTTTAAAGAAATACTATATGCACGGGGTTTCACATTTTATCGGCCTCGATGTTCACGACACCGGAAAAAAGGACACTCCTCTTCTGCCCGGCATGATTCTTAGCTGCGAACCGGCTATATATATCGCCGCCGAAGGATTCGGAATAAGACTTGAAAACGATATTCTGGTTGCAGACAAGCCTGTTGATTTGTGCGAAGGGATACCGTTGGAGGTTGGGGATGTGGAGAGCTTTTTATAATAATATTAATAAATTTCATTCTATTTCAGGTATTCCAATAGACTTAAGATAATTGTACGTCGAGTCATAATACTCTGGCTTTCTTGTATGGTCATCAATACTGCCTTCTGGAATAACGATTACCATTCCTTGTCTAGCTCGTGTAAGTAAAACCCTATAAGCATTTATTAAGTACTTTTTCCGTTCTTCTTTTATTATTCTTTGCCATTTATTCCCGACAAAAGAAAATGTTTCCCAACCAGAATCAGAATATCTCAAATCTCCATCCCAGGTTACACAACACCAATCTAACTCCAATCCTTGAATTTGAAACTCTGTGGCAACATCTTCAAGATAATATGAAGAACGAACGTCGTCTTTATCGCTTAAAAACCAATGTACTGGATTTGCATCAACTCTTACATCAATTGCCAGTGGTTTTAATCTGTATGCTTGTGATGACACTACAATCCCATACCTTTCAGATCCTCTTGCTTTTTCTTTCAACCATCTTTTAGCAGACTCAATATTTCTCGTTATTGTTATTGGGTATTTTTCTGAAATGTTTAAAAATGTTTGTTTTGCACCAGAGCTATCTTCATCTAGTATCTGCTTAACAAATAATGAAACATTTTCTGCTCTGTATGATCTCATAGAAACAGCCAAATGTAAGTCCTCATCAAATTTAAATACACATTGTTTTTTTAACTCTTCTATTGCTTCTATAGCATTATATTCACTATCCGACAAATTGGGCGAAACACAAACCTCCCAATTAGGAAAAGAATCTTTAATCGCTAAAAGCCACTCTGAAATTCCTGCTTCTCCAGTATTAATTTCCTGTCCACCTCCAACAAGGCAGACTATTACAGCCCAATCATGATGCCTATCAAGACATGAAATGAGATATTCCGGTTCAGAATATGTAAAATTTGATTGTCCCTTTTTTCTTCTCATAAAGTTTACCGTCTGTTCTTTATTCCACGCTCTCTGCGCCTCGTCAAAGATTGCAACATGGTCAAAAGGAGGATTGGGATCAACTAAATATGCGTCTCTATAATGATGAATAATTTGAATAAATGCTTTAACGCCTTTTCGTGCAGTATCTTTAGTAATTTTGTTACCTAATTCTCTTTCAGACTTTACTTTATCTCGCGCTAAGGCTTCCTGAAGAATTTTAACCAGAGGCCCATTTCCAGATAAAAACACACTATGTGTTGCCTTTTTTTTATCTAAATGTTGAGTTGCAACATTCAATCCAACAAGAGTTTTGCCAGCCCCTGGCACTCCAGTAACAAAACAAATAACTTTTTTATTTTCCGATTGGGCATATTCGATAATCTTAGAAACAGATGTTGTAGTTTTGCTAAGATTTTTAGCCCCAGCATCTGTTCTGGTAATGTTTTTTACAGAATGATGTTTATATAATGATACTGCTGCTTCAATAATAGTTGGTGTAGGCGAATAACTACCCTCCACATACTCTTGAGTAGAGATTGAATTAAACTTTTTAAATTTCTCAAGGCATTGTCTTATAATTTCTCTTAGTTCATCTTTATTAGATTTAAGTGGTCTTACTAAATTATCATTGTGAGAGTCTTCGATAAATTGAAACTCAGAAACTTTTGCTTCTGTTGCTAGAAGTATTGGAACAATAACAACATCATGACTTGGCTTATGAAAATTTTTTAAATCAAGAGCATAGTCCCAAACTTGCTCATAATTTGAAAAAAGATAATCCTTCTCCCCTACTTTAAATTCAATAACAAATACAATATTCTGAATTATTAATAAACAGTCTAATCGTTTACCCATCCGTGGTATAGAAAATTCAAAAATTATTGTACCGGTATAATCTAATAATGCCTTTTTAAGAATAATGATCTGTTCTTCCCATGATTTATTTTGATTATGATTTGAATCAAACTGGTTTGCTATCGTTATCGTACCAATAATTTCTTCAATACTTTTATTTAAAAAAGCACATATACTGTCTCTATACAAATAGTTTAACATAAACTTAATTACTTTTTCTCAAAGCTACTAATTTTTGAACAAAACGAGGTAATCTAATCGCAATAAATCCCCATATCCTTGCCTTTGATCCTGCTCATGTTATAGCTGCGGGTTTCTTTGTTGTGTACGTCGGTCATTTCAGTTTTTTATATGCCCAAATCTACACAAAATTTTACATAAAACATGTAGTGTATTTCGTGATTGTTTTTATTTGAAATTATTGTATCTAAAAAAACAGGGATCAAAAAAATTTTAATCCCTGCTGTGTAATATTAATTTTTTCTCCACATTATTCCTTCACAAACTTTCTTAACTGAATTCCGTCGGGTAAAAATATTTTTATAAAATATACTCCGGCTTCGAGTGCAGAAATATCTATACTTTTACAATTTCCTGACAAAGTTTTAATTAGGCGGCCGTTTATATCTGTTATCTGTATTTGTTCCGGCCCAACGGTTGAAACAATATTTAGCATTGAACTTACCGGATTAGGGAAGATATTAAATTTTGTTTCTTCCTGATTTTCTTTTTCAATGCCGATGAAAACGGGGTCAACATAGGTTATGTTTACTGTATCTCTGTAAAAACAGGAGGCAAAATCTGTATAATAAGCCAAAAGCGTGAATTCATATTCCCCGAATGTGGCAACAGTTGCATTAGTGGTAAGTCCGGCAGAATTATCAAGTACAGCATTGTCTGTTTGCCATGATGTGCCTATTGTCATATCAAAATCAGGGTTGTCATCGATCAGGATTTCGCCGTTAAGTTCATATGAGTATCCGTAAAGATAATCATCGGCACCGGCGGAAACCAGAGGTTGTTCAACAAAATGAAGCCTCAGCGGGCCTGCCGTATCGGAACAGAATCCGGGATATAATTCAGGTTCTACTGATTCTACCCAATAAAGATTATGAATACCATAAGTGGAAAAAGTAACGCGGGTATCTGTATTATCAGGATTTTGTTCATATGCAACTACCGGATCATCGGACAACCAGTTTCCGGTTATTCCGGCTCCGGGATTTTCTGCACGCAGATTACAAAATGTAAGGCCACAGGTAATTGAATCTGTAGCTTCTGTAAGTATGTTCGCGGTTGGTTTTCGCCAGAAAGTTATCACAACATCATCCTGAGAAGAACAACCGATGGATGCTGTCATTGCCTGATGTATTTCCAGCCATGTAAATGTTTTTTCTGCATAATTACCGGAAAAAACGCTTGCCTGAGGGTCAGAGAAGTCATCAAAATCTGACCCGTTTGGTAACCAGCTACCTGTAAAACCGGAACTAACTCCTTCCATAACAACATAAGGCCCGCACACATCTTTGTCTTCACCGGCAAAAACAACAGGTATTTCAACAAATTCTACCTGAACAGTATCGGTACAGGGTCCGCTGTTGTCTGTCCATACAAATTTGATAATTTTGTTACCCATAAGTTCCTGCAAAGTAACTACGGGGGTTTGTGAGGTATTTGACGGGCTGAATATTGGTTGCGGATTTATAGGACTTAAGCCATAACAGGCTGTCCAATATCCGGTGGTAGCATCAGTTACATGAAGTTCACACGAAGGACCGCAAACGGCAAAACCAGAACCGGCATCAGGGTCCGAACATTGCGAAAAGGCATTATACTTAAACAGGAATAGCAATACAACTAAAAAAAGAATGTTTTTCATGGCTTTGGTGTTAAACAAATACACTGCAATCACCACAAATATATACAATTAATCTATTCTTTAATGAATTTATTAATGTGGATTCCTTCTGTTGTGTAGATTTTAACAAAATATACTCCGGCTTCGAGTGCAGAAATATCTATACTTTTACAATTCCCGGACAAAGTTTTAATTAGGCGGCCGTTTATATCTGTTATCTGTATTTGTTCCGGCTCAACGGTTGAAACAATATTTAGCATTGAACTTACCGGATTAGGAAAGATATTAAATTTTGTTTCTTCCTGATTTTCTTTTTCAATGCCGATGAAAACGGGGTCAACATAGGTTATGTTTACTGTATCTCTGTAAAAACAGGAGGAAAAATCTGTATAATAAGCCAAAAGCCTGAATTCATATTCTCCGAATGCGGCAACAGTTGCATTAGTGGTAAGTCCGGCAGAATTATCAAGTACAGCATTGTCTGTTTGCCATAATGTACTTATTGCCATATCAAAATCTGGATTATCATCAATAAGAATTTCTCCGTTAAGTTCATAAGAGTATCCGTAGAAATAATCATCAGCACCTGCAGAAACAAATGGTTGCTCAACAAAATAAAGCCTTAAAGGACCTGCGGTGTCTGTACAAAATCCGGGATATAATGCCGGCCCGGTTTCTTCTATCCAATATAATTCATGAAGTCCAAAATTTTGCACTGTTACCGATGTCTCAGTATCAAATTGATCATCAAATACTGTTGCAGGATTTATTTCATCCCAGTAACCAACTATTCCACTTCCCGGATTCTCTGCCCTAAGATTATCATACGTTAACCCACATGCAATCGTATCATTTGAATCTGTAAGTATATTTGCTGTCGGAATTCTCCAGAAA
>QKHS01000066.1 GCA_003249955.1 Bacteroidales bacterium | reverse complement strand
CGTGAATGGTTAATGGAAAATAATTTCAAGGGGCAGCCCGGCGAAGTTGTTCCTGAAATGACAGACGAAATTGTAGCCGGAATTTCTGAAAGATATATAGAGCTTTACGAAAAAATTACAGGTGAAAAGTTTGTAAAAGCAGATGCCGAAAACATCTCTGACAGGATATACAAAAATATCAGTGAATATTTAAAATAGTATCCCCCGGAAATGTCCGGCAACATAATTGGTATTGTGTCGAAAAAGCAAAGTTGGTTTTTGATATTAAATACTTTTGAAATTTTGTTGCCGGATATTTTGATTAAAATATGGTCTTTATTCGGAGATATTTATTCCAGCAATTTTTCTTATTGCAACAGAAGCACACATACATCCGAATATTACGGGCATATAACTTATAGTCCCTGAATTTGATTTTTTGTTGGCGCTTTCTTCTTCGATTATTGCATCTTTATCTGCTTTCTCCTGAGAATAGACAACATCAATACCCTGATATATTCCAAGGCGGTGTAGTTTTTTTCGAAGCATCCTGGCAAGGCCACAGTTATATGATTTCGACATATCAGCTATTTTTATTGCTTGCGGATCGGTTTTCCCTCCGGCCCCCATGCTGCTTACAAATGGGATCTTATTCTGATAGCAAATACGCATCAGGTTTAGTTTTGGTGAGAAAGTGTCAATCGCGTCAATTACAAAATCCCAGCCCTGCAAAAGTGTTTCCTCAAGTAGTTCGTCACGCAGGTAAATATTTTTCTCGGTTAAATTTAAATCAGGGTTTATTGCTAATAGTCTTTCTCTGAATTCAAGTGTTTTGGGGCTCCCTATATTTTTGTGAGTTGCTATAATTTGTCTGTTTATGTTTGTTTCCGAAACCACGTCGGCATCAACAATGCAAATGTTGCCTGTGCCTGCCCGCACGAGTTGTTCCGCTGCTGCTCCACCGACACCGCCAAGTCCGCAAACAAGTACTCGGGCATTTTTTAGTTTTTTCAGTTTATCCTCACCTAAAAGCAGTTCCGTACGATCTAACCAACCCATATTCCAATTGACTCTAAATTCCTGTTAATTTGTAAAACCAATTCTTCCAAACTGATTTTGTATTGAACAGATGCAAAATTATAAATATTTTCAATCATGTAATCACTGTCGTCTGTTTCAAAAAATATTTTGTCAGCAGGAATCAAATTAAAAAATTGCTCAGCCTTATTTCTGTCAATTAAAAGACTCTCCGAAACGGAAAAGTAAAACCCGTGCTTAAGTAATTCTGATGCTATCTGAATTTTTCCTCTGAACCCATGAATAACCCAGGCACCGGCAGGTTTTATTTCTTTTTTTAAAGCAATGAGTTCGTTGTAATATTTTACACAATGAATAATCAGAGCTTTGTTGTATTTTTCACTAATGCCAACATGTTTTCTGAAAATATCTTTTTGAAGATTAAAATCTGCCGGAGATTTTGAATCAAACCCTGCTTCACCTATTGCCACTATTTTATTCTTTCCGGCAAGTTGTTCTGTCTTCTCAATTTTTTCCTGATAATCATTATCAATATCCCAAGGATGCAAACCACATGAATATATTTTCCCTTCAATAAGATATTCTCCCGGAGAAATATTGATAATACCGTATTCCTCTGACTTGTTGTGAGTATGGAAATTAAACAGTTTCATTTAGTTATTCAAAAAATATTGTTCGTCAATTTCAATTCCGGCTTCAGAAATAAGGGCTCTGTATTCATCTTCAAATGCAATACTTGTGTGATGCTGCCTTTGATTTTGGATATACAATATAAGTTTGGCTTTCTCTGAAATTCTGCATGTGAATGCTGCATATTTTTCTCCCCAGCATGAAAAGTCCTTAAAATTAGTTTGTTTCTTTATCCACTGATTGGATGCGGTTTTAAGCTCTCTGATAAAATCAGACATCGCCAGCGTAGGGTGCAGGCTGAATAAAATATGAATATGATTTTCGGTGCCGTTTATTTGGAAAAGGATAGATTTTTTATTTCGGATATATCCTGTGATGTATTTGTATAATTCATCAGAAAATTCATTTGGAATAACTTTTTTGCTTCCTTTTGTACGGATAATAACGTGATAAAGTAATTGTGTGTAGCTCATTTTTTTATAAGGGTATTGTTTTAAATATCTGTCAATTAGTTATATATGATTTTATGACTAAAGTATTATGGTCAAAAATAGCTAAAATGGGACAATTAATTTTAACAAATGTTTTTATTTTTCAGATGTTTTCAGGAATCATGGAAAAATGTGTTTAAAGACTCAGAGTTCTGTTTGATTATATTCAGCCCTCCGGGCTGATCTGTTAGTGTTTTATAACCGTAAACTCCTGCTCTGCAGTCGCATACGGTTATTGATATTAAGCACTACGTGCTTGCCGCACCTGTGATTGTTTAATTTCTTTGCTGTTTTTATTTGTAATTTCCCGGTAGAATAATATCGTTTAGAAATTATTCCGGTACAGTTTTACAATTAAAGAAATTTCTGTTTCTGACAACCCTGAGGGTTAAATATCTGAAACTATAAGCGAAATGCTTTAAGCATGAGCTTATGGTGTTATGAATGAAGAGGATCAGCCCGTTAGGGCTGAATATGAATTGCCTGATATTTATTACAGGAATACTTTTTTCCCTGATACGAACCTGCTTCACTCATCTTATTTGCCACAATATGACTGATTTCAAAATTCTTTTTCCCTTTCCAATCCGGGTAAATAATAAGATTTTTAGGAGATTCTGACGTAAAGCGCTCAACAATTATTCCGGGGTTTAATAGCTCCAGAAAATTGATTATAACCCGGATATAGTTTTCCAGATTTAAATCAAAAATCAATTCAGGTTTATTAGAATAAATCTCTTCAAGTCTGGTACCTTTCAGTACCTGCATCTGATGAATTTTCAGAGTCTTTACAGGGAGTTTCGAAATTCTTCCGGCATGAGTATAAAAATCTTCTTCTGTTTCGCCGGGAAGCCCTATTATAAAATGTAATCCGCAATTAATGCCGAAACTGTTTGTCAGATTAACGGCATCAATGGTTTGTTGCCAGTTGTGTCCACGGTTTATAAAATCCAGAGTTCTGTCAATAGTTGACTCTGCACCAAATTCAATACTCAGGTATTTATTGGCAGATATCTCTTTTATCATTTCCAGAATTTCCGCATTTATACAATCTGGTCTGGTTGCAATTACAAGTCCTTCAACACCTTGGGTATTCAATGCCTCGGCGTATGTTTTTTTTAACGTGTCAACAGATCCGTATGTGTTGGTGTATGACTGGAAGTATGCAAGATATTTTTGTGTTTTGTATTTGGGACTGAAAAAATCTATTCCTTTTTGTAATTGCTCTGTAACAGATATTTCAGAATTACAATAAAACGGGCTGAAACTTTCATTTGTGCAATAGATACAGGCCCCGTGTCCTTTGCTTCCGTCCCGGTTAGGGCAGGTAAAACCGGCATCTACCGATATTTTTTGCACACGCACACCGAAAATGCTCTTAATGTAAGAAGAGTAGTCATTCCAGGGCAGTATGTTTTTATTTTGTTCTGTCATATGTATTTGTTCTTATCCGGGGAGCCATTACTTTAAAGTTTTGTTATTTTTCTTATAATCTAAAGTGCTGGCAAATCAAACTTACTGTAAAAATATCTCTTAATCTTTATAATGATATTTAACGTCCACTTCATCTCCGCCTGTACAATCACAATCATCTTCTTCGAATTCGGAGAAAGCTTCTGATTCTTCAACCGGTTTTGGAGGCCTGTACATAAAAGCAAGCCCGATACCGGCAGCAAATCCCGAAAGATGTCCTTCCCAGCTTACATTATTGTTTTGAGGGAAAATTCCCCATATCATACTTCCGTACATAAAAACAACTATAAGTGCAATTGCCATATGCCTTATGTTTTTGCTTATAACCCCGGAGGTGAACAGATATCCTGCAAAAGCGTAAATCATTGCAGAAGCTCCGATATGAATGCTGTTGCGGCCAATTATCCAGGTGAAAATTCCGCTTAGAAAGTATGACCAGATAAAAATCTGGATGGCATCATCGTTGTAAAAATAGAAGAGGAGCGACCCAAGTACAAGAAAACTGGCAGTATTGGCAATTATGTGTTCGAACCCTCCATGTAAAAAAGGCATGGTAAGAATTCCGTACCATTGGGAAATTTCCCTTGGGCGCAGTCCGTATCCTGATAAGTCAATATTAAGGCTGATTTCTATAAGGTAAATCATCCAGCAGAAGAAAAGAAAACTGCCGGGGATTACCATAGCCAGAAGCATTTTCTTAAGTTCTGTTTTTGAATCTGTGATTTCTGTCATTATGCAAAGTTAACGATTATAATAATGACACAATACTTTGTGCCATTATTACAACAATCAAAAACCGTTCAATAAAAAAGAAACTGCCTAAATGGCAGTTTCTTGTGACTTAATAATTTATCGTGGTTATTTTTTAAATGATTCCCTGATTAAGAAGCAGTTCTTCCATTTCCATCTGAACTTCTTTTGCTTTTTCTCCTGCTACTTTGGCAAAGTCTTCAGTAGTATCGGCAAAAATAATAGCACGTGAAGAATTTACAAGCAGTCCGCAATTATCATTCATTCCGAACCGGGCAACTTCCTGAAGGCTTCCGCCCTGAGCTCCTACTCCTGGAACAAGAAGAAAATGATCAGGAACAATCTGTCGTATTTCTGCCAACATTTCTGCTCTTGTTGCTCCGACAACATACATCATTCGGTCTTTACCGGCCCAATCCTGAGATTTCTTCAGAACTTTCTGAAAAAGTTTTTCTCCGTTTTGTTCAAAATACTGAAAATCGTCAGCTCCTTTGTTGCTGGTTAATGCAAGCAGGATTACCCATTTGTCATTGTAAGATAAAAACGGACTTACAGAATCTTCCCCCATGTAAGGAGCAACGGTAACAGCATCAAAGTTCATGTTTTCGAAAAACGCTTTTGCGTAAAGCTTTGAAGTATTGCCGATATCACCTCTTTTTGCATCTGCAATAATAAATATTTCGGGATAGTTTTCCCTGATATAATTTACTGTTTGCTCCAGAGCCTGCCATCCCTTAAGCCCCAGACTTTCGTAAAAAGCCAGATTTGGTTTGTAAGCTACCGAATATTCTGCAGTTGCATCAATAATCTGACGGTTAAATTCAAAAACCGGAGATTCGTGCGATAAAAGATGTTTTGGAAGTTTCTCAAATTCAGAATCCAGTCCTGTGCAAAGAAAGCTTTTCTTAGCTTTAATCTGTTCAAATAGTTGTTCGTAGTTCATCGCGTTTTTTCTGCAAAGATAAAAAAAGCAACGAGACTCAAAAATGATGTTTCAGAGTTTCCTGAAGAAAAGTGAAAACCCCGTAATTAATTTATTTTTGATGCTTTGAGAAGGGAATAAACCGGACCGCTTTCGGTATTGCGTTTTATGGCAGTAAGTTTTACCATACTCCCGATACATGGTTGAAATTCAGGGGTATTATATTTTTCGGCATCGGTTTTTTCGGTAAATGAGTAGGGCAAATCTTTATTGCAATTTAAATATTCAAGTAAACTGTCTCCGCCTTCATCAGCCCAAAGTTCGAATTCTACAGGTTTATATTCTTTATTGCTGAAACTTACATTTTCTTTTTTCCCGTTTGTTTCTATTGTCCGTGTTTCTGTAACAGACTCAAATATCCCGAAAACAAAAACATATGATTGCCTGCTTTTTCCGGTAGGAATAATTTGCAGCAACCTGCCTTCACTTATAATCTCTACGTCGGCTTTATGGTTATTAACTGTCTGGTCATAATTTTTTATTTTCCATTCCGGTGTTTTATCCGTGTTTGTTTGCGAAAAAGCAGTAATCGTTGTACTAATGATTAATGCAATTAATATTGATTTTTTCATGGTACTTAATTTAAAATTACAATCCGGATTTATTCAAAAACCGTTCCACTACTCGAGAATTTTGTCTGCTGCAAACTCTATAACATTGTCAATGCCGGTTTCATCAGCATCATCAGATAATATTACGGTATAATCAGGCGGAACTCCGCTCTCATAATTTTGACCGTTAACAGCAATTGTACGGGTAATAGAAAATCTGTAAGTCCACCCGTTTGGCAACTGGCCTCCGTTTGGTAATCCCAGGCCTCCGCCGGTAGTGTCGCCGACCAGAAAAATGTTGTCGTATGCATAAGTGCAGACCGAGAAAAATGAAGATGCACTGTAAGAACCTCTGTCTGTTAATACTGCAACTTTGCCTGTGTATTTCTTATTATCATTTTTTTGAGCATATACTTTTTCCAAAACACTGAAGTCGTCAGCTCCCTGTCCCGATTTTATCTGGGTTTCGTACAAAAGCCTTTCATCATCGCCGAATCTTGAAAGCAACTGAAAAACATTGCTTACATATCCTCCGCCATTTTGACGTATGTCAATAATCAATCCGTCTGTTTCGCTGTATCTGTCTATAAGGTAATCCAGTTCATAATCTGTTATCTGGGAATCACTAAACGAAGAATATCTTATATATCCTATCTTTTTGTCACGGATGAAGTTGTGAGCGAAGGACCCTGTAGAATAATAATCGTTTTTAAGGTAGTTTTCTTTAACAAGCCTTGTATTAATATTAACAGGCCCGAGCATTGTGATATCGTATCTCGAAATGTTAAACGGTGAAACCACGTTTACGTGTCCGTCACGCAATTCGTTCATCATACTTCCCAAAACTTTAAAAAGACTGTCGTTGCTTATGTCGTTACTTACCATAGGACGATAAACGGTATAAATACTATCCCAGTCAATTTGTTTGTAATCCAGAAATGCATATTTATCATTAACCTGAGCCCATAAATAATCAAAGTTTTCGACCGGTGTGTTTTCTGTTTCTTTCTCGAAAACAAGTTTTTCACACGAAGAAAAAATAAGTATCCCTGTTATGACGGCAAATGCTATTGTAATTTTTCTCATAATTATTTGATTTTAAAAACAAGTGTAAATAAAAACATATGTCTTGATGTGTCCAGCCGGCTTATATCCATTCTGCCGGTTGTCATATATTCCCAGAAGTACGAGAACTTAATCATGTTTCCGTTGTTAAGGAATCTTGAGATTGACAGGTCTGTATTCATACCCGAAAAAACTTTGCCACTCATTTCGTAACCGGATAATAACATTTCGCTGTTTAATGTCGAGTTACCGGGATTGGTATAACCGGGCCTGTATATCAGGGAATAAACAGGAACACCTAATTTGCCGGATATTAAAAAATGCTTTTCTTTTTTTGTGTATGGAATTAACCAGAAAAGTTTTTTCTTTTTTTCGTGACGTGTAAACTGCCAGTCAGCTTTTATATTTAAGTCAAAATCCGTAAAATTGTCAAAAGCCACTCCTGCATTCATTAATGCTTCGTTTATGCGAAGTGCAGAATAATTCCCCACAGAAACTCCGAGATAATACGGGAAATTCAGATGTCCGTATTCCTGAATATTCCTGTAATATGCAAGCTCAAAATCAAAAATATGTCCGTTGCTTATGTAAGAATCATCAACTCCCGAGGCGAGATAGAATCCGTTAAGAGTTGTAAAATTAAAATTAACTGTGTTTTTTTCGCCGATGGCAGCATATTCAATTGCAATTGCAGTCATTGCAGCCGTGTAAAACAGCGGAGACGTTACCATGTCGCGCATCAGACCTGTGGAAATACCACCGCTTACATTAAGATATTTGCCGTTGTACAGATATTTGTTCCCGTTATCAGCGGTTTGAGAGAACAATGAGTTACCAATTAACAACAGAAATAAATAAATAAAAATTTTATTTTTCATAACATCTTGTTTTGCACAAAAGTACAAAAGATTCTGTCAGATCTGCTGTTGTGAGACAAGTTAATATCTTTTTCCCTGAAAAAACTTATCAGCATTGTGTGGCAATATTTCTACCATAATCTTATGGTGGGATTGTGATATTTTTGTTAAAAATTTTGCAAAAACAATTATGTGGAAATAATAATTCTGGTAAGAATATGTGCAGGTCGCCATATGAAACAGATATGGATGTTGCACTTAATAAATAATATTCCATGAATGAAAAGTGTATTTAGTTTATTTTAGTAGAAAATATGTGATATTTGCCTTTCCTGTAAATTATAACGGAATAACTGCCAAAAGAGATAAACAGTAAGAATATGTATGCTATATAACAATTAACATTACCTTAACAGTTTTAACAAATATATAAGACAAAAAAATCGTTTTTGACTTGACAAAATATTTAATAAATGATAATTTCGTGCATTCATTTAGGAAACAAAAATTTTAAAAGATAAGCTATGGACAATTACATTGACATTAAGGAACTGAATGAAAGGATTCAGAGAGAAAGCGCCTTTGTTGACATCGTTAACATGGAGATGAAAAAAGTTATTGTTGGACAGAGACATTTACTGGAAGGTTTAATGATAGGTCTGTTATCAGACGGACATATTTTACTGGAAGGTGTGCCCGGTCTGGCAAAGACATTGGCGATTAACACACTTGCAACAGCTATTGATGCAAAATTTGCGAGAGTTCAGTTTACTCCCGACTTATTACCGGCCGATCTTATCGGAACGATGATTTACAGTCAGAAAAAAGAGGAATTTATTGTCAAGAAAGGACCTGTTTTTGCAAACTTTATTCTTGCCGATGAAATAAACCGTGCTCCTGCAAAAGTTCAGTCAGCTTTATTGGAAGCAATGCAGGAACGTCAGGTAACTATTGGCGATCAGACTTACAAAATGGACAAACCGTTTTTGGTAATGGCAACACAAAACCCTATTGAACAGGAAGGTACATATCCTCTTCCCGAAGCTCAGGTTGACCGTTTTATGCTTAAACTGAAAATTGATTATCCCGAATTTGAAGAAGAACGTTCCATTATACGCGAAAATCTTAGCGGCGAAATGCCAAAAGCAAATACAGTGATAAAACCTGAAGATATTATAAAAGCCAGGTCAGTAGTGAGAGAAGTGTATCTCGACGAGAAAATTGAAAAATACATCCTTGATATTGTTTTTGCAACCCGTTTCCCGGAAAAATATGATTTAAACAAACTTTCAGGTATGATTTCTTTTGGCGGATCACCACGTGCATCAATTAATCTGGCACTGGCAGCCAAAGCTTTTGCTTTCTTAAAACGCAGAGGTTATGTTATTCCTGAAGATGTGCGTGCTGTTTGTCACGATGTTTTACGTCATCGTATCGGATTAACATACGAAGCAGAAGCCGAAAATATTACTTCGGAAGAAATTATAAGCGAAATTCTTAATTCGGTAGAAGTTCCATAGCCGGGAACAAATCACAAAACCGAACTGCAATTTGCAGGTAATCCGGGTTTTAAGCCTGGTGCCCGTTATTTGGTAATTGTGATTTGTATCTTGTTGTTTGAAACTTGAATTTTGATTATTGATTTTGAAAAAAATCTTTTATGGAAGCAAAAGAATTATTAAAAAAGGTACGGAAGATCGAGATCCGGTCGCGCGGACTTTCACGACAGGTTTTTGCGGGAGAATACCATTCAGCCTTTAAAGGTAAGGGGATGGCCTTCAGCGAAGTGCGGGAGTATCAGTACGGCGATCCGGTAAAAGATATCGACTGGCATGTTACAGCCCGTTTCAATCACCCTTATATAAAGGTTTTTGAAGAAGAGCGTGAGATGACGGTTATGTTACTGATTGATGTCAGCGGATCAAAACAATTCGGAACCAGACAGAAATTTAAACAGGAACTGGCCACGGAAATAGCAGCTGTTTTATCATTCTCAGCAATACAGAACAATGATAAAATCGGGGCGATTCTGTTCTCGGACAAAGTCGAAAAGTTTATCCCGCCTCAAAAAGGCAGGAAACATATTCTGAGAATTATTCTCGACTTGCTCAACTTTGAACCGGAAAGTCAAAAGACGGATATTACACAGGCTTTAAAATATCTTACCAACGCGATAAAGAAAAGAAGCACTGCTTTTATTATTTCTGATTTTGTTTCTCCCGATTTTTCGGATGCTCTTAAAATTGCAGGAAATAAACACGATCTGGCAGCTTTGAGGATTTACGATTCGCTTGAGCAGGAACTGCCGGATGTTGGTCTTGCATATTTCAGGGATGCTGAAACAGGCGAGTTCCGGTGGATAGATACTTCGTCAAAAAAGGTGCGTAAGAATTACAAAGAGTGGTGGGACGATCAATACACACAAACGGCATCGGTATTTAAAAAAGCTAAAGTGGACTGGGCTGACATCAGGACAGACCAGGACTATGTAAAACCATTAATGAATTTGTTTAAAAACAGATAACTATGAGAATTAATGTAAAAACATTGTTGACTTTATTAAGTTTGGTGTTTGTGGTGAATTTTACATTCTCACAGGAGATACCGCTAAGTGTAAAACTTTTAAAGGATACAATTTTAATCGGAGAACAGACAGAGTTACAGATTGAAGCAAAAGTTCCTGCCGGCAGTGAGATTATTTTTCCTGTTTACAAGGACACGATATCTGCAAACATTGATCTCATTCTTGACTCCAAACCGGTAATAACAGAAGCAGACGGTTTTAAAACCTATCAGAAATCGTATCTTTTTACAAGCTTTGATACAGGGTTTAATAGTATTGCAGCTATCCCGCTCAGGATTGTAACCAATGCCGATACAAATTATTATCTTACCAATGAGACACAGATTTTTGTAAAACCATTTGTATTGCTTGACACAATTCCGGTTGATACTACTTATGCCGACAGGGCAGGATCTATAGTTTTCGGTAAAGACGGGTTTAAAAAAGAAATTGAGAAATATATTCCCGATTCGGTAAAGCAGAGTATGTCTTCTGACAGTCTCGAAATGCTTAAAGCCTCGGTAAAAGACCAGCTGTTAAATCTGTTTTCGTCTGAGCTGACAAAAAATACTGCGTTATACAATCAGGATGATATCACCAAAATTGCCGAAGCATCTTCACAAAAGATGTTTATTGTTGACAAAAGCGGAATACTTGCAGATTATATTGTGGCAGGTTCGGTAGATACTGTTTTTGTACAGGAATACCAGCAGGTTACACAGGGACAGCCACTTTTTACCCTGTACAGAATTAAAGACATAAACGAAGAGTTGTATAATACACCTTTTAACTTTGCCGAATTCTGGTTCTATCTCAAAAAATACTTCAGACAGTACTGGTGGATTCTGGTTCTGTGCCTTGTGGTTGCAGCAGCACTTATTTATTTCTTTATGTTTTATAAGAAAGATAAGAAACCCGTATTCTTTAAAGTTAAGCCAAAACTTCCGGCGCATGTTATTGCTTTGGGTAAACTGGAGCAGATAAGAAAGGAAAAAATATGGAGCAAAGGACATGTTAAAGAATATCATAGTCAGGTTACAGATGTTTTGCGCGAATATATCGAAAACAGGTTTGGTATTTATGCTGTGGAAATGACTACTTCAGAAATTCTTGAGTCGTTCGAAAAGGCAAATCTGGTAAGCGATTCCGAAATGATAAAGCTAAGGCAAACACTCGAAATTGCCGATGCTGTTAAGTTTGCCAGGTATAAGGCTTTGCAGAACGAGAACGATCTGTCTTTGAAAAATTCGTTTGATTTTGTAGAAAATACGAAAGAAGTTATTGAAGAAAATTCTGATTTTAAACAAAGTGAAGCAGAGATAGAGGTACAGGAAGAATCAGAGAACATTAAACCGAAAGAAAATGAATAATATAGAATTTGCAAATAAAGAGTATTTTTGGTTGTTTCTCCTTTTGATACCTGTAATTGCATGGTATGTATGGAGGCTGAAAAAATCGGTGGCATCGATGAGGATAAGCTCATTAAATGCATTTAAATACACGCCAACTCCCTGGAAATATTATCTCAGGCACTTCCTGTTTGCATTAAGAATATTTTCATTGGCTGCATTAATAATTGTATTGGCCAGACCTCAGAGTGTTGACAAATGGGAAGACCGTAAGACCGAGGGGGTAGATATTGTTATCGCGCTTGATATCAGCGGAAGTATGCTTGCCGAGGACTTTAAGCCCAATCGTATTGAAGCAGCCAAGGAAATAGGGATGGAGTTTGTTTCCAGCCGCCCCGACGACAGAATGGGGTTGGTGGTTTTCTCGGGAGAGAGTTTTACTCAATGCCCGATAACTATTGACCACGCGGTTTTACTTAATTTATTCAGCGAAGTAAAAAGCGGGATAATAGAAGACGGTACGGCAATAGGAATGGGTTTGGCAACTGCCGTTAACAGGCTTAAAGATTCAAAAGCAGTAAGCCGTGTTATAATTCTGCTTACCGACGGGGTAAACAACATGGGAAATGTTTCTCCTTTGGCAGCAGCAGAATTTGCCGTTGAGTACGGCATAAGAGTTTACACTGTCGGAATCGGGAAAAACGGTATGGCTCCGTATCCTTTCCAGACCAACTATGGTGTGATGTATCAAAATGTGGAAGTGAAAATTGACGAAGAAGTTCTGCAGAAAATTGCCGAACAAACAGGAGGGAAATACTTCAGGGCTACCGATAACGAAAAACTGCGCGACATTTATAAAGAAATTGACGCACTCGAAAAAACACAGCTCGAAGTAAGGTCTTATTCCCAACCACGCGAGGAATTCGGGTTTATAATGCTCATTGCTTTGATAATAATAGTTTTGGAACAGATTTTAGGGTTAACAATATTAAAAAATACTTTTTAGTTATGTTCAGATTTCAGGAACCTCAATATTTGTGGCTTTTAAGTTTGGTAGCGGTGATTCTGGCACTGTTCATTCTGGCTGCATATGTGAGAAGAAAAAGAATAGGTAAAATCGGAGACAGCCAGTTGGTTAAACAACTGATTCCTGATTTCAGCCCCGCCAGAAGAGTATGGAAAATTACTCTGGTTTCGCTTGCAATAGCCTTTATGTCTTTAAGTTTGGCAAGGCCTCAGTTCGGGTCAAAACTTAAAGATGTTACACGTCAGGGAGTGGAGGTAATGATTGCACTTGATGTGTCTAATTCGATGCTCGCTCAGGATATAAAGCCAAACCGTCTCGAAAATGCACGTAAGTTTATTGAGCGTATTATAGGGAAACTTCAGAATGATAAATTGGGAATTGTGGTCTTTGCCGGAGATGCATTTGTTCAGATGCCTATTACAGATGATGTGCGGTCGGCAAGATTGTTTCTTTCGACAATAAGCACCGACATGGTTCCGGTTCAGGGAACTGCAATAGGGAAAGCTATTGATCTGGCGGCAAAATCATTTACCAAAGACGAAGAAATTTCCAAAATAATAATTCTTATTACCGACGGGGAAAATCATGAAGACGATGCCGTTGCAGTTGCCAATACACTTAAGGAAAAGAATATCCTTGTTTATACTGTTGGCATGGGTTCTGCCGGCGGAGCTCCGATTCCTGCAAAAAAAGGCGGAGGATTTTTGAAAGACCGCAGCGGAAATGTGGTAATGTCTGTTCCTGACGAAAAAACTTTGCAGGAAGTAGCTTCTGCAACCGGCGGAATTTATGTGAGAGCCGGAAATTCGGCAGATGCATCGGATAAAATTCTGGAAGAAATTGGAAAACTCCAGAAAGGAGAAGTGATGAAACAAAATTATTCTGAGTACGATGATCAGTTTCAGTTATTGGCAATATTTGCAATTGTCTTGCTGATTGCAGATGTTATTATCTCGGAAAAGAAAAATGCGGTTCTGAAGAAGATAGATATTTTTAAAGAAAAAGATAAATAATGAAAATTCCGGCTGCGCACAGTTATGTTAAATTCTGTCAGCGTAGCCGGGTTTAAATAAAACAATACACTGCTTCTGTAAAAAGATTGGGATATCAGAGCTCTGTTAAAAAATGGAATAGTCGGAATAAAAAGTAATGAAGAATTAAATAAAAACTTTAAGAAAATGAACAGATTTCTTTTTACATTATTGCTTTTTGCATTCTCTGTTGCAGTTTTTGCACAGGAAGAACGTCATATAATCCGTGAAGGGAACAAAGATTACAAAGCCGGGGAATACGATAAGGCAGAGTCAAATTATAAAAAAGCAATGGAATTAAATCCTGAGACAACAAAATTGTTGAATAACATAGGTACAGCTCAATATCGTAACGGGAATTTTACCGATGCTGCTGTCAGCTACGATAATTTTCTGAAACTTGCCGGCACGAAAAAAGAAAAAGCAGATGCCTTTTACAATATAGGTAATTCCTATCTGCAGGCTGCAGAATATGATAAAAGCATTCAGGCATATCAGAATGCGTTAAAGATGGACCCTACTCACGACCCGAGCCGTTATAATATGGCCGTGGCAACTAAAATTCAGGAACAGCAGCAGGGTGGCGGCGGTCAGAATCAGCAGCAACAGGATAAGGATCAGCAGGATAAAAACGATCAGAACAAAGACAAGAATAAAAACGACCAGAAGGATAAAGGTGATAACGGCGATCAGCAAAAAAATGACAAAGATAAAGCTGACCAGAAAAAAGAAGATCAGCCACAGCCTAAAGAAAACGAAATGACACGTGAAGAAATGGAGCGTTTCCTTGAGTCACTGCAACAAAAAGAAAAGGATGTTCAGGAAAAAGTAAACAAGGAAAAATTCCAGGCACAGCAGAGAGTTGTGGAGAAGGAGTGGTAGAACGGTTTTATGGTTATGCGTTTGTCTGTTTTGGATTTTTCTGTTCAGTTAACCGATTTCCGGTTACTGCAAACGGAAGAGTAGGGAAGACCTGCTTTTTGCCTGTCACTGTTGTAGCTTGCCGGGGTAGGCTTTAACCGGATCAAGCAACATTTCTGGATGTTTATAAAAAACATGGAGTAAGAATATTTGCATTTAGAAAAAGTAAGAAAATATTATTATCGTTTTCTTTTGTCATTGCCACAACTGAACCGCTTTTGGCGGTGAACTCGTGAACACCATTAAAAATAATTATTTAATGTGAACAAAAGAAACAAAAAGGCTAGGGAAAACAACGCTTCACCACGCCTCAATCAAAACAACAGAATTGTATGGCAACCCAGCCTAAAACAAAGTTCCATCACACATTCCTTTAAAACTTTGTTTTGGAAAATGACATAATAATGTCAGCTTGCCACAATTGGCTTCGCCGCTCTTCGGGTCTAGTTGTTTTGATTTTCACCTCCTGAGCTGGCCCGCAGTTTTCCCATGGCCTACCCGCGTCGCTTTTTTGAATATTCTTCGCTATGTTTTTTTATTAAAGCACAAAACTTTCCCCCAGATATATTGCTTGAGTCCGGGAACCCGTTGTTGGTTCCTGCGGGCGGAAGAGTAGGGAAGACCTGCTTCTTACCTGTCAGTTTTTTGACTTGCCGTAATCAGACCTTGACCTGTAAGTGTTAGCCGAAATAACTATCTCGACTTTACTCTCAGGAGTTCCAGGTAAACATAACTTACATTACCATATTCATAAAGCTGCAACTCAATATTTTTAGTTGAGTTTGGAGGAAACACTTCTTGATATTTCGTCATCGTCATCTGTAAAATATGTAACCTTTATTACAGCATTATGATATGTTTCAGTAGTAGCTTTATTGATGAAGTTAACGTTTATTGTAAATTCATAATCAGTAATATTCTCAGGATATTTATATGGTTCATCAATAATTAAGAAGGCTGTCGGATTTTCACTTTCGCTATTTTCATCTGTGGTTACATTTTCATCCGTAATTACATTCTCGTCATAAATTTCAGGCTCTTCAGGGATGCTTTTTACATATTTGTTAAGCCCTATTATGCCGGACACGATACAAAACCCAAAAGCAAGAAGTGCCGCGGTAAGTATTATCGATTTCAGAAAATCGGGACCGGCAGCTTTTGTTTGAGGTTTGTCCTTAACAAAACGACGTGCCGTTAAGTACATGTTTTCTATTTTTGATTCATCTGTGTCTTCGGATAATTCCTCTTTTTTGAAAAGTATTTTCCCGTTGCTTAACTGAACCTCATAGTCAAAGTTTTCGGTTACGGTAAATATTTTATATTCGCCTATTTCTTTATTATAAGCTCTTACTTTATCTAACAAAGAAATTATATCCTTTTCGTCATAAGTTGGTTGCATAATTTACAATATTTGTTTTTGTTTAAATTGGTGTCTTTGCAAATTTAAAGTTTTTTCCGTAATGCTTTAATAAAAGATCAGGCTTTTTTACTCTTTTGAAAACCGCATTGTAAATTCTGTCATAATCGTTAATACCTGAATAACGTTAACCGTACCATTCGTATTATTACCAATATCTGTTTTTATGGCAAAATGTTAAATGGTAATTCTATCAAACAACAGATCTTAAAAAAGAGATTAATTACCCAATATAAACTGAATATTAATAATTTTCGATTTTTGATTTTTTATGTGCAAATACGCAAAGCATTGCTGCTAAACTGATAAAGAATATCTGAAAAATAAATTAAGTTTGTATTTGATAAAAATTAATAAATATTTCTAATGCATATTGTATTTTTTATATTTAATAATTAAATTGCGAAAAATTTTTAATGGAGGATAACTAAATATTATGGAGGATATATTTTAATTTATTCATAAATAATATGGGGCCCAAAGAAAAGAAAATAAGATTGTATAAGTCAGAAATAGAACGTGTGCTTAATAGTTGGGCTTTTATCCCAGAGACACAGGAATGGAATATTAAGTTAGCAGAAACGTTAGCTTGGCTTAATAATTTCAAGCCTTCTGAAATAGAATATGCTATAAAAATCATAGAAAATATTCAATATTTCGATGATAACAGGATTCGAAGCATCGTTTCAAAATTATCTGGAAAAATAAGCTCTATTTTAGGTGATGAAATAGAGAAATCCTTATTTTTCCCATTAGGGACTTCTTCTGCATCAAGTGGGGCTATGTTTCTTTATCAATATCGTAAAGAGTTAAAATTAAGCGAGGCCAATTTTAAACAAGATAGTTTTGAAAACTATTTAAACTCAAATGTCAGTATTGTATTCTTTGACGATATAATAGGCAGTGGAAACCAAGCAACTAAGTTTTTTAATAATTACCTAAATAATAAAATTGTTAAATGTTATTATTTTTCATTGTTTGGATTGGAAAAAGGCATTTCTTACATAGAAAAGAATGCCAAATTTAAAATGGTCATTGTTGGAGAAGAGATTACAGATGAAGAAATGGCATTTACAGATAATTCTGAAGTGTTTAATAAAGAAGAGAAAGAAATTATAAAACCAATTTGTGAGAAATATGGAAAATTATTATATAAAGATTATCCTCTAGGCTATGATGATACTCAGGCATTAATAGTATTTCCACATAATACCCCCAATAACACACTTCCAATAATATGGGCGAGTAATGATAATGAAGCTTCTATAGTCGAAAAGCAATGGAGTCCATTGTGGAATCGCAAAAAATTAATAAATAGTAACACTAAGATTAGCAAAAAAAACACACTAATTTTAGATGTTCTTTTTATAGAAATAACAGAATTATTTGATAAGATGGATAAGTATTTTCATCATCGAAATAATATAAGTATCAAAATTAAATATGAGCAAGGTGCAGACTTTCATAGTTATACTATAAAAAGTTTTAATAATATGATTTACTTGAAGATTGCTAGAAATGTTTTTTTTAATTTGGATGGTAGTATTTTGATTTGGTTGTACAAAAATAGATCTATTACTGAAGAGGCATCTTTTAATGCTGTTGTAAAACAAAATTTCACAACTAGAGAACTAGAAGTATTTAATTTCGGGTTATTTTTTAATAGAAGAGAAATAGAAATTAATTATAAATCAGCACAAGACTTTTTTAAAGACGTACTTAATACTATCACTATTCTAATCAAGTAACTTTATGGTATCTTATACAAAGAGGCAAGTTGATAAAATTAGCAAAATTAGTAAAGAAAAAAACTTTTTTATATGTGTTCTTTCTTCTAGAGTCGGCCTTGGGAAATCAACTGTTGCAAAAGAATTTGTTAACATAAATAAATATCCATATATAGAAATAAATAAGACGTACCAACATACAAACCACTTGTCTTCAATTTCATATGCTCTTCGTACCGACACTACTGATTTTGATGATTTATATAATAGAATAATAATATATTTTAATAACCACGATAGATGTGGTGTCATTTTTCATGATATTGAGTTTTACCAAGAAGAACTATTCCGTTTTTTGTTCACCATATCAGATTACAATGCTCATAATTCAAAGGGGAAGACTATTATATTTTTATTTGTAG
>QKHS01000058.1 GCA_003249955.1 Bacteroidales bacterium | reverse complement strand
TTATAGATCATACGAACCTAATTCTCTTTTAGATGGAGGATATGTTATTGCATTTGCTTTAATGGGTATTTCTGGATTAATAAAGCTTAAATTCAAGGATCAGGAAGGCACGTATTTAGATAAAGAACAAATAGGTTTTTCGCGGATAAAAAAAGAATTATTGTTCCTTTTATTGCCAGTACTGTTGATTGTAGTGAAAGGAATACAAGCGCCATCATTATTGTTTTTAGTCACAGCAATCATGTTTTATTTTATTTTTACAAATTTTACACAAAACAGTATTTTTCGTGACAAAATCCTCGAACAGGAAAAAGAGTATGTTTCTGAACTCGAGAAACGTGTAGAAGAGAGAACGCAAGAAATTATTAAAGTTATGAACACAGATGTTATTACTGGATTAAAAAACAGAAGATATTTAGAAGAGTATTTGGGAAAAGGAAATTCGAACCGTAGATCGAGATGAGAAAATATATCTTTTGTACATCGATCAAAATAAATATAAGAGTGTAAAATCAATTTATGGAAAGTATATGGCAGAAAGGGTACTTGAAGAAGTTGGAAAACGGATCGAGAAAATTGTGGAAGAGAAAAATGGTTTGGCCACATCTTATGGAGAAGATATCTTTGTAGCTACATTTAAATCAACAGAAGATTACGAAGAGGCATTACGTATTGCTGAAAAAGTAATTAATTTTTGTAGTGATAACTATCTGGTTGAAAATCATATAATAAGTGTAACATTAAATATTGGAGTAGCTTGCTATCCATGTGATTCAAAGAATATGGAGGAGCTTATTCGGAATGCTGATACGGCAATGATGCAGGCTAGAAAAACCGGATTTAATGTAATTCATAAATATGACAAGCAGATAGGGATCTACATCAACAAAAGAGAAAGAATTGAGTTGAAGTTGAAAAAGGTTCTATATGATGAAGAGTTTTCCTTACAATTTCAGCCACAAGTCAACTGTAATGATGGAAGCATTTATGGTGTAGAAGCTTTATTAAGATGGTTTACAAAAAAAGGTGATTATATTCCACCAATGGATTTTATTCCGATTACAGAAGAGAATGGAATGGTAATTTCTCTGGGTTACTGGATTATGGAACAGGCGGCAAAGCAATTATCAAGTTGGAAAAAACTGTATGCATGTAAGATAAAAATGGCAATTAATGTATCGAGTAAGCAACTAATGGAAGAGGAGTTTACAGATAAATTACTTCAAATTTTAGAGAATTATCAGATACCAAAACAAGATTTTGAAATTGAAATTACTGAGAATATTCAACTTGAGACGAATTCTATGATTCATGAGACGCTAGCCAAGTTATCATCATATGGAATTTCTATTGCGATTGATGATTTTGGGACAGGTTATTCTTCGCTCTATTATATAAGGGAACTTCCAGTCAATAGAATCAAGATTGCAAAAGAATTGATAGATCATATAGACCATGATATTTATGCGAAGTCTATCGTTCAGATGGTTATTTCAGTTGCGAAGGTAAATAATATAAA
>QKHS01000089.1 GCA_003249955.1 Bacteroidales bacterium | reverse complement strand
AACTCTTAAGAGGAAGATTACCCGTAAAGAAGTTCCGGGTGGCAAAGAAATTTGCATGAAACAGCTTATGAGTATGATTGACACAATCGAAAAAGTTGAAACTATCGACAATCAGATTGAAGAATTTTTACCCGTAATTCTGGAGAAATTAAATTGGTTAAACCGCGAAGAACTTATAAAAAGATTTGTATCAGTGGAATTTAACCGTTTCCTCACCTATTACAAAAACGCACCGGATTTAAATATTGAAGAAAAACCACGCCGTGACGATTTCGGCGACGGGAAGTCCGACCGCAAAGGCGGACGTGACAGAGGAAACACAAATTTCACATTCCTTACTCTGGGCGCGAAAGACGATTTAACAAAGCTCAAACTTATGGACATCATAAACTCTAATGATAGTCTTGCGGGAGCAGAAATCGGAAAGATTGAAATTCTTCCGGGCTACACTTTCTTCGAAATGGATTCCAGAGTAGAAGATGCAGTTTTAAAAGCCTTCAACAATAAAAGATATGCCGGAAAACGTCTTAAAATCGAAGTTAAAAAAGACAGCGGACGCAAATCGGGCGGACATAAAAGACGCGATGACGGGGACAACAGCAGCGGAATGAAAAAACGTGGCAGTGACAGAGATAACAGAGGCAGAAACAGCGGAAAGTGGGGTAAGTAGGATTTAAAAGCCGATATGACAACCTGATTTATAAATTAAATTAAAATTAAAAAATGAAAACAAACATTTTAATATTTGTAATTTTTCTGTTTTTCTTAAGCGTTCCGGTTTTTGGTCAAACAAAAAGTGATGCTGTAAACAATAACAATATTAAATATAAGTATGCTTTAGGTGCCGGAGTAGGAAATACTACAGGATATGGTGCATCCTTCAGATTCACACCAAACAAATTTGGAATTCAAGCCAATTTTTCTCCTGCATATAATAAAAGTAATACTCAACTCAGCATTGGGGTAACTTTTTTATACACTCTGATTGAAGCGGAAAAAACCAGTCTCTATCTATATCAGGGAAATAATTTTAATTATCGCAGTTATCAGTATGATTATTACTACAATTCCAGTCGTAAGACACAAAAATTCAATAATGGAATTGGCTTTGGGATTGAGTTTATTATTCTAAAACGCGTTAGTTTTAACATTATGGGCGGGTATGGATTTTATGATAATTTTGATAGACTCAGTATCACCGGAGAGGCAGGATTATATTATAAATTCTAGATAAGCACATCTTTGCTTCCTGTTTATTGTAATAAAAGGAGTTAATTGAAACCGGTTTCAATTAACTCCTTTTAATGTATCGCCTGCAACGTGTTTAGTACTTTTTATCAACTATTTTTGGCATTGTTGCCGTTAATTTAAAAGCTTTGCCACTCCCATTTCTGCCAAATCATTTTACTTAACTCTTTACAACAAACTTTTTACTGACCACAAAATCATTTCCGCTCAATCTTATAAAGAACAACCCGGCTCCTGATTTCTGTAGATTATACTTAAAAGAGCCGTTAACAAATTCTTTATGTAGCAATTTCCCGGTAATGTCAAAGATCTCGGCTAAATAAGATTCATCAGATTCAACCATGACAGTAAAATTGGATATGCTGATTTCCGGTTCCCGCACAATTAAACCATCAATATTATCATGAGGATTGCAATAGCAATTTGCCGGACTAAATACCGGAGTTCCGTTTTCAAGCACACAATTAAATGAATAGCTGTCACCATTCAAAATTCCATCTATCTCAACCGGATTCAAAAAACCTCTGCTTATAAGGCTTCCGTAACCTTCAACCCATTCATGGAAATCTGATTCATAATAATATCCTCCATGAGACTCCAAAAGCAACCTTCGGTGATTTTTACCATCAAAGAACAAATTTTCTTTTCCAACAACAACTTTATAATGATCAAACTCATAAATATGACCAGGCGGATATCCTCCATAATCATAAAACATTGTATCTCCTACCTCAAGAGAGTAATCGTACAAAAGAACCTCGGGTATTTCAGTATCACAATCTAAAAACTTTGCATATACTTTCCCTGTACTGTCAACCCTGACATTGGCTACAAGATATATATTATTTAAATAATCTACTTCATAATACTCAGATTCTGCAATGGAATCTGTCATCAGATCACCTAAAAGAAAAGAGTGGTGGTGTGTTATCCCGTCAAATGAGTTATTATTTTGATAACACCAGGTAATTACATTCTGCCCGTAAAAGACAGAAGATAAAAACATCAATAATAAGCCTGAATAAATATTTTTCATATCTGTTATATTTTAATTTTCTTTTCTGACCTGTAAAACTATGTTAAGACATCTGAAAATCTGCCGGATATTTATGAATTATTAATTTTTATTATTTAACAACACCTTATAGTCAGTCGCTTTTCTTAATAAATAACAGCCATCACAAATTTCATCAACAATGCTTTCCAAAGTTAAGCTGTTTTTTCATACCAACGAAAAATAAACTGCAAATTTTATATAAAAAGACAAGAAACGAGAATACAGGGTCATTCAATCGGACGGTTTTGGCAATGGGAGCAGATAAAAATTATTGGCTGAAAAGCGAGACGACGACAGGGATGGCATAAACAGCAGAAAGCGGGAAAAGCAGGTTTTTGTTCCGTAAATAATTTGAGATTTTTTGATTCCCGCATTTATCCTGCCTTTGTATTCTCACTTTCTGGCAAATTCAAGAAGAGGGTTGATTACAAATTTTTGTCAATTTATATGTTTATTTTTTATGATTTTTGTTAACTTATATGTTGACATTTAAGAATTTTAACGCCAGATAATCAACAGAAGAAAATATTTTAGCACTAATACATGCTGTTCCATACATTCATATAATCCTATTGATTTTGACATCATGAATTGATGTTTAAAACATACCGAAACAGTAGCCAACTCGCTAATAATATTAATCTAAATGATCTGAAAGAGAATAGAAACGTTCTATTAGTTTCCTTTCAGTTTGTGTTTGATATGAATTAAATTTAATTTTAGTACACGAACTAGGTCGTTCAATATCTTTTATGCTTATTGTATTTTCTTTATCATCAAATATTCTATTTGAATCAAACTCAAAAGATATTTTAAGTTGTCTATCGCACTCCTTTTTTATTTTCATTGGACAAAGATATTAAATTTATATTTACATTCAAATCAAGACCTTTTAAATTTTTTGTAGCCGTAGATTCTAATGTATACAATGCTTCCAAAGGCTCAGTAAACCTTGGTAAGGCCTTTTTTAAGTTCATTTTAACTACCTTACCTTCTAAGTCCTTCCTTTTTAAATCCCCCATTTTAAACATTTGTGTATATCTACTCGGAGAAACGCCATCATATAATAACAATTTAACTCTATTTGTATCATTTTCATCTTCCGTCAATGAGTCTGAGTGTAGGTCTATTGCAAGACTTTTTGAATATGGCTCAATGTAATAAACTTCTGTAATACCAGATAATACGATATGTCTGGCACAATTATGACATGGATAAGTAGTGCAATAAAGTTTCCCTCCAATCATCTTATCTCCGGTTTTTTGACTCCCAATAATTATTGCATGCATTTCAGCATGTATTGATCTTGAAAACTCAATTAAACTTTTAAGACGAGATTTATTAATAATATTTTTTAATTTAACTTTATTTTCTTCCTTTATTAATCCGCTTTTAATTATTTCATCAATTAATCTATTTGATATTTTGATTTTGTATTCATCATTCATACATACACCATTATGAAAATTTAGACATCGATTATCATTTTTCCCTTGAATATCACTTGACGACTGATGATAATATAAATTCCCTTTAAAATTCGGAACATCATTCCATCCTATAGAAACAATACAACCATTTTTGTCGGTAATACATGCACCAACTTGTCTGGATAAGCATGCAGAATTTGATGCGGCTGAAGATGCTATATACATTGCCGTTTCATCAATTGTAGGGGTTATAATTTCTGAACCAAATATTAGGTGAACAAACCTTCTAAGACGTGCTTGTAAAAATGATTTTGATGCACTATCGTATCTTAAGAAATAATCTGCTTTAGTGAATGTGTCCCTTACGTCTTGTCCATGAGGAATTTCTTCATGACTATCTTGATCAATTAATTCTGCAATTTCTTTTTCTGTAACATCTTTATGTCTAAGATTATCATGACGAATTTTGTATGGAGAGAACACCCCAATAGTATATAATAAATTTCTATAAACTTCTTTTAAAACAGAAAGTTCTGATAAGTTTTTTACAGATTCTATGATATAACACTTCCTTTGTGATTTAAATTGCAAATGTTCAACATTTTCCTCTCCTGTTGTTTTTTCAGCAGAATCCAACCTGTCGAGACCTATTTTCTCTATTGCCAGTTCAACTAATATCTCACTTCCATACTTATCTCGCATACTATTACCGTCTTCAATTAAATTTTTAATCCTAATATAATCGTTTGACCCTTGTGCGTTATATGAGTTTTTAGGTCTATTAATCTCAATAAATTTTGAAAGTTTTATTCGCTGACATTCATAACCATAATCATTTTCCATAACACTCTGCAATGATTCTGCAACAGTTCTAATATTAGAACCCATATATCCACATAAAACAAATACAATTTCCTGAGTATGTGTCGCTCTAACCCTATCTCTTGAAGTTGATTTTTTACTATCTTGATTTAAAGAACTGGACTCATTTTTTTTTACAGCTAATGCCATTCTTTTATTTTTAAAGGTTATTTATAATTATTTTTATCTATATATTGAGTTCTACTAAATAACACAAAAGTTTTATCAAACTCACACATGACAATTATCATTTCATATATAATTACTATAATTTATCATGCATGTCATTTTTTATTAAGGTGCACATATCCCATCAACTTCAAAGAAGTGCTAAATAAATTCATATTTTGACTATTTAATATTTTTATCTCGCAATTTAAGCCCTATTTTATTCACAACATCACTTTTCAAAATTAAAACTATTTTTTATATAAACAAACAACAATTAATGTTTTTTATTAGAAATCTACACAATAACTTAAATTAACAGCGGCACCAGTATTTCCCCGAATAACTACATCAAAAACATGACGACTCAACAAAAATTATAAAAAAAACGCCGCAACAACATCACTATCATGCAGCGCAGAATAAAAATTATACCTTTAAAGAGTTCTGACTCCTCAGGATAAATTCATTTAAAAGTCAGTCTATCAGAACCTGTATCTCAGATCAACAACAGATATGTTTGTTAAATACATTTTTACAACCCGTGAATTATTAATTGAGCCTGAAATTTCATCGTAGATTATCAAAGGATTATGAGAACTGCCGATTAAAAAGTTTTCGGATATTTTGTAATATATTCCGAAAATTCCAGCCAGTCCGGGACTTAAACCCAGAGTGGATGTACTTTGCAAATTTACAGGGAAAGAAGGATTCTCAACTTTGGAATAATTAAAGTCCATATTCAGCCTGAGATTTGCTCCTGAAATAAAAACAAAATCAGATTTAATTGCCCTGTTATGTTCAAAACCAACTAAAAACGTTGCAGCACTGTTAAACCCCGAAGTAGGATAAGCAGTATTCATCAGAGGTGCATTGTTGTAATAATCACCGCCAAGATTTAATCCGAACTTTATCCTGTTGTTCTGAGAAATTCTCAGCCCGTAGTTTAAGCCCACACTGTTGTCTGCCGATATTTCATAAGCAAATGAAAACTCGTGCTTTGCCGGTAAAGAATCGTTTACATCACCACATAAAGATCGCAATGGCAACAAAAATAAAAGGATAATAATATCAAATGATATATTTTTCATAATGATTAAATTTTAATCCGCAAGATCATTATAATTAAAATATATAAACGACAATATTTACGACTTATTGTAAGAAATAAAAAACTTATAGCAAATCAATCTACTTAATTTTTAACAAACTTCGCTGTTCCAAATATTTCTTTTCCGTTGTAAACTATCACTACATAAGTTCCAGTGGTTAAATCATTAATCGGGATAGTATTCTTTTGTCCAATCTGCTTCATACAAACTATATTTCCATTCTCATCAAAAACTAAAATGGTTCCTTTCTGTGGTAATGCATTAAATTCGATATAATTTAATGCAGGATTTGGGAAAACCTCAAGCTTAAACCCAATTTGTTCCGGAGCCTCAATAAATGAAGTTACTTCAGGATAAACAGTTTGATCATCAATAATAAAATTGAGAATATAGTTTTGATTATCATTTGTTGATATACTACCGGGAATCCATTGCGGATGCTCAGGGTTTGTAACAAAAAATTCCAAATCTGAATTATCCGGCACATTTACAAACTTATACAATCCAGATTCATCGGTAAGAGAAACGCCAATAATTTCCTGATCATCAGAATTTCGCATTATAACTGCCAAATTCATTACATTATAATCATTCTTTTGAATTTCTAAACCGGAAACTGTGCCAGAAACAGTATTTGTACCCTGACTTGCAATCAACAGCGGATGAGATATTCCGGCAATAATATGCTGCCAATCTGAGTAGTTGATTCCGGTAGCCTCATCAAAAATAATAGCTGAATCATAGAAAATATTTGCCACATACATAGTCGCTAAAACAGAGTCAACAATTGTAGAACTCAGATAACAAGTAGCACTGAATGGCACCGGAAAAAAACCCATACCATTATCTTCTATAAAAGATTCTCCAAAATATAGCATAACAGAATTATAATCCTCATCAATACCTTCACAATAAAGTTTAAATAAAACTTCTCCTGCATTAAATGCAGATCCACTGTCTTGCTTTACAGCAAAAGCAGAAATACCATACCCGTTAAATATCGCACTACCCTGTAAATAACTACAACCATTTTCTGCTTCGCTCCATATTTCATAATATCCTGCTGTAAACTCACTTCCCAAAATAATAACATCTCCATTTCCGGTAATGTTTTCACTAACGGTTAATCCATTACAAACTACACGGTAATTTATATCCTGCTGACTGTTTAAAATCGAAATTTGTCCAAACTCACCATCCAGAAGGAAATGATTCTCCGGTATTTGTGAAATTGTTATCTGAATAGGAGCCGACTCTACAGTTATATTCATAACCACAGTACTATCACATCCATAAACAGACTCGCCGAAATAAGTGTAAGTGCCCGATACTGATATTATACTATCGTTAAACACATAGCCGGTGTTTTCACAGATTTCAATGCTTTGTTCCGTGTAAAACGGTTCATGAACATACACACTTGCATGAATTTCCAGATCAATTGGTGTTGCCGGCTGATTTAGTCCTTCAGGCAATTGAAAAGTGGCGACAGCATCATAAGCTCCCGTTTGATTTTCCACAAAGTCTGTAACTGACCAGTTTAAATAAACAATGTGTTCGTTTTCAAACAAATCAGAAACTGTCATTGTCGGTGAAAGGTTATTTATTACCCCCTGTTCTGACACCCCCATACAAAGATGCACATCCTGTACTGCTTCATTTACATTTAAATCAACTATTTCATTGTTTTCGTGGTAAATAAGAGTCCTGCAATATGTAAAAGCAGTGTCTGCTATTTCAATAAAACGAAGTATTTCACCAGTAATATTTTCGTGATACCAAACATAGTCAGTCTGTTCCATAGTGCCCGAAGGAATTGTATCGCCATTAGTCACAAGATCTTGAACTTCACTAAAAGTAATCTTTACTCGAGTCACATTATTAAAAACTGATCCGTTATATGTTATTAGTGTACCATACTGATCTGCAACCATATCCACCTCTCCATTCGTAATAAGAAAATCAGAACTACCATAGGGTGTAAAGAAATTATTTCCCGAATAACTACTTAAAACGTGCTCTCCCAGTGTTAGCGGGAAAGCCTCTGTTAAAATGGAATCACTACCATAATTCTTAGAATCAAAAGTAGTATAAGCTCCTTTTAGCGAAAGTGAATTATTTGTTTTTTTATAATAATACAGATTAAACTCACCACTCTGACTAGCAACTAAATTTGCATCGAGATGAGATAATTCAAACAAAGTTCCCGCAGGATCAGAATAAGAAACTGTTATCGGGTTAATAGTCTCAACAATACTTGCACCCGAAAAGTCCCAAATCTTTTGATCATCCGGTCCAGAGCCATTTATATTCATAGTTTCAGGATAAAGATATCTAATTTCGATGCAATCTCCTACCTCTGGTATAATGCCAGTACCTGTGATAACAGGTTGAGCTAGTAAACATTGAATAGTAATAACTGCAATAAAACACAACATTAATCTTCTTTTCATAATAAACTAATTTATATCCTAAATATCAACTACCAATTTTAAACAAATAACAATCGGAGCAAATATACAAAACATCAACCATAAATCTTATAACCACAAAATATATTTTCAATACTTAAAAGAAAGAACATATCGACTATTACTTCTTTCAAATCTCCGACACATTTTCTATCCATTTACATCTTCACATTTTTTTTTATTTTTGTATCATAAAAGCATTGCATTATGAACTGGTTTGTTTTCTGGATTGCAGTTTACACAATACTTCTGGTGATTTTTACCATTAAATCAATAAACAGTAAAGATTACGAAAAATACCTTATCAACGGGCGAAACACGAAACTTCTGCCATTGATTTTTACCACTCTGGCAACATTCGTGGGTGGCGGGGTAAGCATGGGCTTAATTGCAATGGGATACACTTCCGGTTTTGCAGCGGTGGCAATCGGCCTGTCTTACGTGCTGGGATTTTTTATTTTGTACTTTTTTGCCGGAAAAATCCGGAGAACAGGTGCTGAACAAAACATTTACTCATTTGCCGAATTTTTAAACAAATCTTTTCTTAAAAATCATAAAAGATCTGCATTTCCCAAATCATTTTCAGCACTAATAAGCGGGATAAATATTGTAATCTTTTTCTTCCTTACTGCTGCCCAGTTCGTGGGAATGGCAACACTGCTGCACTACGCGTTTAACGTGGGGTATGTGTGGGCTGCTGCAATTTCGTTTGTTGTAGTAATCTTTTACACAGCATTTGCCGGTCTGTCCGGAGTAATTATTACAGATTCCATTCAATTCGTGGTAATTATAATTATGATAATCACAATTTTTATTCCCGGCGTATGGCGCGACACACAGGGATTTGAAAGCCTGAAACAACTTCCTGCCTCGTTTCTGAACGGGACTCACGAAGGCTGGATTTTCCTGATTGGCTTACCTCTGCTTCTTAGCCCGTCGGTGCTTACCCGAATGGATATCTGGCAAAGGACACTTGCCGCAAATTCCGAAAAAACGGCAAAAAGAAACAGCCTTATCAGCGGTCTGGGAATGCTACCGTTTTATATTATTTTTCCGTTGGTAGGTATGGCTCTGCGGGCTGACTTCGGTGGCGGAATAGACCCCGATCATGCAACACACCTGTTTCTCGAAAGCAATACAAATCAGTTTTTCCTTGGTTTTGCAATCATAGGCCTTCTATCAGCCCTTATGTCATCAGCCGACAGTTTTCTTAACATTGTTGCTATGACAGCCGTTCGCGATTTCAAATCGTTCCGGGACATTGACGAGCCAAAAGAAAAAACATTTAAAAAAGTAAGAATTGCAGTAATAGTTTTCGGTGCGGCATGTCTGGGAATGGCACTTTATCTGCCTGATATTGTAGAACTGTTTATTGCCGGAATCACACTTAACATACTGTTCACCCCCGTATGTCTGCTGGCACTCATAAAAAAAGATGTGTACTCCTATAAATATGCTGCATTTGCAAGTGTACTTTCAGGAACCATAGTCATAAGCGTAATGTTTGCTTACGGTTTTATTACCGGAAACAGCGGTATTCTTAAAATTGCTTTTGTTCCGGCAACACTTGTAGCCACAATTGCAATGTTTATCGGGATATGGATTAAAAAACTTAAAACAAGACATAGCTGATTCTGTTTACAGAAGTTATTGTCCTACATTATCAAATCATTATTTCTTTTTCATAATTTATTTAATCCCGTCAATTATATTAATTTTGATGCACATTATGATGCCCGATTTTTACCATATAGGTTCAATTATTTCTGTTTTTTTAGGATTAGTGATACTTTTCCGTAAAAATAAGACCCTACCTAATTATATTCTTGCAATCTGGCTTATTGTTTTGGGAATCAACATATTTATTTTCCACCGGCTTACCGACCACAAAGAAGCTCCGGGACTTCTAAGCTACGCCAACCAACTGATTTTTATTTTTCAGTTACCGGCAGCTCTATTATTTGCCGATTCGCTTTATTTTGACAAAAAGAGACTGTTAAAAAGAGCTATATACCTTAGTATCCCGTTTATTATTTTTATTTTGTTTCCGCTTTTTACAAATATCGGTTTTTCTGTATTTTATCATCCCGGCGGGTTTTGGTCAAAAAGTACATTTGTCAATATTTCGGAAATATTTATAATTTTTGCCTGTCCGCTATACCTTATTTTAAGCCTTCTGTCAATAAAAAAACTTAAACAGATTTCGCTGGAACAGATTTCGGAAATAAGCAACAGCGATTTTGTGGTTTTCAGGCGTTTTATTATCGGGTTACTTGCTGCATTTATTTTATTTCTCGCTTTGCTTGTTCTTTCCCGGTTGACTGATTTTGTAAATATCCAAACTGCTTTTAGTTCAGCAAGTGTCATAATATCATTATCCCTTTTGTATGCCGGATTGTTCGGACTTCAGAAAACAGATTTATTTACCGTGCATAATTACGAATCTCCAAAACCGGTAAATCAGAACCTGTCAGAATCTGAAAAATCTGAACTGGAAAACATTATGCAAAACCTTGAAGATGTTATGAAAACCAAAAAACCATATCTTAGGCCAAGATTAAGCCTTTACGAACTTTCAGAAATATCGGGAATTCAGGAAATAAAAATCTCTGCATCTATAAACTCCTTAAAAAAAGAAAACTTCTACGACTATATTAATTCATTCAGAGTTAAGGAATTTATTGAAAAATGCCGTAATAACGCGCAACACGACCTGACTCTGACGGCAATTGCCTATGAGTGTGGGTTCAATTCCAAATCAGCTTTTTTTGATATTTTTAAAAAACAAACGGGACAAACACCGTCACAATTCATCAAATATTTGATTATCAGCCAATTATAAAATACATAATTTTGTCCTAACCGGTCTGTTAGGACAAACGCTTAACGATTACTTAATACAAATAGTTCTATTTTGCCGATAATTCATTATTAACAATAATTTATATTCACGATGGCAAAAAATAGTTTAAGAGTATTAATTAGTTTCACACTAATGTTTGTTTCAGTTTTAACAGTAAAATCACAAAACGACACAATAATGCTTAACGAAGTTGAAGTTACAGCTTCCAGAAGCGAGCGTCTGTTAAAAAACAGTCCTGAAATAGTAAGGGTAATAAGCAAAACAGAAATTGAGCAATTAAAAGCCAATGATATCGGCGAGATTCTGGACTATGTTGCCGGTATTAACATCGAAACAGGAACAGGCTCAGGCTTTCCGAAAAGGAGTATTGCAAGTTTAAACGGTTTTCCGCCCCAATACACGCTGGTTCTTATAAACGGTGTTAAAATTTTAAGCGATCATATGCACACGGGCCAAAACATGAGCTATGTGCCGGTTGAAGAAATCGAGAGAATCGAAATAATAAAAACCGCGTCATCGGCGCAGTACGGGAGCGATGCAATTGGCGGGGTTATAAATATTATAACAAAAAGTGCAGGTAGTGAGCCTTCTGCAAGCATATACGGAGATATCGGAAGTTACAACACATACAGAGGTGGCGCATCAGTAAAAACTCCATTAAATGACAAAACAGGAATTTACAATTTTATTGAATATGAAGAATCCGACGGAACTCCTCTCATTTCACCTGCTCATCGTATAGGCAAAACCGGGTATTCATGTATGAATATGTCAACAAGGCTTACTTCGAGAATTGGCTCCGGAATAAGTCTGGATGCATGGATCAAAAACATAAGCAACTCAATGCAATGGCAGGATTCTGAAAGCAGGAGCAATTTGTTTATTCCAAGCATGACATTAAATTATCAGATTAATGACCGTTCCCTTATAAGTGCAAAAGCATCATACACTTCATGGTTTGCCGAAACAAGTGAAGAGAATAACCAACTTTTCAGGCCTGAAATATTTTATCAGAATAAAACCGGGAAAAGCAACAGGATAACTGCCGGAACTGATTTCTCCCTGAATAATTTTACCAGAAGCAATGTTGCAAAAAATGTTCAGAGATTGTTAGGAGTTTTTCTGCAGGATGAACTTATAATTAAAGAAAAACTGATAGCAGAGGGCTCTCTTAGAATGGATGTCGTGCAAAATAATGACCCCGTATTTTCTCCTAAACTTGCATTACTTTACAAACTATCCGACCCGCTAAACTTCAGACTGTCATACAGCCGCGGATTTCACTCACCCAATGTTCAGGAACTGTACGAAGAAGGCTACGGACATGGAGGTACTGCATACAGGTTCGGGAATCCTGATTTAAAACCGGAATACAGCTCAACATATTCATTTTGCACAGATGTTAACATTAAAAACAATTTGTTTATTACAGTTTCTGCATTTTACTCGGACATTTCGAATATGATTGTTCCCGTTTACCAGGGCCAGTGGGAAAAAGACACGAACATTAATGTATGGATGCGTGAGAATATCTTAAAAGCCCAGATTATTACAGGCGAAACAGGGCTACGCTGGTTCTTTATTGATAACTACAGCCTTAATGCATCATATAACTACTCGAAAAACATTGTAAATTCAGATATTTCGCAGCAGTTGCCTTACAACCCGGGACAAAGCTTTAATATTAAAATTACCGGTAAACAACATATTGGCAGCAAACTGACACTTAGCGAATTCGTCAGTTTAAGGACAGTATTTAACAGAAGTGCATGGAACTGGCAGCCTGACACTTCGATAGACGACACAAACCCGGACGGGCTTTTAACAGAACTTGGTGATTATCAAAAATTAGATGCCGGAATTACAATCTGCTATGACAATAAATACAATGTATTTCTTAATGCCGGAAATATTCTGGGCCAGAATATAGAAAATCTGGACGACTCTTTTACAATGATTGACGGGGAACCGGTTTTTAAAGTCGGGCTAAAGATTGATTTACAGTAACATAACCAGTTACAATAAAAAAATAACAATTACCATTTATTGGACTGGGGGGAGAAGTGACATGATGATTTCACTCCTCCCCTCTCCTTATATATATAAAGCATGAATTATAAACGGTTTGATTAACACAAACTTAAACTAAAGGTAAAATCAAATAAACACATAATTAATCTTATATATATATTCTTGTATCAAAATTAAAAACAGATACAATGAAAAGAAATTTACTTTTTTGGCTGGCAATAACAATTATGACATTAGCCGGTTCACAACTAAATGCACAATATGCAAGCTGCACTCCCGACCCCAATGTAACCGATCCCGAGGGAAACGGCGAAATTGAGCCCGATGCTTTACCAATTAGTTTTATAGGCGAAGGTTATGATGCAGTTTTAACAACTACACCTCCACCAACCGGAAGTGGTTTTGATGTAACAAAAATTCAGATTGATTATCTCGAAAATCTGCCTGCAGGTTTTTACTGGGAAACAAATTCGGGAAACGACGATGACTACATGTATGTGGACAACTGGTATTGTGTTGCAGTTACCGGAATGCCTGAAGGCCCGGCCGGTATTTACGACGTCACTGTTTATGCAAATGCCTGGATATGGCTTGTTTTTTACGAACAGGAAGCTCCGGGAAATCCACAGAACGGAGGCTATCTTACTGCCGTTGTTTGTAATCCGTTAAGTCTGGAACTTGGAAACGACACCACAATTACTACTGACGAAACCATTGAATTTAACGTTGACCAGGAAGACGATTACCACACATATTTATGGAACGATAATTCCGAAGGCACTCAGTTTACATTTGATGCCTCTGCTTACGGGCCCGGGACGCATCAGATTTTTGTAACAGTAAGAGACACTGTAGGAACTACAGGAATATACGAAGGTATGGTTTCCCCTTGTTTTAAATCGGACACTATTAATATAACTGTTGTTGATTGCAGCGGATTTACTGTTGACCTTGGCGAAAATGCAAACATTGCAAACGACTCCGTTATAACACTTGATGCTACTGTTGAAGGAGAAAACATATCCTATTTATGGAGTGACGAATCGACAGAACCAAGCCTTTTGGTTGATGCTTCGGAATTAGGAACAGGCGAATTTACATACTCTGTTACAGTTACAAATGATATTTGCGAAACTTCTGATGAAATAACAATTACAATTTCGGATTTCTCATTAATTAACAACAATATTACCAACAGCATCAATATTTATCCTAATCCGAACACCGGCGTTTTTAACCTGAACATAAATGAAGAACTTCTCAATTCAACTTTACAGATAATAAACACAAAAGGAGAAATTGTATATTCCGGCAATCTTGATTCTTTATCCAAAGAAATTAACATGCAAAACACATCCAAAGGTTTGTATCTGATTAAAATTCAGAATAGTTACCACAACCACACGCTTCGTTTTGCAATACTCTGATTCAACTTTGACAGGATTAAAGAAGGCCTTCGCCCGGAGGCTTTCTTTTTTCATTTAAGCCACACGCCAAAGACAGAAATACCCTGTAAAAAGTTAACATAAAATTCATATATAGTTTCAATTGACAAAATATTAAACCTATAATATTGGGCTTTATAAATTTTGTCAGATGTTCAGATTTTTTCGTTTAAGAATTATTCCGGTAATTGTTTTATCACTTATTACAAGTCCGGTAATTTTTGCCCAGAACTGGTTTATTTACTCCACCCCGCGCTCAAGACAGTTACATGACATTTCGTTTCAGACTCAGACTAACATTGTTGTTGTGGGAGGTCACCCGTTTAACGATTCAATAACATACACCGGATTTTCGAATAGCTCAGGAAAACAATGGTCTCTGGTTCTGGATTTATACCCGGGCAAAATGCAGACATCTGTTTTGTTTACTTCAGTACAGTCAGGAATATCAGCCGGGGTAAACGAATCATTGTACAAAACCGCTAACGGCGGACAAACATGGACCGCTTACAGTTACGGAATAAGCCTGAATAAGCGTAATACAAACTCGCTGTTTAAAGCAACAGGTTCAACCATTTTCTCTGCCGGAGGGATAAACAATCAACAAGGCTTTATCTTAAAATCGGACAATAACGGAAATACATGGCAAAAGCTGCACGAATGGAGCGAAAACGAAATTTCTGACGGAGCATATGTTAAGCCGGGTTACCTTTCTGTATGCGGGCCAGACGGTTTTTTGCAATATACCACAGACAACGGCATAAACTGGACAGAATCTGTTTCTGAAATGCCGGACTTTACTCCTGATTTAAAAGCCATAATTTTTATAAACGACAGCACCGGATATTGTGCCGGAGGAAAAACCGGGGAAGATTCCGTTTCGCTTATTCTGAGGACTACCAACTGCGGAATAAACTGGAGTATAATTTATAATGAAACCGGCTCTTGCCTTAATGCAATTGAAAAAGTTACATCAGACATACTTTATGCTGCAGGCGACTACGGAATAATTCTCAAATCGGCAGATGCAGGCCTTACATGGACAAAACAGGATATCACGGTTAATCCGGGTCAGGATATTTTTGCAATAGATTTCTACGATGAACATTTAGGCGGGTTTTCGGCAAGATGGGGAAATGTCCTGATTTATAACGACGGCTATCACAATAATATTGACGGGATTTTTCTACCTCAGACAGGTTTTTACCCGAATCCCGTATCAGATATATTGCACTTTAATGACGAACTCAGTAATGTGACCGTTTACGACATAAACGGCAATGAAGTAAAATACTACGCAGGCCCTCACACAGAAATAGACGTGTCATTCATTAATCCGGGGACATATTTTATCAAATCCGACAATTACAGAACATTTAAGGTAATTATTAAATAATGAAAAAGCTGTATTACATATTATTATCAGTCATATTATTTTTGACAACAGGCTCACAACTTATATCACAAAACATAAGCATTAACACGGACATTGACAACCTGTATTCCAGTGAATGCGATGACCAGTCTTCAACACCCGATTACAGGTATAACAACAAATTATATGTTAACGGTACAGAATCGGCAAACTGGGATCCGTCATGGGATAACCATTCTACCTGTAACTGGATTGGCGAAAGCAATCTCTCTTTCTATGACAACTCAAACATTTCGCCATATACATACATTAATCTAAACTACAGCGCGTACGAAGATGACGGGTTATTTACCGATGACGGAGTATGCTCAGGTTACGAAAGTGCCAATGGAAATATAACGGTAAGAGATTATCCTGCCGGCACATGGAATTACTTTACTGATTACCGGGATTGTTGTGGCGGCGATCACTGCATTACCTGGGGAGTAAGATATAGTTTTCTCTGGAATTACGTTACAGTTAATACTCCTCCGGTTCCTGTAGTCAGCGGCAATAACTCCTGTAATCCTACTTTAAATGCCGTTACCTCAACACAGGATTATGTTACATGGTACTGGCAGACATCTGCAAACGGAACAAGTACGACCAATGTTTCGACCAACCCGCCCGCTGTTCCCGAAGGCACAACAACATATTATTTACGTGCAAGAGGAGATATAAACGGAGTGTGGAGTGCAGCCTCATCAGTAACCGTAACGCGAAAACCGGCATCTGTTGCTGCAACAAGTATATCCGGCTCAACAACAATCTGCACGGGAGATGCAACCACGCTTACTGTAAACGGAGGTTTCCTTGGCACAGGAGCCGGCTGGCAGTGGTATGCAAACAGTTGCGGGGGAACTAACGTAGGAAGCGGGCAATCAATAAGTGTTAATCCTGCATCAACCACTACATATTATGTACGGGCAGAAGGAGACTGCAACATCACATCATGTGCAAACATAACCGTCAACGTGGGAAGCACGCCGCAATCAATAACAGCAACTGTAATTCCGGGGCTTTCCGTCAGCACAAATCCTGACCCTTACGGAGCATCGCTCGGCAAGTCAGGCGGATTGACTTTTACTTACACAAATGCATCATGGCCGGAGTGCTCAAATTTCGGAGTAAGCACAGTACTTGCAGCAGTAAATCTCAACAACAGCTCTGCGCCAAACGGCTCATGTTCTTTCAACAATCTTAATTATGATGCTTTTAATGCCGAAACCGATCTTGATGCCGGGAAAGCATGTTTTACAGGAACGGGCTCATACTATTGCATCAATTCCAGCGGAAGCTGGTCAACAAAAACAGTTTCTATCCGGCTCAGAATGATCGTTACCAAATCTGACGGAACTACAGCCAAGCCACTTTCTGCACCTGGCTCATATCTTACCACGCAAGCCAATGAGAATTTTATAGTTAAAGTGTATATCGAAGCCAATACATCTGCACTAAGCAATTGTTTGTGGACAGGAACAAACTATTATTCTCTCGGCGGCTGGCGCGGCGTTGTTGATATTTATGATGCTTTACACACAGATCCGAACAAAAGCATCTGCACCGGCTTCGATTACAACTGGTATAATATCTCCAGCAATGTAACAAGTTCTCTGGCATCTGCAAATTTAATATGTCCCGGAAGCGACGTAGGACTTGTAGGCAACAGCAGCATGGGTAGCTGTTATACCCAGGTATGGTCCGGCCCCAACGGTTTTAGCTCAACTACAACAAATCCTGTAATCAACAACTTTCAGACGTCAAATTTGGGTAATTACCAATTATTGATAACTGACAACCGGTCCTGCTTCGGAATCAGCACACTTAACATCAGCGACATGCACTCTGACGGCGATTGGGTAGGAAATGCAATGGACGGAAACTGGCACACTCCGGCAAACTGGTGCGGCGGAGTACCCACGGTCAGCGACGAAGCCAATATTATTACAGAAGCGTTAAGCATGCCTGCAATAACCGACAACGATGCCAATGTTTGCGGGATAACCGTGGAAAGCGGTTCAAGTCTCACAATTGCAAATGATAATACTCTTAATGTATATTGTCATTTCTATAATTACGGCGATTTCTTCTCCGGAAACGGAAGCGAAACTGTTTCAGTAAAAGGAACTGATTGTGATATATTAAGCGGTGGTGATGCTTTTAACAACTTTACTATCGACGGAGCTTCTGCCGGAGCTGTACTGGACGATAATATTTCCATAAAAAAAGACTTTTTGGTCAATGACGGAAATATAAATACCAACAATAAACAAATCTCTCTTACCGGTAGCGACCAGCAAAACGTAAAAACAAATTCCCATATAATTCCTCATATAATTTTTAACAATACAGGTTCTGACGATCTGGGAATATTATTACAGGACGATCTTACAGTTTCTGCAGATGCTCAGTTTACAGACGGCATTGTAAAAACAAATAATAATAAATTTGTTCTTCTTTCCGGGGCAGTTACAAATTCGGGCAATTTAAACAGTTTTGTTGACGGGGAAATTCAGAAAACAGGGAACGGAGCATTTACGCTGCCATTAGGGAATTACACTACAAGAGATTTGGGAAACGGAAATACCGATTACAAAATATGGGCTCCGTTTAGCTATACAACATCTTTGCAATCAACAGTTAATGCAAAATACCTGTATTCTGACGAAGGAATGCCCGACTGGTGGGAACATGGCGGAAATATGGACGCGAGCCTGCATCATGTAAGCAATCGTGAGTACTGGCTTGTAAGTGCCGACCAGAATCTGGACAACGTAACTCTTTACTGGAATGACAATGCTCATGCCGACGGAGACCTTTGCCCCCACGGTTTTGACTTCGGATTTGACTTTGAATATAATCCTGATGATCTGAGTGTTGCTTACTGGTCGGGAACATTGTGGCGTAATGCAGGTGGTACGGCAACAGGCAACCACGATGACGGCTCAATAACATCTGCTCTCACAATACCGTTAGGTGCAAAAGCTCAAACATTTATTACTTTCGGGTCAAAAGAAAACGTTGATCCTCTGCCGGTTGAATTAACAGATTTTAATGCTAAATGTGAAAACAATCAGGCATATATCTCATGGACAACAGCCTCGGAAACAAACAACTCCTGCTTTATTCTGGAGAAATCGCAGGATATGAAAGATTTTACAGAAATAGCAAAAATTAATGGCGCAGGTTTCAGCAATTCAGTCATAAATTACAGTTTTACAGACAGGTACATATCCGGCGGAGACATATATTACCGTCTGAAACAGGTAGATTATGACGGTCTGGAAAACAACAGCAATATTGTATCTTTAATTTGTGAAAACAAGACTTCTGAACCCGAAATTATTGTTTATCCAAATCCGTTTACAAATGAGCTAAACATTACCGGATTAAGTATTGGTAAAATAAAATACATTGAAATAACTGACGACCTGGGGAAACAGGTTTATTTTAAAAGTTTCACAGATAATGAATATGAAAATATGACAGTGATTAATTTACCCGAAGATATAACCCCTGCAACATATTGTTTAAGAATAATAACCGAAAACAAGGTTCATACAAAAATGATAGTAAAAAAATAAACTGCACAAATATTTTAATCCCGGAAATGGAATATATCAGGACATAAAATATTGTATTTAATACTTATGAACGGAATGACAAACCCTTACAGAAGTGTCTCTCCTCTGAAAAAAGAATTATTCGTCGAACTGGAGCAATTTCTTAAACAAGCATCTTCGGGCCATAAACCAGAAGAACTGATAAAAATTGATTTACATTGCCACGACTTTAACAGCGATGTGCCGGATGAACTGATAGGACGAATATTAAACGTGCCTGAAACATGGACAAGAACAAAAACTTTGTTCGATAATCTTAAAAAGAACAATGTAAATGCATATACCATAACTAACCATAACGACACCCGCTCCTGCTACCAGATGCTGGATAAAGGGTACGATATTCTGACAGGAGCGGAATTCAGTTGTATGGTTCCCGATTACAAAACAGGAATTCATGTTTTAGCCTATGGATTTAACCGGTTTCAGGAAGAAGAAATGTTGAAACTGCGAAGCAATGTTTATGAATTTCAGAAATTTGCCCGGAACGAAAATATCCCGACAATATGGGCACATCCGCTGTATCATTATAAATCAGGAACAAAACTCCCGCCTATAGATTTTTTCGAAAAGCTGTCATTAATATTCGAAAGATTCGAGGTTTTAAACGGACAGCGTGACAACTGGCAGAACCTTCTGGTAAAATCATGGGTTGAAACTCTCAGCCCTGAAAAGTTAGACTTGTTTGCCGAAAAATATAAAACCGACTACAACGAATATTGCCGTCTGGGATATAAAAAAGCTATGACAGGTGGCTCAGATTCTCATTTCGGGCTTTTCGCAGGACAAACAGGCTCGTATTTATTTGTAAGCGACTTAGAGACAAGGCTTAAAACCGAAAAGGTATCTGAACTTACACTCGAAGCTCTGCGTTCCGGCAATATTTTTCCTTACGGGGTTCACAACGATTCAACAAAACTTGTAATTGCCCTGCTCGGCTATGTTTGCCAGATTGCACTTTACCGCGAAGACCCCGGACTTATGAGAGTGGTTCTGCACAAAGGAACATATAAGGATAAACTACTGGCATTACTGGCCTCAAACGGATTTGCCGAACTTAATCATCATAAAACCACGATGAAAATAATCGGGCTTATCAATAAAAGCTTCATGGGTAAAAAGCCTAAAAAATACGAAAGCTGGCTTATCCCCCAGGATTATAAAAAAGTGTTTAACGAAGCGGTTAAAATATCTCAGCTTTCTGCTTCCAACTCTTCCGACACCGTTGAATACAGCAATGTCGTTTACAATATGTATTATCATCTGAACAAATTATTATTTAAAAGACTATCAATAAAACTTGAAAAATTAAATGATAATGCAGACTTAAAACACCATGATATCAACAGCATTCTGAACAAAACCGAACTCCCTTCCGATATCAGAAAATATCTTCCGCAAAAAGATAAAGAACAGAAATCAAACAAAACAGATAAAAACTCAGATTTTGACATTTCCGAATTCCTTGACGGGTTGTCTTTCCCGTTTTTATCGGCAGGACTGCTGCTTGCTGCAAATTTTACCGGAGTTAAAGCTTTATACAATAACCGTAAACTCCTGAATTATTTTTCCGGCTCAATAGAAAAGTTCCGGCATCAAAAACGCATGTTATGGATTTTTGAAGAATCCGGAAATAATGAAGATATGCTTTTTATAAAACTGATTCATGCTGTAGTAAAAGCCAATAATTATCCTGTTGACTTTCTGGTTTGCAGTGAACACATAATGCCGGACGACAACCTGATTGTTATAAAACCTGTTATGATTAGTGACAACCCGGTTATAAGTACTCACAAATTCAGAATTCCTGTTTTTCTTGAGGCACAAAAACTATTCGAAGAAAGAGAATATGACCGTATAGTATGTTCTTCTGAAGGAATTATGGGATTATTGGCTTTATATCTTAAATCAGCTTTTAGTGTACCTGCAGGATTTTTAATTATGGAAGATTACTCTGCTTATGCCCGTAACAACTTAAATATTGATGAGCCGAATCTGAAACGCCTTAACAGAGGATTGCGGTTATTTTATAATGCATTTGACAAATTGATTGTAACAAACAACGATGCAAAACAATGGGCCGTCAGCAGAAAACTATCTATCCCTGAAAGCAAACTGGTAATAATAAAAGAAGAATCAGACGCAAACAGCAGCAACGTAATGCAGAACATATGCCCGGAAATCTTTGAAAGCCTTAACTGATTGCTTTATGGCAAAACAATTATTACCGGAATGTTTTAACTTATCAGAATAAAAATTTTATTAATTCTGTATTAAATTAATGTCAATAACAGAATTCCCTGTCTTAACTTTTTTATCAATCATATAATATTTATTTAACAATTCATTAATCAGCCTCAGATAGTTTTGAGACTTAAAAAACAAGGATATTATTATGAGGAGACATTTTACCAATCTGCTTGTATTATCAGGCATTTTAATTACTTTTTCAATAAATTCAAGTGCTCAGGAACAAACATCCGGAGATAAAAACAAAGTTAAAATTTCGGGATATATTCAATCTCAGTATCAACAGTTCTTTGTTCCCGATTCGGTAGGTTCAACCACAAAGTATTTTGCAAATTTCAGCGGAGGCTCATTCACAAACGATTTAACATACAATCGTTTTCAAATCCGTCGCGGACGTTTATCATTTACTCACTCAACAGATATAACCAAAGCAAAAATGTCGTTCGACTTTACCGAAAAAGGTTTTCAGGTAAAAGACCTGTTTCTCTCTGTTAAGGAACCATACCTTAATTCTTTTGAATTTACAGCCGGACTTTTTAACAGGCCTTTTGGTTATGAAGTACAAAACTCATCTCAGGAAAGGATTTCACCTGAAAGAGCCAGAGTCGTTCAGACAATTTTCCCGAACGAAAGAGATCTGGGAATAAAAGCAACTTTCAGGTTACCGGAAGAGTCGGGATTCAGTTTCTTTGAAATTACCGGAGCAATTGTAAACGGAAACGGAACTGCTGTTGAGACAGATAATTACAAAGATTTTATCGGCAACATAAAGCTTTTTACCCCTAAAACAGTCGAAAACTTTAAAGCATCGGCAGGGTTTTCATACTACAGCGGAAAAGTTGAGCACGTTTACGAACCTGTTGATACTGTTGCTTCCAATGTAAACACAAAATACTATATATACTATTTTGGCAACATTACCGATACAGCAGGAATATCATACAAAGGCTTTTACGTTGATTCTGCTCAGACATTAGCCTCCGGAACAACAGGAATCGGGGTTGACCGTAAATATTATGGCATTGACGGACAGGTTGAGCTAAAATCACCTTTCGGGAAAACGGAAATTTCTGCCGAATACATATGGGGCAGTCAACCCGCAGCCGTAAATAACAACAACATCGAAAAAGATTATGTTATTTACAACGAAATCAACACGTATTCTTCAACAGGTCCGGCTCTTGGTATGGCCTGGCCTATGTATGACCAGCCACAGCCATATAACCCGACAATGGCAAAACTCACAAATAAAAATCACAGTACAATGATTCGCGATTTTAACGGGGGCTCGGTTTCAATTACTCAGAACATAATGGAAACACACCACCAGATTGTAGTAAAATACGACTGGTACGATCCAAACACCGCAATAGCAGGCAAAGAACTGAACCTGCTGTATTACGCAAATGATACGGTCGAAACAGGAAAGACCTACATCTCGCCTGCAGACGTTAAATTCTCTACAATCGGGATAGGCTGGAACTGGCAGGTTACCGAAAACCTTAAATTCCTGTTGTATTACGAAAATGTAAAAAACGAAATTACCTCAATAGAACAATATAACGGAGACCTCAGACTTGGGCGCCGCTCCTCTCCCGGCTTCATCAGCGACATTAAAGATGATGTTTTAACAATAAGATTACAATACAAATTTTAATAAACAGATACAGGTTATGAAAAAACAAATTTCGGTTTTACTTTCATTATTATTACTGGCAACAGGTTTGGTTGCAGGAACGCAATATTACAGAGCTTCATACCGTGACGACCCTACTACAACAATAGTTCTGGGCTGGTGCGATAACGGAACATCAAACAATGCTACAGTATATTTCGGGACAGAAGATTTCAGTACAGTATGGAGCGCATATCCTTTTAGCCATACCGTTGACAGAACAGTAAGCCATCGAGGAAAAACAAACAGGTTTGCAAGATTAACCGGGCTCACTCCAAACACAGTTTATTATTTTGTCATTAAAGATGATTCCGGGTCAAGTTCAAGAATGTCATTCAAAACTTTGCCGGACGATCCTAACATTCCGGTTATGTTCATTAATGGCGGCGACACCAGAACCGGGGCAAGCGGATTTGAATATGAAACGGATCAATGTGAACCAAGACGCAGAAAAGGATTTGACCTGGTTGCAAAAATACGCCCTGATTTTGTTGCTTTTTCAGGGGACTATATCTTTTCCGAAAACTTTCTTGTTGGCGGAGATCAGTTATGGTCTGACTGGTTCGTTGACTGGCAGAGAACCATTGGCGGAGCCGAAACAAAAGGCAGAATTATTCCTATAGTCGGAGTTTACGGAAACCACGAAGATAATGATGACCTGTACAATATGTTTGACATTCCGAATAACAGCAATTATTATTCTTTCAGTGCCGGAAGACTTTTCAGATTTTATTGTATGAACACCGACCTTGAATGTGATTCGGGACAGCTCAACTGGTTTACAAACGATTGCGATGCTTACACAGGAAACGAAAACGAACCGTTCTGGAAATTCATACAATACCATATTCCAATGGCACCCCACGGAGAATACAGCGTTTTACCCAATTTAATAAACTGCTGGGCCGAACTTTTTGCCGGTTATAACATCAGGTTAAGCATGGACGGACATTCTCATGTTATGAAAATTACCGAGCCTATATCTCCCGGAACAGGTGCCGGAAGCGATTCAGGTTTTGAAATTGACAACGAAAACGGGTGTGTTTACATTGGAGAAGGCTCATGGGGAGCACCTATGAGAAATCTCTATACAGATGCAAACGGCAAAGCATACGCATGGACAAAAGCTCAGGGAAAATTTTCGGGGCTTAACATTGTTACAGTTTACAAACAAAAATACGAAATACGCTCGGTAAACTTTGACCAGACTACAATTGCAAATGTTACACAGGTAGCCCAGAATGATCCTCCGGGAACACTTCCTGCAAATGGACTGGCATATTGGGATATGGCAGGTTCCAATGTTTACATCATGTACAACAATCATTTTACATTCAGTGATAACGCCGACCTGGCACAATTATACACATCATCAGGGAACCTGTCTCCGGCTTTCTCTGCAAACACTTTAAATTATACTGTAACACTTCCGGCAGGCACATCAACAGTCCCGTCCACATTTGCAGTTCCTGCTAATGCAGGAGCAACAACAGCAATCTCTCCTGCTACTAATCTTTCAGGCAATGCGGCTCAACGCACAAGTACAATTGTTGTTACAGCAGAAAATCAGACCACAACCAAAACATATACTATAGAATTTCAATTACAGGCCGGTGCAGACGCAGGACTTTCAAGCTTAACAACCAGTGCAGGCAGTTTAAATCCGGATTTCAGCAGCGGAATTTATGATTACATTGTTGACTTACCTGCAGGCACATCAACAATTCCTACAATATCTGCCACCCCTAACGATCCCTCGGCCAACGTTGTTATAACTCAGGCAACATCTGTTGACGGCGAAGCAAGTGTTACTGTAACATCTGTTGATTTAAGCACAAACAATACCTACACAGTTGATTTTATAGTTGCTGCTGCAGATGCAAAAATGATTACAGGTTTTACAATTCCCGGTCAGCTACAGGCAACTGACATAAACCAGACAAATCACACAATTACAGTATTCATGGCTACCGGAACCAATGTAAGCAACCTTGTACCGGCGATAACATATATAGGTCAGTCCGTTTCTCCGGCTTCAGGTTCTGCTCAGAACTTTACAAACCCCGTTACTTATACTGTTACTGCTGCCGATAATTCAACACAAAATTACACTGCAAACGTTGAACTTATTGATGTAAATTCAGACAACGCCTATCTTGCAACACTTAATGTAAATCCGGGTACACTGGAACCGGCATTTTCAAACAATATCTTTGCTTATAATGTAAATCTTGAAGCCGGGACAAATGAAGTTGAAATTTCAGCGACAGCAGAAGACCCTGAAGCTACGGTAAAAATATTTCCCCCTTTCGATTTAACCGGCAGCACAGCACAAAGAACAGCAAATGTTATCGTAATTGCCCAGGACGAAGAAACCAGCAACACCTATTCTGTAGTTTTCTCCGGTGCCAACAGTATTACAGCACCCAAATCAGACGGCAAATATTCGCAGGTTTATCCTAATCCTGTTACCGGAGAAATAAATATAAAAATTGACAATTCGTTTGGCCCGGCCACTATAAAAATCCACAACGGTTTTGGTCAGCCACTCTACGAAAAAACATATACTCCCGATTCAGGAGAATTAAAAGTTGACCTTTCTTCTTTTGAACCCGGAACCTATTTCGTACTTGTTATCAACGGAAACAAATCAGATATACACAGAATAATTAAAATTAAATAGTCATGAAAAAGCTTATTATCCCGGCATTAATTTTTCTTTTTTCAGGTTATGTTGCAGCGCAGCAAAGCCTTGAAATTAACCACTGCGGCAGATTGGAAGAATCTTTTGATCCACAGTTTGCACCTTTTTATCACGGCGTTGCCTCCGGCGATGCACTTGCCGACAGAGTAATCATCTGGACGCGTGTAACACCGGTAAATACAGAATCCAGCATCGAAGTACAATGGTTTATGGCAGAAGACACTGTTTTTGACAACATCGTTAATCAGGGAGTGTTTACCACCACCGAAGAAATTGACTGGACTGTAAAAGTTGACGTAACCGGATTAGAGCCCGGAAAATGGTATTATTACTATTTCAGGGCCATGGGCATAAACTCGATTATAGGCAGAACCAAAACCACACCGGTAGGAGATTGCGACAGCTTACGAATTGCAACAATTTCAGGTTCAAATTATAATAACGGGTACTTTAACGTTTACAAACAATTAGCTACCAGAAATGATATTGATTGCATTTTCCATTTAGGCGATTACATTTACGAATACGGTACCGATGAATACGGAGATAATGAGGAAAGGCCATTGCAGCCCGGACACGAAATCCTGACCCTTGCCGATTACCGCATGAGATACTCCCATTACAGGCTTGACCCCGATTTAAGATATGCCCATCAGCAATTACCATGGTATGTAATTTATGACGACCACGAAACTGCCAACGACTCATGGGTTGGCGGAGCAGAAAACCATGATCCTTCAAGCGAAGGCGATTGGGATACAAGAAAAAATGCCGGTCTCGAAGCATTTTTCGAATGGATTCCTATGCGAAGAATAAATGACCCTCTCGACCCTGCAAATAATATTCACCACACCGTAAAGTTCGGTGATCTGGCAGCTTCCATCATGCTCGATACACGTCTGGAAGCCCGCGACGAACAGGACGGGTTAAGCAATGACAGTCCCGACAAAAGATTAATCGGAGACACACAATTCAACTGGCTTAAAATGGAATTATATAATTACGAAGTTACAACACCGATTCAATGGAAAATGATTACCCAGCAGGTAATGTTTGCCCCTATGCTTATAGCCGGAATTGTTGCAAACAACGACCAATGGGACGGGTACCAGTTTGAAAGACAAAGAATTCTTGACTGGATTTACGGTATGTCAATAAAAAATACGGTAATACTTACAGGAGATATCCATACTTCGTGGGCAAACGATGTTCCCAATCCTACTATGGGAGAATACGGATCGAACGGACAGGGTTCCGGCACAGTTGAGTTTGTAACCCCTTCTGTTACAAGTCCGTCAACAAACAGTTTCTTCGGCGGAATAGGTGCCGGAGCTATCCAGTTGGCAAATCCGCATATGAAATGGGTAAATCTCGACTCCCGCGGTTACAACATTATAGACTTAAACAAAACAAGGTGCCAGGCAGACTGGTATTTTGTAAACAATATAGATTCGCGCTCTTATGTGGAAAGTTTTGCCAGCGGGTGGTATGTAAACAAAGATGAATCATTTTTACGCCATGCTGCGGTTCCGTCATACAGGATGACTCCCAATCCCTACCTTGCACCGGAATTTCCCAATCAGGACCTTAATACAAATATACATCAATACAAATTTTCAAAAGACCTTGTTATTATCGGAATTTACCCTAATCCTGCAATTGATAAATGTGTAGTACAATTTTATCTTGTTGAAAATCAAAAAGTAGAATTTATCATCACCAATTTAAAAGGACAGGTTGTATTTGAAAAATATTTTAATTCAGACTGCTCTGATTTAAATTACGACGAAATAGACCTGAGCAATTTTGAACCGGGAACTTATATCTTAACAATCAGAACAGATTCAGGAATAACAAAATCCAAACAAATAATTAAAGAATAATTATGAAGAAGTTATTATTATTTTCAGTTTCATTACTTATGATTGCCGGAGCTTATGCACAACACTTCAGCTTAAGTCCCGAAAATGGTTGTGGCAGCACAGACGTGAGTTTTACAAATCTTCATCCGGCAAACGGTTATTCCCCGGTAATGTTTATAACAACCGGATTCACATATTCGTGGGATTTTGGCAACGGAAACACATCCACACTTGAAAATCCTGACAGCCAGATTTACAACACCTTAGGCGAACACAATGTAAATTACACGGTAACAATTGACACTATTGGTTTCGAACTTACAAAAATAGTACTTGACGGATATCTGGGCTGCGACGATCCGTTCACAGATCCTGATGTTGAAGTGTATATAATTGTCAAAGACAATAACGGAAACGAACTTTATAACACAGAATCCTCATCCGGGAGCTACAGTGTTGATCCGGAATCAAACAGCCATCTGGAATATACCATTGGTGCTTTAAACATTGGTACAGATATTCCATTGTGGCTGGAAATATGGGATGCCGATCCTATTGACAGTGACGACAACTGTATTGATGACGGAGAAGGTGACGGAACTATGATTGCCATGCAACTTCCTGCAAACAATTCAACCGGCTTTTTCGAGACAACCAAAGTTTACACAGCATCTACTCCAAACGGTTTACTTACAATTACCGCATATTTTAACAAGCCGGTAATCGTTCTTACTCAAACAACTCCTGTAAATGTTTATCCTTTGCCCGGAGCCCCAGGTGTAGATCAGTCAAGTCTTCAGATTTGCAATGGCGAAGCAATGCCTGTAATTTCTGCAACAGGAACAGATATTAATTGGTACGATAACGCAGACCTGCTGACACCTGTTTATAGCGGGAATAACTTTACTCCTTCGTTAATAAGCCCTGACAGTACATATACATTTTATTTAACACAAACAGAAACGATTAATTCATGTACCAGTCTTCCTGCAACAGTTACAATTGATTACAACACAATTCCGGCACCAGAGTTTGAAAACTACAGTTCCAGTTTTTGTTTTGGAGAAATAATGCCTGATTTTACAGCAAACGGGTCAAATATTAAATGGTATTCTGACGAATCACTTACAAACATATTATATGCAGGAAATACTTTCAGCAATGATAATAGCACTGTCGGAGCCTATACTCTTTATGTAACTCAGAGTAATGATGCCGGTACATGTACAAGTGAGGCTGCCGTACTCGGGTATGAAATTATTTCCGGCATTAATGCCGAAATTGTAACTACAGACCTTACCTGTTACGGAACCAGCACCGGATCGGCAACAGCAAACGTAATACAGGGACAGGAACCGTTCACTTACACATGGTCAAACGGCAGCAACAGCCAGTCAATGAACGGAGTTCCTGAAGGAGACTATACCGTAACTATACGTGACAACAATTTTTGCCTTGCTGTATTTGATGCTGTAATTTCTTCTCCTGAAGAAATAGAAATAACAACAACTGTAACCAGCGGATTTTGTCCCGATGACGAAACAGGAAAAATAATAACTTCAGTAAACGGAGGCATAAGCCCTTATACATATTTGTGGTCAGACGGTTCGACCGGCGATTTTATAGAAAACTTACAGGAAGGAACCTATTATTTAACAGTTAACGATTCTAATTTATGCGAAAAAACTACCAGCGAAACCATATCAAAAAATGCAGAATTCAGAGTTGAAGCAGTTACAAAAAAAGAATCCTGTCCTTTAAATTCTGACGGTTCTCTGAGCATAAGCATCTCCGGAGGCCTTGAACCATACACCTGCTCATGGTCAAACGGCGGAAACGACACTCTGATTTCAGGCTTGCAGGCAGGCAATTACACATTAACGGTAACAGACTTTTTAGGTTGTTTGTATGAAAAGTCCTTTACCATTGAAAACACATATAATATTTGTCTTGTGCCTGCCAGTGTTTTTACACCAAATAATGACGGCAAAAATGATACTTGGAAAATTTTATTCATAGAAATGCACCCACAGGCATCGGTAATGGTATTCTCACGTACCGGACAACTGGTTTTTGAAACAACCGGGTACAACTCTGACTGGAACGGAAGCAGTAATGGTAAAAATCTTCCCTCAGGCTCTTACATGTACTTAATTGATATGAAAGACGGTTCAGAGGCAATGAGAGGGTATGTTGACATTATCAGGTAAAATGATTTTAACAAAAAGTAAAGCAATACGCAGAATATCATAACAAATAAAAAATCAATATGAAAAAATCAATTATATTCTTATTCATCGTGGCTTCAATATCTTTATCGGCTCAGCAATCAGGATTTTATTCAAATTATTTGTCAGATAAAATATTGGTTAACCCGGCCTTTGCCGGATACAATGAAAACACCGAGATAACACTTTTGGCAAAAAGTTATTTTCTTGGATTTACGGATAAAAATCCGGGAACCCAGGCTATTAGTGTAACAGGACGAAAAGATAATTATGGACTAGGCTTATCGTTGACAAATGATTATTTCGGGAATTCAAGAAACACAGGATTAAAACTGGCATATGCATACCATTTACAGGCCGGCGACAATAGTAAGCTGTCATTTTCTCTGGCTCCGGGTTTTTCGCAATATGCAATTAACCAGACTTCTTATATATATTTTGATGACAACGACAACGTTATAACAGGATCAAAAGAGAGCAAATTAGTATTTAATGCAGATTTCGGAATTCTGTATTTCTCAGATGATTATTTCGCCGGGATCTCTGTTCACAATCTTACACAGCCGAATATCAGCACAGGAGCAAACACGTCTGAAGAAAACCGGCTGTTAAGAACCTACGATTTTTGCGGAAGTTACAGGTACAATTTCAGTGATGAATTCGGAATACAACCGGCATTGCTTATGAGCATAACACCGGGGTTTTTCACTGCCGACATCAGTTCCAGATTCCTTATTAAAAACTTTATTTGGGTAGGTTTGGGTTATAAAACAACTAATTTTATAAGCACTATGTTCGGGGTATCATATAAAAACTTCAGGCTGGGCTATGCATTCGACCACTCATTTAGTGAAATATCTTCGTTTTCAAACGGAACCCACGAAATTGTAATTGGTTATGAATTCTTAAAAGCCACTTCAAGTCCTAAATTATAGAAAGTATTTGTGTTTTAGTTATATTTAAAAAATGAAACAACCAGCGGAATATTTTCGCTGGTTGTTTTATAAAAAAACTTTGCATTCCCTCCGTGTATCTCTGTGCTTCTTTGTGCAAAAAACTCCATAAATCACCTATACTCTCCGTGTATCTTCGAGCCCCTCTGTGGTTCTCCGTGTATCCCTGTGTTTCTCTGTGTTTTCCCTTACTATCTGCGTTTCTCCATGTAAAAACACGTAAGCCCCCGTATCACAATGTAATTCTCCGTGTATCTCCGTGACTCTTTGTGATTCTCTGCGCCCCTCTGTGGTTCTCCGTGTAAAAAACACAGAAACCTCCACGCTACAATGTGGTTCTCCGTACTCTCTGTGATTCTCAGTGTAAAAAACACAGGCTACACAATACTACAATGTGATTCTCCGTGTATCTCTCCTGCAATCTGAACAGCATCTGTGCAAATAGATAAATCCATCTAAAGCAATTGTTCTTTTTAATAGCTCAAAGATTAAAATAATGCTTAATAAACAAACCTTTTTATCCCGTCTTTTAGCAACTTAACATTGAAGTTTATAATTAATCCCAAATCAATTCCGCTTAACTTCATATACGTTAACATTTGCGCCTGATGAACAGGAGTAATCGCTTCAACAGCTTTCAGTTCAATTATTACTTCTTCCTCAACCACAATGTCTAATCTATATCCATGATCCAGTTTTATCTCTTTATAAACTATTGGCAAAGAATTTTGCCTTTCAAATGACAATCCGGCTTTTCTCAATTCATACGCCAGACATTCCTCATAAGCACTTTCCAACAACCCGGGACCTAAAATTCTATGGACTTCTATAGCACATCCTATTATCTTCCCGGTAAGCTCATCTATATTCATAGTTATTCCTTTTAAAACTAAAAACACATAACGTAAAAATAGTGTAAAAAAACAATACTGGTTAATATAGTCCCGAAGAAAACTTCAAATTTTGAATATTTTCTGCTAAAAAACTCACAGATAACAAATACCCGGATAATCCAACCGTGAAGTACTTTATTTACTCAACGTCACCTTAACTCCACCCATCACGGCAATCCCTGGCGCAGGCACATTTGCAATATCAAAATAATCCGAATTGGTAAGATTTTGTCCGCTGATATAAAATCCAAACCTGCCAAAGTCTGCACTAATTTTCAAATTAAGCAGAATATTGGTTTTATACTCAACATTTTCAGTAAAAACCCCCTGCTCATAATCAAAAAACAGGTATTCTCCGTTTCGTTTAAATACATTCAGAGACCAGTCTGCATTTATGTTTTTGTAAATTTTATGTCCTGCTACAAATATAAATTTATGTTTAAGATGATCAAGGGTATATTTTGACTCAAGCCCTGCTGCATCTTTGTCCTGATAAATATAAGAATATACAACCCCGACATTATTAAAAAATGATGCTTTGGAAAAATCACGATATGAAGCAAACACTTCAGTTCCGTATGTATTCAGGTTGGTAAGATTTTCCGTTTTCCACAAATCTGTACTGCTTTCCCTTACCCATGAAATAATATTTGTTCCCATCCGGTTATACAAGTTCACATTAAGAAAAGATCTTTCGGAGAAATAGACCTTTGTGCCTGCTTCAATACTTAATGCATGTTCTGGAACCAGATCAGGATTTCCCTCATTCGACGGCCCTTTATAATACAGTTCCGTAAAAGTCGGCAGCCTCATCGACTTGTTTACCCCGGCTTTAACAATAATATTATCCGTTATTTTATAACCTGCATCAAGTCCGTAATAAAAATTAAGCCCGTATTTATGATTATAGTAAGCCATAGCTCCGCCATTAACTAAAAAACGATTTTTGTAATAACCGTGCTCTGCATAAAAACTAAGATTCTGTCTTTCATCAGATTTTGTAAAAATATCACTATAAACCTCATCCAACTGATTACCCAGAACATTTGAATAAATTTGTTCATACCTGTACTCCCCACCTATTGCAGATTTTCCTCCGACCCATGCCTTTTCCAGATTAAACCCGGAACCTGCAACAGTGGTCATATGGTTATTGTGTGCTTTATACCAACTTACAGAATCCCCTGTATTATAATTAATCCAGATATTGTCAACATTCTGGTAATAATCCTGCGACTCTCTGAAAAGCTGAAATTCATCCGACAACCCGCGGTAATATACCTTATACTCCCATTTAAGAGCATTGCCTCCAAAAAGTTTAAATGCAACAAATGATGTTCTTATTTTTTCGTACTGATTAATATACTGAGGAGTATAAAAACTGTATGCCCCGAAATTTTTGTCAAGATAGCCCAACATTGTTTTAGCTTTTACCTTACCAAAATTTATGTTGTTCTCATAATACACATTTACCTTTTTATAATCTGTGTTCACAGTAAATCCGTCAGATTGTGCATAGGCAATATTTAAAGTCTGATTAATTTTCTTTGCAACATGACTAAGAATCAAATCCCCGTTAACAGTATTAAAACTCCCGTAGGACAAATCCAGCATAAGTCCCGATTTCTCCGGTATTTTACTGATAAAGTTTACTGCCCCGGTAAGAGCATTTGCCCCAAAAAACCTTGAACCCGGGCCATAAACTATTTCTGCAGCTTCCAGCATATTTGTGTTAAGCGGCAGGTTCAAACTATGATGGCCGGTCTGAGGATCACTCAGGTTTATTCCGTTTATCAAAACCAGAGTCTGGTCAAAACTTCCGCCACGGGTACTGATATCAGCCTGAACAGAAGAAAATGAACGTTGCCGTATATCTACTGATGAAATATCTTTAAGTGCCGAACTTAAGTCATTATCCTTAAGCCCGCTCAAACTTTTTGCATCAACTATCTGTAACGGACGTAACATTTGGCTTTCCGTAATTTCTGTCCTTGAAGAGTTTATTACAACTTCTTTTAAGACAATGGTATCTGTTGACTGAGCAAACAAAAAACTATAAAACACTGATAACCAGACAATTAAAAAACTTCTTTTCATTGTTTAAAATTTCTGCAAAAGTCGGACTAATAATCGGATTGAGCACAATAAAACCTGTTTTTTTACAAGAATATTTCTAAAATTATGCTGGTTAACCCATTTATATTATTTTTACCGCAATTTGATATGCAAAAGCTATGAGGATTTTTCTTTCACTTGTTATTATTTGTTGTGCCGGAGTAATTTTTGCTCAGGAATCAGATACTCATGTTAAGCCGGAAATTAAAAGACCGTATAAATTAAGCGATTTTAGTTTAAGCTATTCAGGTTCGGTTTACAATTTCAGTTCAATCTACCTTGACCATGCCCATGATCTTTATAATTTTACTAATCCGGGCTGGCCTGAAACAGATTCAATGCTTGCACACGACAACAGATCAGAAATACATGCCTCTTTAAGTTTCAGCAAACAACTTATTGACGAAAAATCATACTTTTACGGGAATTTAAACGCCGGAATATCTGCATGCATTGGCGGAACTATTAAAGCAGCATATATGTATGATTATACCTCACACACCGACTCTTCTTTTATAAACTCTGAGCAGGTAACAAACCTGGACACAATGATAGTTAAACAAAATGAATATGTTTACAACTCAACAGATGTCGGATTTAATGTTTCCTACACCATTAGTTCCCCTCCAAAATACACGTTTAAAGCAGAATCAGGAATAGGCATAAGCGGTTTATTTTCGGTAACAGAAAAATTATTTTTTACCGATTCACAATCAATAAATTACAAATATATTGACCGGTATAACAGACAACAAAGTTTTAACAATGAACAATCCGTTACTACAGAATTAAAACCAAAATCCCAGTTTATAATAAGAGCATATATCCCGTTAATTTTAACTTATAAGCTGAGCCAATCAGGAAAACTGGCACTTACAACCACTTTTGCAGGTGGCATAGACTTTATGAAGCCTTCTAAAGCCAGCTTTTATTCATATCCGTATTTTGCAATAGGAGTCGGCTGCAGGTTTCATTTTTAATCAATATGACAATTTGACTTAAACAGCAAGGCTTCTAGCGACATTTTGTCGCATTTTTTATTCTGGCAAATCCTTTGAACAACTACAGAAAAACAATTGACTTATGAACTTAAATGATTTTACATTAAAATCGCAATCAGTAATTGAAAATGCTGTAATCAAAGCAAAAGATAACCGTAATCAGGTTATAGAACCAGGACACCTGCTTATTTCAATAATTGACGACAGCGATAGCATTATTAACTTTATTCTCGCCAAACTCGAAGTTGACAAACGGGTATTCGAGTCAACAACATTGAGTATAATAAGCACATACCCTAAAAACGACGGGGCAGAACCATATTTATCGAACAACTCACAAAACATTTTGCAGGATGCTCAAAAAATAAAACTGTCAATGGGAGACAAATTTGTTTCTGTCGAGCACCTTATAATTGCTCTTGCCGATTCTAAAGACACAATAGGCCAGATGATGCGGGATGCCGGACTAAAAAAAGATTCCGTAAAAAAAGTAATTCTTGAGCTTAGAAAAGGTTCCAAAGTTAATTCTCAAACTGCCGAAGAAACTTATGAATCACTTAACCGTTACGCAATAAACTTAAACGAAAGAGCACAGAGCGGCAAGCTTGATCCCGTTATTGGAAGAGATGACGAAATCCGTCGTGTTTTGCAGATTTTGTCACGCCGTACAAAGAACAATCCTCTTCTTATAGGTGAACCCGGAGTCGGGAAAACAGCAATAGCCGAAGGCCTTGCTCACCGTATAATTAAAGGAGATGTTCCTGAAACACTAAAATCCAAAAAGATTTTCTCGCTGGACATGGGTCTGCTTATCGCCGGCGCAAAATATCAGGGCGAATTTGAAGAAAGACTTAAAGCTGTAATTAAAGAAGTAGTTGCTGCTGACGGAGAGATTATTCTGTTTATTGACGAAATACACACATTGGTTGGTGCCGGCAAATCCCAGGGAGCAATGGATGCGGCAAACATTCTTAAACCTGCTTTGGCAAGAGGCGAGTTACGTGCTATAGGAGCTACAACATTAAACGAATATCAGAAATATTTTGAACAGGACAAAGCTCTTGAACGAAGATTTCAGACCGTAATGATTGACGAACCAGATATTCTCAGTGCTGTTTCTATTCTGCGTGGACTTAAAGAAAGATACGAAAGCCATCACAAAGTAAGAATTTTAGACGAGGCTATTGTTGCAGCAGTAGAATTGTCTCATCGCTATATAACCGAGAGATTCCTTCCCGACAAAGCCATAGACCTTATTGATGAAGCTGCTGCAAAATTAAGGCTTGAAGTAAACTCTGTACCCGAAGAAATTGACGTTCTGAACAGAAAAATTCAGCAGCTCGAAATTGAAAAAGAAGCACTTAAACGCGAAAAAAACAATAAAAGAGTTGAAGAATTGCAGGAACAACTTGCCAATCTTAACGAAGAAAAAAATAACCTTACTGCAAAATGGACTGAAGAGAAAAGCCTGATAGATAAAATTCAGGCTGAAAAGCAAAACATTGAAAATTACAAATTGCAGGCAGAACAGTACGAACGCAGCGGTGATTACGGAAAAGTTGCAGAATTCAGGTATGGAAAAATCACAGAAAGTGAACGTAATATTGAAGAACTTAAGAAAAAACTTACGGTAATTCAGGGAGAACATGCACTCGTTGACGAAGTTGTTGGCTCAGACGACATTGCAGAAGTTGTAAGTAAATGGACCGGAATTCCTGTAAGCAGGATGATCTTAAGCGAGCGCGAAAAATTGATACATCTCGAAGACGAACTTCACAAACGTGTTGTTGGCCAAAACGATGCAATCAATGCAGTTTCTGATGCCGTACGACGTTCACGTGCCGGGCTTCAGGACGTAGGCAAACCTATAGGATCATTTCTTTTCCTTGGTTCTACAGGTGTAGGAAAAACAGAACTTGCAAAAGCATTGGCAGAATATCTGTTCGACGACGAAAATATGATGACCAGAATTGATATGAGCGAGTATCAGGAAAAACATACCGTTTCCCGTTTGGTCGGAGCTCCTCCCGGATACGTAGGTTATGACGAAGGCGGACAGTTAACCGAAGCTGTAAGGCGTAAACCATATTCGGTTATATTGCTTGACGAAATCGAAAAAGCACACCCCGATGTTTTTAATGTCCTGTTACAGGTTCTGGATGACGGACGGTTAACAGACAATAAAGGCCGTACCGTAAACTTCAAAAACACAATTATCATAATGACCTCAAATATCGGGTCACAGTATATTCAGGCACAAATAAATTCCGGTAATACAGATTATGATAAAATAAGTAATCAGGTTATTTCCGAATTAAAATCATTTATGAGGCCCGAATTCCTGAACAGAATTGATGAGATTGTAGTTTTCAGGCAACTTGACAAAAACGAGATTACACAAATTGTAAAACTGCAGGTATCACAACTGTCGCAAAAGTTAACCAACGCCGGGTACACACTTGAAATTACAGACGATGCTATTGATCTTATCGGCAGCTTGTCCTACGATCCCAATTACGGAGCCCGTCCGGTAAAAAGATTTTTACAACGAGAACTGGAAAACAAAATTGCAAAACTTATAATAAGCGGTGACGAACTTAAAAAGAATATAAAAGTAGTAACTCAGGAAAAAAATCTGAAAATAATTCTTGATTAATTTACAGTAGCATCAACTTTATGAATAAACAAAAAAAATGCGGAACACATCTCTGTGTTACCGCATTTTAATCATGAAAGCATTTTTATTATTTATTTTGATTGCAAATATTCGTCCAGTTCTTCAATTGTCATTTCGAATTGGAATGAATCATTTACTTTGTAGTATTTTGATGCATCATACACATAATCATATGCATATTTTGCAAATTCAAGTCTGGTATCTTCAAATCCGAATGCCTTATTTATGTCACGGATCTGCTCAGCACTAAGGCAGGAACTTTTACAAATCTGTTTTGCAGTTGTTAACTTTGAATCCTCAAACGACTTTGACTTAATACTTGCCAATGCATCTGCAAACTCCGGTTCTGACATTGCTGCCGGACATCCTGAAACAGTTCCCGAAGAATAATTGCTGCTGTAGTCAGAATTATCCGAAACAGTATTTGAAGAACTTGTTGTAGTGGTAGTGGTTGTAGTAGTGTAAGTTGTTGTTACATCTCCTGTAGTACTAATATCCATATTATTCATACCGGACAAATCAATATTCATGCTTACACTTTCGTCCCCTGCACCAGTATTAAGATTCATCCCGGTTTCAGATACATTTATGTCCATACTTACAGTTTCGTCCCCTACTCCAGTATTAAGATTCATTCCCGTTTCAGATACATTTATGTCCATACTTACAGTTTCACCGCCCGCGGTAGTAGTAAAATTCATCCCGTTTTCGCCGGCTGTTAAATCCATATTAACAGTCTCGCCACCCGCTGTCGTGCTAAAATCCATTCCGTTTTCATTTGCAGAAATACCTATAGAAACATTCTCACCACCAGCATTAGTACTGATTGTCATTCCGACATTATCATTATCTGTAGGTTCAGTTATAGTTATCTGTTCACGCGGAACACGATCAGTTGTAACAGTAGTGGTAGTAGTTGTAACAGAATTTTCCGTTACAGTTGCAGAAGAAGACGAACTTCCCGGATCCTCATAAGTTGCCTGAGTTCCCGAAGCAGCAACCTGAGTATCCGCAGTTTTAGGACCTTCACCCATATACCTTAAAACATATTTACCTTTTTTATTTACCATTATAACTGCAGAAATTTCGACATTTTTACTTTCTGTCCAAAAGTTCTGGGTTATTTCAGGAATATTTTTATCGGTAAAAACAACTCTGGCTATAAAACTTTCACTTCTTATGTCCTTAGCCCTTACATTGGCAGAAGGAGACTCATTCTGTTTAATACTGTTTACATACAACGTAAACTCCTCACCTTTCTCTGAGAAAACAGTCAGATCATTCGTCTGAGCAAAAGAGCAAAAAGAAATGAGCGTTAAAATAATCAAAATAAATACATTTTTCATAATTCAATAGTTTAGCGATTTTACAATTTAAAATAACATTCAGCCGTTTTCCAAATTTTATGCCATAAAGATAATATTTAAATTACAGTATTGATACTCTGCAATATACGAAGATATCAAAAAATGTAAAAACACAGCGATTTCAGACCACCTTTCAACTTGCCAATTCGACAACAAGTATAATCATAAATACGTTAAGTATGTTTTCAATTTTAAAAAAATCTGCAATCTGAAAAAACTTTAATTTTGATTTCGAAAGAAGATGTTATTTTAATCATTCAGGGTTAACAAGACTAAGTATCGGAATTATATAATTTCGGGGTACTTATTTGTCTTTATTCATCCGTGAATGATATTTATGTATTAAACAATATCAGATATTAAATTAAAAAACTATGAAAAAAACATTACTGATTACTCTGCTTTTAATCGCCGGGATGTTTATGCAATTATCTGCTTATGCAATACCTGCTAAACCCGGACTGATTGAATTCCGGCAACCTGACGGCAACATCGTAAAAATTTACCTCCACGGAGATGAAAAAATTAAATGGGCGACAACAACCGACGGATATACCCTGTTGTTTAACTCAGAAGGATATTATGAGTATGCCGTTTTAGACTACAGAAGCGATTTGATTCCAAGTGGAATAATTGCAAAAAACCCCGAAAACAGAGATGCATCTGCTGTAAATTTTCTAGCAGGAGTATCAAAAAACCTGTTTTACAGTCAGGAGCAAATATCTTATCTTGACCAAATCAGGGAGATTTACAATAACGAAGCAAAAAGTGCAAAAGCTTTCCCGACCTCCGGATCAAGAAAGCTGGTATGTATCCTTATCGGATTTACAGACAGAGCTTTTGTAAAAACACAGGCTGATTTTAATTCACTTTTTAATCAGGTTGGCTACACCACAGGAGGTGCAACAGGGAGTGTAAAAGATTTCTACCTTGAAAATTCCTATGATCAGTTTAATCTTACAGTAGATGTTGCAGGACCTTATACTGCTTCCAATACATTAGCATATTACGGAGCCAATGACGCTTCCGGAAATGACCTCAGACCAAGAGAATTGGTTACCGAAGCCGTAACCCTTGCTAACGCAGACGTAAACTATGCCGATTATGATAACGACTCAAACGGCAGTGTTGACGGTGTTTATGTAATATATGCAGGATACGGTGAAGAAGCAGGAGCCCCTGCAAACACAATATGGGCACATGCATGGTCGATAAGTACACTCACTTTTGACGGAAAAACCATAAGTAAATACTCATGTTCTGCCGAATTAAGAGGTACAAGCGGAACAAACATTACAAGAATCGGAGTAATTTGTCACGAATTCGGTCACGTGCTTGGAGCACCTGACTACTATGATACCGACTATTCTACAAGCGGACAATATGACGGGACAGGCTCATGGGACATTATGGCAGCAGGTTCTTGGAATAACGACGGAGCGACTCCGGCACACCATAATGCCTACACAAAAATAAGCGTTTACGGTTGGGCAACCGCAACAACCTTATCTACCGATCAAAACGTAGCATTATTAAATGCTGAGCAAAATTCTTCAAGTTTTTATAAATATACAACTACAACAAGTAACGAATATTTCCTTCTCGAAAACAGACAACAGGTTGGATTCGATGCATCTTGTCCGGGACACGGTATGCTTATATACCATGTTGACGGCAGCTACGTGACAACACACATGTCTGCAAACGATATAAATGCCGGCAGTCATCAGGGTATGTTTCCTATGGCAGCCAATTCATCTACTGCAAACGGAGTTATGACCGGCGACGGAGCTGTAAGTACATCGGGTACTCCATGGCCTGGTACAAGCAATAAAACCACATTTACAGATGCCACTACCCCGAATTCCAAATCATGGGCATCTGCAAATACAGCTAAGCCTTTGTTAAGCATTACCGAATCAAGCGGAATTATTCAGTTCTGCTTTATAAGCTGCCCTCCGGCATGTACCCCGCCAACAACACAGGCAAGCAATTTTTCAACTTCTGCAATAGGAGACAATCAGATGACAGTAAACTGGACACGCGGAAACGGAACCAGTGTAATTGTTGTCGCCAGAGAAGGATCTTCTGTTGACGTAAACCCGTTCAACGGAATAAATTACACGGCAGATGCATCTTTTGGTGCAGGAATGGAGTTGGGAACAGGAAATTTTGTAGTTTACAAAGGTACCGGAACAAATGTTACCGTTACAGATTTAACTCCCGGAACACTTTATTATTATTCAGTATTCGAATTCTTTACAGCAGACAATTGTTACATGCTGCCGGGAATAACCGGAAGTGCCTTAACTACAGGTATTGTCCCAAGCTATTGCGATACTCTGTCACAATTCTGCTGTAGCTCTGTAATTTACTCAACCGCAGCAGGTTATGTTTGCGGGACCAACGAGTATGACATGACAGCATGGGCAGAAAAATACGAATCTTACAGCCCTATGAACCAGATAACAGGAGCCAGATTTTACCTTGCTGCAGCTAACAACGGAACAAATCCTGACGTAACATTCAACTTATACAATAACTTAAACGGAAGTCCTGGCTCAGTAATAGCATCTGCAACAGTTAGTCTTGCCAATGTTGTAACTGCATTCACTAACGATGGATATATTGATGTAAACTTTGCAACAACGGTTAATCTTCCGGCCGGAGCTTTCTTTTTAGGCTTTGACCGTCCGGGGACTCCGGCTTCAGGAGACACTCTTGCTTTGGTTTCCAACGGAGAAGACGGAAGTATCAACACTGCATACACCTGCTATTCCGGATCGTGGTTACAATCCAGCAACTTATGGACAAATATGGTAAATTTCCAGCATGCAATTTTCCCGTTTTTGTGTTTTGAAAACAGTTTACCTCCTATCGCTGAATTTTCAGGTCTGCCTGTACGAATCCCGGTTGGCGGAACCGTTCAGTTTACCGACGAGTCTGCAGGAACAGCTCCTACATCATGGAACTGGACTTTTACAGGCGGAACTCCGGCTTCAGGCACTGACGCAAACCCACTGGTAACATATAATGCTGTCGGATTTTATGATGTTTCTCTTACAGTAAGTAATGCTAACGGAACAGATACCGAAACCAAAACATCATACATTGAAGTCTTTGATCCTAACGGAATTACTGCATTTTCTCTTGACTTTGAGGCTTGTACAGATTTCCAGTTAGACGATTTTTCTCCATGGACAACCCTTGATGTTGATTTGCTTCCTACATATACCGCATCAGGTTTTGATTTCACAAACGAAGGATACACAGGCTCTTTTATTGCATTCAATTCCACCAATACCACCCCGGCAGCAACAGGTTGGGAAGCTCACGGCGGAGATCTTTGCGGGATTTGTTTTGCAGCAGTTCCAACTGCAACAGTAACTGCGAATAACGACTGGTTGATTTCCAGACAAATTGACCTCGGAACCAACTCTTCATTCTCTTTCTGGGCAAAATCAATAACTTCAACTTACGGACTCGAAAGATTTGTAGTATGGGTATCAACTACAGACAATCTGCCGGCAAGCTTTACCAAGATATCTGCAGGCACTTATATACAGGCACCTGTAACATGGACAGAATACACTTATGATTTAAGTGCCTATAACAACCAAAGCGTATATATCGCGGTACAATGCGTATCCGCTGATGCTTATGCATTTATGATTGATGATATAGAAATAAGCAGCGATTATATTGCGCCTACATGCGATTTCACTTCAGATAAAACTTCTGTAGTGGCCGGAGGCACAGTTAATTTCAGCGATCTTTCAACACAAATGCCGGAATCGTGGTCATGGTCCTTCCCGGGTGGAACTCCTTCGACCAGCACATCAGAAAATCCGGCTGTTGTTTATAACACTACAGGAACATACGATGTAAGTTTAACTGTAACAAATGCTCAGGGCACAGACTCTGAAACCAAAACAGGTTACATAACCGTAGGTGAGTCTGTTGTTGAATGGACATTCCCTACAGCAAGTGCCAATGCTGCTTCTGACGGCGGGATTACTGCAAACAACGGAACCCGTAACATAAGCCTTACCGGAGCAACCACATTGACTTATCCTACTGGCGGAGCAACTGAAAATTGTGCCCAGGCTATTTCATGGGTATATACTGCAAATACAAAATGGTGGCAGGTAAGTTTCACTACTGCCGGTTACGGAAATTTAAAACTCTCATCAAAACAAACAGGTGCAAACACAAGATCACCAAGAGATTTTAAAGTACAATACAGCCTCAACGGAACTACATGGACAGATGTTCCCGGAGCAACAGTAACCTGTGTCCTTAACAACTGGGCATCAACAGGAAATCTTACTGACATTGCTTTACCTGCAGCCTGCGAAAACCAGACTTTGGTTTATTTAAGATGGCTTCAAAGTTCAAATTACGCGATTGGTGGAGGTACCAACATACAGGCTTCCCAAAACAGTAAAATTGACGATATAATTGTAACCGGACTTCCTTTAAGTACTCCACCTGTTGCAGACTTTTCTGCAAACGATATTGATGTTTGTGTTGGCCAAAATGTTACATTTACAGATGCTACAACAAATTCTCCGACATCATGGGCCTGGACATTTACAGGAGGAACCCCGGCTACAAGCACCAGCCAGAATCCGGTAGTTACCTATGCAAGTCCCGGAACTTATCAGGTTGAATTAACAGCAACAAATGCCTCAGGCTCAGACACCGAAACAAAAACAGCCTATATTACAGTAAATGCAAATCCGACAATTTCAGCTTCAAATGCAGGGCCTTATTGTGTCGGACAGACTATTGCTCTGAATGCAACAGGTTCAAACGGAACCGGATACTCATGGACAGGACCGGTAAGTTTCACATCCGCTGTTGAAGACCCGACAAGAACCAATGCTTTAACAACATACGCAGGTACATATACGGTCGTTCTTACAAACACTGCAACAGGCTGTACTGCATCTGCAACAACCGACATAACAGTAAATGCAAATCCGGTAATTTCAGCCTCAAATTCAGGTCCTTATTGTGCCGGATCAACAATAGCCCTTTCTGCTACAGGAACAGGTGGAAACACTTTTGCATGGACTGGTCCGGATTCATATTCAACTTCAACCGAAGATCCTTCTATTGCAAACGGTCAAACGGTTAATGCCGGAACATACACTGTAGTTTACACTAATACCGCAACAGGTTGTTCTGCTTCAGCAAATACTGTTGTTGTTGTAAATGCAAATCCGACAATAGCTCCTGTAAACGGAGGACCATATTGTACTGGTCAGACAATCTCACTTACATCTAATGGTGCAGGCGGGACATCTTATTCATGGTCAGGACCTGACGGTTTTGCAAGTACTGCAACAAACCCGTCAATAACAAACGGCCAAACTGTAAACGGAGGCGTTTACACATTAGTTCTTACAAACACAACATCAGGTTGTACAGTTTCAGGTTCTACTACTGTTGTTGTCAACACCACTCCTACCATAAGTGCTTCGAATTCAGGGCCTTATTGTGCAGGCCAGACAATTTCGCTTAATGCTACCGGATCAGGAGGGACAGCTTATTCATGGACAGGACCGCTTAGCTTTACCAGCGCTGTTGAAGACCCGACAAGAACAGGTTCTCTGACAACTCATTCCGGAACATATACTGTTGTCCTCACAAATACAACATCCGGTTGTACTGCTTCGGCAACAACAAATGTTACAGTTAATGCTCTTCCTGTAATCAGTGCTTCGAACACAGGGCCTTATTGCGCCGGTCAGACAATTTCGCTTAATGCTACAGGTTCAGGAGGAACAGGTTATGCATGGACCGGACCTGCAAGTTTTACCAGCTCCCTTGAAGATCCTACACGAGCAAGCTCTTTAACAACTCATTCAGGAACTTATACTGTTGTTCTCACAAATACTACATCAGGATGTACTGCTTCTGCAACAACCAACGTTACAGTAAACGCATTACCAACATTAAGTGCTTCTAATACAGGGCCTTATTGTGCCGGTCAGACTATTCAGTTAAATGCAACCGGATCAGGAGGAACAGCTTATTCATGGACAGGGCCGCTTAGCTTTACAAGCGCTGTTGAGGACCCGACAAGAACAGGTTCTCTGACAACTCATTCCGGTACTTACACAGTTGTTCTTACAAACACAACATCCGGATGTACTGCTTCGGCAACAACCAACGTTACAGTAAACGCATTACCGACATTAAGTGCTTCTAATACAGGGCCTTATTGTGCCGGTCAGACTATTCAGTTAAACGCAACCGGATCAGGAGGAACAGATTACTCATGGACAGGACCGCTTAGCTTTACAAGCGCTGTTGAAGACCCTACAAGAACTAATGCTTTAACAACTCATTCCGGGACTTACACAGTTGTTCTTACAAATACCACATCCGGGTGTACAGCTTCGGCAACAACAAATGTTACAGTAAATGCCTTACCAACACTAAGCGCTTCAAATACAGGACCTTATTGTGCCGGTCAGACTATACAATTAAATGCAACCGGTTCAGGAGGAACAGATTACTCATGGACAGGACCGTTAAGTTTCTCCAGTGCTGTTGAAGATCCGTCAAGAGCAGCTTCTCTTACAACTCATTCCGGTACTTACACAGTTGTTCTTACAAATACAACATCAGGATGTACTGCTTCTGCAACAACCAACGTTACTGTAAATGCATTACCAATATTAAGTGCTTCAAACTCAGGACCTTATTGTGCCGGTCAGACTATACAATTAAATGCAACCGGTTCAGGAGGAACAGATTACTCATGGACAGGACCGTTAAGTTTCTCCAGTACTGTTGAAGATCCGTCAAGGACAAATGCATTGACAACCCACTCAGGAACCTACACCGTTGTTCTTGCAAACACTACATCGGGATGTACCGCTTCTGCAACAACCAACGTCGTTGTAAATTCATTGCCTGTAGTTGAAATAGGAACAACAATAAATTCATGCCCGGGAATAACTCAGGTTCTTGATGCCGGCGCCGGACTCACATATCAATGGTCAACATCAGAAACAACACAGACAATAAGTGTAAATACAACAGGAACATATTCTGTTACTGTTACCGATGGCAATTCATGTACAGCATCTGACAATGTTGTTGTAAACTATTACCCAGCAACAACACTTTCGATGTCTTCAACTCCTGAATCTGCTTCGGGAACAAACGACGGAACTGCCACAGTATCTCCTTCCGGAACAAGCCCGTTTGACTATTTGTGGGGTGGCGGACAAACAAGCCCTTCAATTTCAGGGTTAACCGGCGGAAACTATAGCGTTACAGTAGAAGACGGGAACGGATGTACTGTTTCAGGCCTGGTAAATGTTGCAACCAACAACACTCCTCCTGTAGCTGACTTTGCCGCAAATATGATAAATATATGCGCAGGCCAATCTGTTACATTTACAGATTTATCTACAAACACCCCTACATCATGGAGCTGGACATTTGACGGTGCTACCACAACCACTTCCAATATACAGAATCCTGTAATAACATACACAACACCTGGTTCGTGGATGGTAGAATTAACAGTAAGCAATACTGATGGTTCTGACACCGAAACAAAGGCTGCCTACATTACTGTAAATGCAAACCCGACATTATCTGCATCCAATTCAGGTCCATATTGTGCCGGACAGACAATTGCACTAAATGCAACAGGAACCGGAGGAACAGCATATGCATGGACAGGGCCTGCAGGTTTTACATCAACTGTTGAAGATCCGTCAAGAACAAATGCTTTAACAACACACAGCGGAACATACTCAGTAGTTCTTACAAACACAGTTACCGGATGTACTGCTTCAGCAACCACCAGTGTTACAGTTAATGCAATACCAACAATAAGCGCATCAAATGCAGGTCCTTATTGTGCCGGTCAGACTATCGCCCTGAATGCAACAGGCACAGGAGGAACCGGTTATGCGTGGACAGGACCACTAAGCTTTACAAGCTCAGTTGAAGATCCGGCAAGAACAGGTTCTTTAACCACTCACTCAGGAACTTACACTGTAGTCCTTACAAACACAACTACCGGCTGTACTGCTTCTGCAACTACAGATGTTACAGTAAATGCATTACCGGTAATAAGCGCTTCCAATTCAGGTCCTTATTGTGCCGGACAGACAATCTCATTAAATGCAACAGGCTCAGGTGCAACAAGTTATGAATGGACTGGCCCTGACAGTTTTACCAGCACAGTTGAAGATCCTGCAAGAACAGGTTCCCTTACAACTTACTCAGGAACATATACTGTTGTCCTTACCAATACTTCAACCAACTGTTCAGCATCTGCAACAACTGATGTTACCGTAAATGCTCTACCGGTTATAAGTGCTTCCAATTCAGGCCCTTACTGCGAAACCCAGACAATTGCATTAAATGCAACAGGTTCAGGAGGGACAAGTTATGCATGGACCGGTCCGGAAAGCTTCTCAAGTGCTGTTGAAGATCCGGCAAGAGCAAATGCACTTACCACTTATGGAGGTGACTATACTGTTGTTTTAACAAATACAACTTCAGGTTGTACTGCAAGTGCTGTTACCAATGTTGTTATAAATGATAGTCCTGTAGTTGACATCGCTCCTGCAGGGCCTGTATGTGAAGGACAAGATATTGCTTTCAACGCAACAGGTTCAGGAGGAACTCAATATTCATGGTCAGGACCGGATAGCTTTAGTGCTTCGGTTGAAGATCCTTCTGCAAGCAATCTGCAGTCTGTAAATGCAGGATTATATACAGTTACTTTAACAAACACTACTACAGGATGTTTTAATACTGCAAGTGTGAATCTTGTTGTTAATGAAAATCCGGTTGTAAGTGCTGCAAACTCCGGGGCTTATTGCGAAGGTGAAGCATTCTCTCTTGATGCAACCGGAACAGGCGGAACATCGTATGCCTGGACAGGGCCTGACGGATTTAATTCAACAGATGAAGATCCTGTAATTACAAATGCCCAGATGATAAATGACGGAACATATACTGTTGTTTATACAAATACAGCAACCGGTTGTTCTGAAACAGCATCAACAATTATTGTTGTAAACGCTAATCCTACTGTAGATCTCGGATCAGATCAGTCAACCTGTGAATACAATACAGTAACACTTGATGCAGGAGCCGGATTCATTTATTACATATGGAACGGAGTTTCAGGAACTTCTACATTTGAAGTACCGGCTACAAACACTTACACTGTAGTTGTAGAAGATATCAATGGTTGTACTGCAAGTGACGAAATAGTAATTACTTACTTTGACGTTCCTGTATTAACAACTAATACAACTCCCGAAAGTGGCACAGGTATGGCAGACGGAACTGCCACCGTTAATATTTCCGGAGGCACACCATTATACAATATTGAGTGGAATAATGCTCTTGACACAGAAACAATAACAGGACTTATCGGAGGTGTTTACACCGTAACTGTTACTGATGATAACGGCTGTACTGCTCAGACAAGTGCCACTGTCAGTACTGATAACGCTCCTCCTGTAGCTTCGTTTACAGCAGATATTACCGAAGGCTGTGTTCCTGTAACAGTTAACTTTACAGATGCTTCAACAAATAAATACTGCAAATACTGCAAATTCAAGTTTCACATTTGATACTCCGGGAACATATACAGTTGTTCTTACTGTTGAAAATATGGATGGAACAGACTCATACGACATTGAAATAAATGTTTACGACAATCCTGTTGTCGAACTGGGAGAAAACATCACAGAATGTGACGGAAATACTGTTGTTCTTGACGCAACTGATGCCTTCGACGGATATCTGTGGACAGGAGGAATTGACACTCAGACACTTCATGTTACCGTAGGCGGTGCTTACGACGTTGTTGTTACAGACAGTCACGGATGTACAGGCACAGATGCTGTTACTGTTTCTTTCAATCCGAGTCCTGTAATTGATCTTGGTGAAGACTTCTCAATTTGCGACAACGTTGAGTATTCTCTTGATGCCGGAGAAGGTTATGCTTCTTACTTATGGAACGGAACAACTGCAGGTCAGATTCTGATTATCGATGCTGCAGGAACCTACACTATTGAAGTGACAAACAATTTCTACTGTCCGGCAACCGACGAGATTACAGTAACAGAAATTCCGTCTCCGGTTGTTGATTTACCTGCAACTGCTGATGCCTGCACAGGTGAGCCGTTCACATATACTTTAACCGGTACTTATGACTGGATATTGTGGTCAGATGATTCAACAACCCCTGCATTTACTGCGACTTATGATGAAGCAGGAAACTACGAAGTATGGGTTAATGTAGGAGTCGGTACTTGTCAGGATGTTGATACAATGATTGTTGTAGCAGACATATGCGAGAATATCGAAATTATTAACGGTGGTACAGAACTGGAATTATATCCTAACCCGGCCAATAACATCAGCAATCTGATTATCAAAAACTATACAGGAGAATTAACATACTCATTGATTGATGTTCAGGGCAAAGAAATAATTGTAAACACAATTAATGTTTATTCAGAGTACAGCAAAGAATTAGATCTCCGTGATCTGGTTCCGGGAATGTATGTTCTGAGGGTTACTACCAACAATGAGGTCACTAATCTTAAACTTATCAGAAAATAATTAAACAGACACTAAAAAAGAAAGGCAATCAAATGATTGCCTTTCTTTTTATATAATTCATTTACAGTTCCGAAGCCAGCCAGCCCGTGGAAAAAGCTATCTGAAGATTATAACCACCTGTATTTGCATCAAGGTTTATTACTTCCCCGGCAAAATAAAGCCCTGTTTTTAGTTTCGATTCCATAGTTTTTGGATTTATTTCATCCAAAGCCACACCTCCGGCAGTAATTACGGCTTCTTTAAACCCACGGTGTCCGGTTATTGTAAAACTTAAGTTCTTTAGCTTACTTACAATAGCTTTCCTTTCTTTACCCGAAATCTGATGGGCAGGTTTTTCCTCATCAAGTCCCAATTCATTTAAAAATACCGGGATAGCCTTCTGTGGCAACCAAAGTTTAAAAAGATTTCCGACTTTCATTTTACCATGCTCATTAAAATCACGTAATAAACGGGCATCAAGTTTTTCGAAATCAAGAGCCGGCTTAAAATCAACCGATATGCTGACACCGGACTTTTCTTCAAGAGCAATAACTACCCGTCTGCTTATTGTCAGAATAACCGGCCCTGACAGACCGTAATGAGCAAACATAAGATCGCCGAATTCTTCTGTAATCTTTTTCCCGTTAACAAATAAAGTTGCATTTATGTTTTTTAATGTTAATCCCTGCATCTGCTCTCCGTAATTCTCCTTTGCAACTAAAGGAACCAAAGCAGGAAACAACTTTTCTATTCTATGTCCGGCAGCCTCTGCCAGCCTGTATCCATCGCCGGTAGAACCGGTTCCCGGGTATGACTTACCTCCGGTACAGATAATTACTTTGGCAGATTTTGCAACTTTAGTCCTGCCATTTTCGGCATATTCAATTCCCGAAACAGCATCATTTTCATAAATAACAGAATTTACTGTTGTATTAAAAAAGAATTTAGCCCCGTTATCCAGTGCTCTTTTATATAACGCATCCACTATATCCGAAGCTTTCTCGCTTTTGGGAAAGTACCTCCCTCCTCTTTCCAGCATTGTTTCAACTCCGCAATCTTCGAGCAGACTTAAAATATCAGACGAAAAAAAACTTTTAAAAGCTGGGTATAAAAATCTGCCGTCAGGATAAACCTCGGTCATAAATTCTTTAATCTCTGCAGAATTTGTGATATTACACCTCCCCTTTCCTGTAATTAAAAGTTTACGCCCCGGACTACTCATTTTTTCAAAAACAGCCACATTCAGGCCACATTCCGATCCATGAACAGCGGCTATTAATCCTGCAGCACCTGCCCCGATTATTATAATATCATAAGCCTCCATAAGACAATTTTTTTCACAAAGATAATCAATCAGATAACAAATTACCCAACATGGCGAAAAGCAAGTTCTTGCAAGTCGCCCATGTTATTAATCACTTTTAATAAATATTGATTTTTGTCCTTGATTTTAATGTAAAAATAATTTAGTTTTGTGCAGAAACCTAAAGTATATTTAGCGGAAATTTATAACAGAACAGAAAAACAACATTTATGGGACACAACTTAGAAGAACTCAGAGCTAAACAAAAGCAGTTAAAAAGCTGGTCTTACACATGGCATCCGATTGAAAAAGGGTACAATAACCGTACACTTTATATTAATGTCGGAACAAACGAAATCAAAGAAAAACCGGTTTCTCAGGAAATGAAAGACAAGTTTGTAGGTGGTAAAGGTTTCGGCCTCAGACTATTATGGGATGCCACAAAACCAGATACACACTGGACAGACCCTGAAAATGAGATAATAATTTCCCCCGGGCCTATTGCAGGTATTACTCAATATTCCGGCGCAGGAAAATCATTATTGGTATCAATATCACCGCAGACAAATTCTATAATGGACTCGAACGTAGGCGGATATTTCGGACCTTTCATGAAATTTGCAGGTTTTGACGCTCTCGAATTACAGGGAAAAGCAGATAAAGATGTAATTATCTTTATTGATGGGGTTAACCATAAAATTGAGATTTTTGAAGATCCCGGTTTTGCAGTTGATTCCCATATAATGGGCGAAGAACTTACAGAATATTTTGCTATTGACGAAAAAGATGCAAAAAATATCGGTATAGTATCAGCAGGTGCTGCAGCAGAACATTCTTTAATCGGAATGCTCAACTTCACTTTCTGGGATTCAAAACGTAAAATGATCAGACTTAAACAGGCTGGTCGTGGTGGTATAGGTACAGTTTTCCGTAATAAAAAAATAAAAGCTATCGTTGCAAGAATACCCGGAGTTCAGGGAAATCTCAACAACGTTGCCGACATGGAAAAAATCACAAGCGTTGGCCGCGACTATGCAGGCGAAATGCGTGATCTTGATGATAACCAAAATCAGATGAAGAAAAAAGGTACTGCAAACATCGTTAACGTGATGAGTGACTATGACCTTTTACCTACTCACAATTTCAAATTCGGATCTCACAAAGACGCTATAAAAATTCACAGCGATTTACTCAGAGACAAATATTTTACTTTGGGTATTAACGATGGTTGCTGGATTGGTTGTGCTATGCAATGTGCCAAAGGTGTTGATAATTTTGAATTAAAAACCGGACCTTATAAAGGGACAAAAGTAATTGTTGACGGACCAGAATACGAAACAGCAGCAGGTTTGGGTTCCAATATGGGCATTTTTGATTATGAAGCAATTATCGAAGCAAACTTCTATTGTGACACTTACGGAATTTGCACAATTACCTGGGGAACAATATGTGCTTTCATAATGGAATGTTACGAAAACGGTATCATAAACAAAGAAATTACCGGCGGACTCGATTTACATTTCGGAAATATTCCTGATTCACTTGAGTTGTTGCACCAGTTGGCCCGTGGCGAAGGATTCGGTAAAATTGCCGGAACAGGTGTCCGTAAAATGAAAGAACTTTTCATTGAAAAATACGGAGCCGATCCTAAGTTCCTTCAGGATATCGGAATGGAAAACAAAGGTCTGGAATATTCACAGTATGTTTCCAAAGAATCACTGGCGCAGCAAGGCGGTTATGCAATGACCAACAAAGGCCCTCAGCACGACGAAGCATGGCTTATTTTCCTTGACATGGTTAACAATATGATTCCTACTTTCGACAATAAAGCAGAGGCTTTACACTGGTTCCCGATGTTCAGAACATGGTTCGGCTTACAGGGACTTTGCAAAATAGTATGGAACGATGTAACCCCTGCCGACAATAAAATGGAAAACGAACCGCATAAAATTCCTAAACACGTAAGAAATTATCTTTCTGTTTACGAAGGCGTTACCGGCAATAAACTTGACGAAGCAGGACTTATCCGCCAGTCGGAAAGAGTTTATAATTTCCAGAGAATTTTCAATATTCGTCGCGGATATGGATTAAGAAAGCATGATGCGCAGCCATACAGAGCATGTGGTCCTGTTACCGTTGAAGAATACGAATCAAGAGCAGAAAGATATGACGGACAATTGAAATCAATTCTTAATGTTGATCCTGAAGGTAAAACAACAGAAGAAAAAATGGCAATACTTCGTACATACAGAGAATCTCAGTATGAAAAACTTCTTGATGCTGTTTACGAAAGAAGAGGCTGGACAAACAACGGAGTACCTAAAATAGAACATCTTAAAGAAATCGGGATGGATCTTCCGGAACTTATAGAAGTTATTACTCCTTTACAATAATCTGGAAGCCCTTGAAAAAGGGCTTTTTTTTTGAATAAGTCCGGAGAGTAAAAGTTCGGAGTCCGAAGTACGGAGTCCGGAGTTCGGAGTGACTAAAGTATCTAAAGTTTTGGTGTTGTAAACTTTTCTGCTTTAAGACTTTTTAATAGTTTCGGTAATTGACTATTGATATTTCTTATTGATTAAATATTTTCAAATAAAAGCTTTGATATACGAATTAAATGTTTTAGATTTGATTTTTAAAACGAATCATTTTTAACTAAAAAACCGGTATTAATCGATGATAATCGACAACAAACAACCAAGTGTTTTATTATCAGCACTTTTACAAACTTTGCAGGTTGTGCATAAGGATGGAATAAATGTAACTGGTTGGGGTTAGGGGGATGTTATGCGTCACCCTAAAAAAGACTTAGCAAGTATCAACCGAATAATAAAATTGAAAACTTAATCGTAAACGACAATGGATAAAATAAACATAATTAGAGAAGTCCGAGAATTGAAAACTCATTTGTCGTACTCGAAAAATATAGGATTCTTTTTTGGAGCAGGAACATCTTGTGCTTTGGGAATTCCAAATGTAGAACAACTAACAACTGGAATTGAAGCAAAATTGACTGGTGAGTCTTTAACCAATTTTCAACTAGTTAAATCTGATTTAGAAACAATTATAACTACGCGAAGCGTAAATATTGAGGATATCTTAAATCAAATTAGAAGAATTCGAGAATTAACAGGCGAAACAGGGAAAGAATATCAAGGAGTCAGTGGTGAAAATGCAAAAAAGCTTGACAAAGAAATATGCACAATTATTTATGACATCATTGCAGAGAAAGAGAAAGTAGCGGAAATTGAAAAAACAAAAAAATTCTTTGCTTGGCTAAGTCTTCTAAATAGAGATTTTTCAAAAGAGATATTTACAACAAATTATGATTTGATAATTGAGAAATCATTAGAATCAAGTCAGATACCTTATTTCGATGGTTTTGTAGGTTCCTATGAACCATTCTTTTGGCAAGAAAGTATAGACCAATTTGTATCTAAAAATGATTTAACTCAAAACTGGATTAGACTATGGAAAATTCATGGTTCTTTAAGTTGGTTTTGGAAAGAAAATCCAACAACAAAAGCACAACAAATAATTCGAGTTGGAAAAATTGAAAATATTGAAGATGAAGAAAATGAACTGGTAATATACCCATCAAAAGAGAAATATGATTCATCGAAGAAGCAACCATTTATAGCATATTTTGACAGGTTAAAGAATTATTTATTAAGTGGAGAACTACTATTTGTTTTTACAGGTTATTCCTTTTCTGACCAGCATATTAACGAAATTATATTCAACTGTTTAAGACAAAACAATAGACTTACAGCTTTGGTATTTTTCTTTAAAGATTCAGAAGTCGAAAACTTACACAAGCAAACATCATCTTATATGAATCTTAATGTTTTTGGTCCAACAAAGGCTGTTATTAATGGAAATCTTGGCGAATGGGAATATTCGGCTTCCGATTTAAAACCCAATGAAAAGCCCGATTCATTTTGGAATGTAGCTGACAATAAATTTAAACTTGGTGACTTTAACGAACTTGCCAATTTCTTTATTACCAATTCAGGTAAGAAAGAAGCAATTGAATCAATCGTAAAATGAAAACTGAAATCACATATTTAGGACACATTATACGTGTAGATTCTGGGACAATTGAAGTTGAAGTTTCAAATGACATTCCTTCAGCTGCACCGATAATTAATGGTCGTCTATATAAAATTGGGCAAATAGGTACATTTATAAAAATTCCCATAGGAAATATTACCATTTACGGAATCGTATCATCTGTAAGTAATACTCCTAGTAAATCAGATGAAATTAATTTAAAATACACCTTCGGTTCGCGTTTTCTAACTGTTCAACTTGTTGGAGAAAAAATTGGAGAGGATGATTTTGAAAAGGGAATCGGAACATATCCTACCATCAATGATGAAGTTCACCTTGTCATCGAAAAAGACCTTTTTGATATTTATGGAAAAAAGGATTCAGGTTCAATTGAAATAGGGAAACACTCATCATCAGAGAATTTAAGTGTTTATGCTGATTTGCATAAACTAGTATTGCGACATTGCGCAATTTTAGGTTCAACGGGTAGCGGTAAGTCTAATACGACAGTTAGTATCTTAAAAGCAATATTAGGCGATTATCAAGGGTCAAGAGTTATACTTGTTGACCCACATGGCGAATATCCTAGTGCATTCCCAAATGCAAGAGTTTTTAAAATAAACAATGCTGCGAATCCACTATTTATACCATTTTGGCTAATGAATTTTGATGAGTTAGCCTATTTTCTTGTTGGTGCAAAACCAACAGATGACCAAAAGCCTGATTATAGATTATTCCGTGAGTTAGTGACAAATTTCAAAAAGGATAATTGTACTTTAAAAGCAGGAAATGTAAATCCCAATTTTGTTACTGCAGATTCACCAATTCCGTTTAGTGCTAGAAAATTATGGCATGACATGAATTGGTGGTTAAATGGAACTTTTAGTAGTTCAAATAAAGATGACCAAACAAAAGCAACAGCTCAAGAAGTTAATAATGGTGATTGTGAAAATTTAGTTCCTGCACAATTTACTCCATATCCAACTAATAATACCGCGCCATACAAGTCAAAACATCAAGAATTCTACTCATACGAAAAGAAAATATTATCAAGACTAAAAGATTCGAGATATGATTTCCTTTTTAATCCAGGAGATTATAAAGACGCAAATTCTCCAAAGGATTTACACAATTTATTGAATGAATGGATTGGAAGTAACAGTAAACTAGCAATACTGGATTTAAGTGGGGTTCCTTTTGAAGTATTGGACATTACTGTCGGACTTATTACACGGTTCATTTATGATAGTATGTTTTGGGGACGACATGAAGCCTATACTGGCAAAAATAGACCATTACTTCTTGCTTATGAAGAGGCTCATAGTTATTTGAACAAAGGCGATAATACAAGCTATTCCAAAGACGCAGTAGAAAAGGTATTCAAGGAAGGGAGAAAATTTGGTTTAGGAGCATTAGTTATTTCTCAAAGACCTTCTGAAATTTCGGAAACTATATTGGCGCAAGTTGGAACATTCATAGCTTTACGGCTTACGAATTCTGGTGACCAATCCATTGTGAAAAATTCAGCTCCTGATAATTTAAATAGCTTAATAGATTTGTTGCCATCTCTGCGAACTGGAGAAGCAATAATAGTTGGAGAAGCAATAAAAATTCCATCGAGAGTTAGAATCAAATTAAATGTTCCAAGACCGACAAGTGATGACCCAAAATTAGTTGAGAAGTGGCTTGAATCACATCCTGAAAATGAAGAAAACTATAAGGTAGTTGTAACGAGAATTAGACAACAAAAAATATAAAATATGGAAAGAGAATATGTAGAATCCTCAATGATTGCAAGTTTTGGTTTTGACAGCACATCGTCGATTTTAGAAATAGAATTTAAAAGTGGTGCGATTTGGCAATACTTTGACGTTCCTGAAAGTGTATATTATAAAATGAAAGCTGCAAGTTCGTGTGGAAAATTCTTTCATTCAGACATTAAAGGTCAATATTCTGAGTCACAAGTTGGATAAAGAAAAAAATGGCGAACGCATAACAATCTGTATATGTCATAGCCGTTTTTGTGGGTAATTGTAGGTGTATCTCCCGCATCCACTTCATCTCGGCTTGACAGAAAAGTAGCCCGCAATCGGCAACAAAAACATACCGCCAAACCGTCATGCGCCAGCTTAAAAATCGACACCGTGAAACTGACAATTCAAAGACAACAGCAAATTCAAATACTATGCTTAAACTCTACAAACTAACAGACAATCAACTTCATTACTGGGAGACTTGGGACAAAGACGAAAAAACTGCAATTGTTCATTGGGGCATTGTTGGTCAGCGTGGACAAGACAAAGAAGTTAAAGGAGGACTTTTTTCAAATTTCAGAAAGACCGTTCAAAAAGAAATTGACGAAAAACAAAAAGACGGTTACGCTGAGTTTGACGAAGACAAAGTTTCATTTTTAGAAGTAGAATATAAAGTTGACGGCTTTGGGACAGAACAAGACCTTTACAAACGACACAGACTTGAAGGAAAATTGGACGAAATATTAGGCTGGACAGGACTTGGACACACAGACGGAGGCAGTATTGGAAGTGGGACAATGGAAGCTGGTTGTATTGTCGTTGATTTTGACATTGCGAAAAAAGTAATTGAAGAAAAACTCAAGGACACCGAATTTGCTGACTATTCAAGAATTTACAAAATGGACAATGAATAAAAGCCGAGCACATAACATCAGCTACCCGGCAAGCTCGGCAGCGGTGGTTTTCGGTGTGCATCTTTCCGCCCTGGCAGCTTCTCGGCTTGACAGGAAATCGCTCGCAATCCGCCCCTGCGTGTAGCTTCTTACGTTATAGCCAATTTTAGGACGACAGCACAACGACATGAACGGAATAAAAAAACATAGAGGACTTAAACGATATTATAAAAATCTTGCGACTGGAAACGACCTTGATAAAGTAACTTGGCTTGACTTTGACAATCCAGAAACGTGGTTTGATAATTGGCATTTACACTTTGACTGGAAAGGCTACGGTAACGAAAGCTTTAAAAGACGAAAACCACACTTAGACAAGCTGTTTAGACACTTTGACCTACTCGTGGACAAGACAAAACAATTAAAAACTGACTTTCAACTCTATTCCATTTTACTCGATTTTGACAGTTATAGTGACGCATTATTTTTACATACACCGAATCCAAACAACAGTCAATTCCCGTTTAAAATTGCAGACTTACAGTTAACAACAACACTGACAAATAAACAACTGAACGACTATATTAGTAACTTAGACGGCTACGAAAAGCTATATGGACAAGCTGACGAAGCATTCTGTTTAATATTCAAAAAAAATGTGGGACTACCTTTTTGACAGAAGAAAAACTGGCTATAACATCAGCTATCCACAATTTTTATTTATTTGTAAAAAAAAATATTTAGCTTTGTAACAGACAAGAAAATAAGACCATGGGTATAAAAGTTACTGGCAAAGACCTTATAAAAATTGCAAACTCAGAAGATGTTTTCGGGATAATGCAAAGAGTATTGTTACGTGAGAACAAACTGGACAGAGAAAAAGAACATTTCTGGTTAGTCGGCTTAAATACTGCCAATAAAATGCTTTTTGTTGAATTAATAAGCATAGGCGGAGTAAAAAGCACAACCGTTGAGCCAATGAATGTTTTCAGAATGTCGATTTTAAAAGGAGCCGTTAAAGTAATTTTAGTTCATAACCATCCATCCGGGGAAGTAATTCCCTCAGATACAGATCTTGACCTTACCGACCGCCTTATACAAGCAGGTAGAATAATAGACATAGAAGTTATTGACCACCTTATAATCTCAGAAAATACCTACATGAGCTTTGGCAATACCGGGCGCATGAAAGAACTGGAAGAAAGTACCAAATGGGTTCCGACTTACGAACTTATTAAGCGTATTAAAAAACAGGAAGCCGAACTTAGAAAAGAAGCCGTAAAAATTGCTAAGGAAAAAGGAGAAAAAACCGGACACAAAAAAGGTAAAGCAGAGGGCGAAAAACAAAAAGCTATGGAAATGGCAAAAAGCAGTTTAAAAGAAGGACTTTCAATTGAACTGATTATGAAACTTACCGGCCTTAGCAAAGCAGAGATAGAGAAGCTGTAAAATAAAACAGGCATTATCTGATGATAAGCGATAACAAAAGCCTGTGTGGCTTAAAATCAGCACTTTCACAAACTATGCAGGTTGTGAATAAGGATGAAATAAACACAAGTGGTTGGGTTTAGAGGGAGTTAGCAGTAATTACAAACGACACAGCACAATGACATTTACTGACGAGCAAAAGAGAATTTTTCAATTCGTAGAACAGGAAGGCGGACACGGCATTATTGATGCTGTTGCAGGTGCAGGTAAAACGACTACAATTATGGAATGTGCAAAGTTCGTTAAGGACAAAAGCACAATCCTCTTTTGTGCCTTCAATAATAGTATTGCGGCTGAGATAGCACGAAAATTTCATAACCTCGGACTTAACGAAGTTACAGTAAAGACTATTCACGCACTTGGCAGACAAATTCTACAAGACAATAACAGTTCAGGTCAACCGATAAGTCTTGAAGAAAACAAGTATAGAGAGCTTCTAAAAAGCAAGGAAATACAAGAGCTACTTAAACCTCTCTTCGAGAAAATCCTGAAAATTAATGGATTAGAAATTGATGAGTTTGACGACAGAAAAAACTTTGCTGCAAACAACCTTGTCAATAAGATAAACTCAAGGCTAATAGAAATTAATCAAAAATTTAGGGCTACACTTACCAAAGAAGAAGTTACAGAATTTGAAAATCTTATAATTCATTTCGGGATTTTCAATGACATTGAAATTGGAAAGAAAAATTTCAAGGACGAAATCAAGGAATATTTTGAGTGTCACAAAATACTCTTAGAAGCTGGTAATCAATTATCTAAAAGGACCATGGTAATTGACTATACAGATATGCTTTATCTTCCTTATAAATGGAATCAACAACCTGTAAGGAAATACGAATTCCTATTTATTGACGAATGCCAAGATTTATCAAAATCACAGTTTGCAGTTGCAGCGAAATACGGCAAAAAAGGCGGTAGAATTTTAGCTGTTGGCGACCCCAGCCAATCTATATATGGATTTACAGGTGCGGACATTAATTCATTTAATCGTGTCAAAGAATACACACAAGCAAATCAATTACCATTAACCACTTGCTTTAGGTGTCCTAAAAAAGTAATTGAACTTGCCAAGACAATAAGAACTGACATAGTTAGCAACAAAGAAGATGAAGGAATTACACAAACAATACTTTTTGACGATGTAGTAAACCTCTCAAAACCTGGCGACTTGATTATTTCTCGATTACGAATCCCTATAGTATTGCTTGTATTTAGCTTTATTGACAAAAACATTAAGGTTCACATTCACGAAGACGAAGTGAAGGAAATTATAAATGAGATTAAGAACATTTTCAGACAGAATGAACTTAACTTGATAATTTCTTCCCTTTCATATGGTTTTGACGACTTAAAAACCGAAGTAATGAATAGATGGAGTTGGATTATTCAAAAAAACTCTGAAGGAATTACTGACAGCACAGAAAGAAACTTGTATGTTGAAAACGAGAAAAAATATCTTGAAAAAAAATTAGATTTTCTTCATAAAAAATATGAGCAGTGGAAAAATGACTGTGATACATTAAACGACATATTGAGAAAAATTAAGGAATACATATCTGCAACTGAGAATGCAATCAAACTTTCGACAATTCATCGTGCGAAAGGGTTGGAAAATAAAAGGGTATTTATTTTGAACTATGACGAATTACCATTTTTTAGGCTACAACAAAAAGATTGGGAACGTCCGCAAGAAATCAATTTAAAGTATGTTGCAATTACAAGAGCATTAAGTGAATTGTATTTAATTGAAAACAAGAAAATTGAGACTATTGAAAAAGAAGAGAGTCTTTTTGATAACTTACCATTTGACTAATGAAAAAAATAACTGCTGGGAACAAGATATTATGACCAATATAAAACTCAATAAAGATTACATCAACTGGCTAAACTAAGTTAAGTCGAAGATTCGTACAGCACAGGTTAAAACGGCACTGGCTGCTAATCGTGAACTTATTTTGTTTTATTGGGAATTGGGGCGTGATATTTACGAGAAGCAGAAAAACGCCAAATGGGGAACAAAGTTATTAGAGCAGCTTTCTCTCGATTTGAAAGCTGAATTTGCTGACATCCAAGGCTTATCAAAAACAAACCTTAAATATTGCAGTAGCTTTTATAAGTTTTATTCAATTAGTCAACAGCCTGTTGACCAATTACAAAATACAGAATTACAACAGATTGAAGATGCTAAAAAATTAAGTCAACAGCCTGTTGACCAAATTCCGTGGGGACATAATATTCAGATTTTCACTAAAGCTAAAAGCATAAAAGAAGCACAATTCTATATTCAGCAAACCATAGAAAACGTATGGAGCAGAGATGTTTTGGCATTGCAATTAAAATCAGACTTATACAACAGGCAGGGAAAATCAATTACTAATTTCAAACAAACTCTGCCTGCCCCACAATCCGATTTGGCACAGCAAACGGTATTATATATACACCACCTTCCGGGGAAAATGTAATTCGTAAAAAACCTACAAATCCTGAAAAATTCGCAAATCAGGATAACACATTTAATACCACTTTAAAATCAACGGCTTTAGCCCTCGCTTCGGCACAGCTCAGTGCGACGCACGCAAGTAAAACTTCCGGTATAATGCCGATGTTGAATCAAAGCCGATACAAGAAATAAAATGAATTGTATCGGCATTTTTGATTCACAATCGGTATAATCCATTGGTTAAAATGGCATTGACGCATTGTCAGTTTGAAACAATTCATCCATTTGCAAACGGCAGCAGTTCAGTCGTAAAGTAGTAATACCGATTACCCCTATTTTGAAAAATAAAGAACCATTTATAACTTTAATTTCTATCAGCAATTTTAGGTCAATTAAAATGTGTTTGGATTAATACAAATTCAAACGAATAAATTATATTTGAAGAAATTATAAGAAAAAATTATAAATTGCTATGGGGTTTAAAATTTTGACATCTGAATTATTAGTTGATTTTACTTTAAAAGTAAAAGATTCTCCTATTGAAAAATTAAATCAAAAAGAAAAACTTGATTTACCTGTAGATTATTTTCAATTTTACAAATCGGTTTCGTCTGTTTATTCATCTAAGATAGAAGGTGAGGATATAGATTTTGACAGCTATTTTAAGCATAAATTTATGAATGTTGGATTAAAAGCCGATTACACAAAAAAAACAGACGATTTATTCAAAGCTTATAATTTTATTGATACAAATGATCTTACGATAAATAATGTAAAAAAGGCTCATTCAATTTTGAGTAACAATCTTTTACCGGAAAGTCAACAAGGATCAATACGTACAAATCCAATGTTCGTAATAAACAGCAATGATCAAATCGAATATGTTGCAACAAGTCCCGACAAGGTAGAAATTGAATTGAAAAAACTTTTTGAAGATATTAAAACTTTAAAAGCAAAAGAATTAAATTCATTTGAAATATTTTATTATGCATCTTTGATTCATCTGGTATTTGTTAAAATCCATCCTTTTCAAGATGGAAACGGACGAACAGCAAGGCTAATTGAAAAATGGTTTTTATTAGAAAAAATAGGCGAAAAAGCTAACTCAATTCAGCTTGAAAAGAATTATTACACAAAGTTGAAAGACTATTATAATAATATTAAAAAATTAGGATTAGAATATGAAAAACTTGATTACAGAAAAAGTTTAGATTTTATTTTGATGACTGTTGAAACACTTAATGAAAAATAGTACTTACCACAATCGTGTAGCCCGCCCCACCAGTTGAACCAGACCGATAGAGTCCTTCAATTTGCCCGGTAACTACCTCTCACAGTTCTGCCAAGCAAAGTCTAACCGTGCCTAAAGTTTCTATAGTTTTGGTATTGTAAACTTTCAACTTTAAGACTTTTTAATAGTTTCGTCAACTGACACCACTTTAAAATAAACGGCTTTAGCCCTCGCTTCGGCTTAACGCTAAACGCAACGCACGCAGGTAAAACTTCCGGGTTTCCCGATAAATACTGGAGTAAACTATGCCAATGTCTAATCAAACGAAATAACTAATTTTCAAAAAAACAATTCCCCAAACTCAATAAAATATGAAACTTTGAGGAATTTAAATTGTATTTGTTGTATTAAATTGAAGATGATTATGTAGGTATCCCCATTTTTAGACAATGCTAAATTAGAAAATATTGAATGAAAGAGATCAGCACATCGTACTGTAACACCCGGCAAAGCCAATGTTTTTATTTGTATTACCCCTTGACAAAGTATGCGTTTGCCCTGACCCGTTATGACCGAAATTCTTTTTCACAAAAATATTTACTAATTTTGCACAAATAAGTAATCAAATTAATTTGCAATGACTTTTGAACAAATAAAAAAAGTATTAAAAACAAAAACCGTTGGTATTGCCGGTTGTGGTGGTTTGGGTTCAAATTGCGCTGTTGCATTGGCAAGAGTAGGAATTGGCAAATTAGTTATTGCCGATTTTGACAAAATTGAAGAATCAAACCTTAACAGACAATATTTTTTTCACGATCAGATAGGTTTGCCAAAAGCCATTACGTTAAAAGAAAATATTGTAAGGATAAATCCGGACACCATTGTTGAAAGTCACCAGGTTTTTCTCGACAAAGACAATATCCCCGAAATATTTGCGGAATGCGACATTATTGTCGAAGCATTTGACAAAACCGACATGAAAGAAATGATAATGAAAACAGTAAGTAATCATTTCCCGGACAAATATCTTATTATGGGAATCGGCATGGCAGGTTGGGGAGCAAACAATCTGTTTACAGACAAACACTTCGACAAATTAATAATTTGCGGCGACGGGGTAAACGAAATTGCTGAAAACAACCCTCCATTGGCTCCGCGGGTAGGAATTGTAGCAAATATGCAGGCAAATGTAGTACTGGAAATTTTGTTGGGTAAAAATGTGAACCAGATCAAATAGATTTATAAAAACTAAAATGCAGATTTCAAATCCCGAAAGTTTTGATTTGAAATTTATTAAATGATTAATTATGACTATAACTCTTAATAACCGCGAAGAGGAATTCAGTTCTGAGCAAATGACAATTGCTCAGATCATGGAAGTAAAAAAGTTCACATATTCAAAAATCATTGTTAAGATTAACGGGAATTTTGTGGAAAAAGAAGACTACGCCAATACCCAGGTTAATGACGGAGATGTATTATTAATTCTTCATCTGCTGGCCGGAGGTTAATTCCGTAATTCACAACAACACTCTGAACAGGTTCTGAAAACAAATTAAAACCACAAACCGGATTATTATGCAAAAAACTCCGGAACATTGTCCCGGAGTCTGGCTGCTCTGCCTCTTAAGTCCTTGTTTTAATAAGCTTTGTTTATTGTTATGAGAAAATTTACAATTCTTTTTTTAAGGACTTAATTTCTTAATTATCTTACTATTGAAAATCTTTCAACCGAAATACTCTGGTCTTTTCCTACAACTTTAACAAAATAATTTCCCGGTTTATATGCGCTTACATCAATACTTGCATTATTATCATTTATGTCAAATGTTCCCAATGTTCTTCCTATGTTGTCAGAAATTTCCACATGGCTGTCAGAAGCATTATCAATAATCAGTACGTCATTAGCAGGATTAGGATATAAACTGATTGCAGATTTAACATCGTTCTGAGCAACTTCAGTTTCAGAAAATAAATTCATTCTTATCATAGGAACTCCTTCAAAATTATTGATAGCATACCATTCATTAGCATTATCGCCACCCTGCATGTACCAGATTGTGCCCCATGAACTGGATGGAACGGATTTATCACAACCCAGCCACAAATAACTGTCTTCTGCGGTATAATAAAACTCAAACCCAATCAGAACCGGAGTAATAACATATTCTGTTTCTGCAGTAATATAGGCCGGATCAGGGAATGTAAAAGTAACCCATGTGCCTATGTCTCCGGCTTCGATAGTTCTTAATGATGAAGTAGAGATAGCAACATATTCACCGGCTCCCTGATCATACTGATATACATTGCACAATAATGAGTTGCCGGCATCTGAATCAGGATGAATATATGCGCTTACAGATGTGATGTGAGAATCAGCAAAGAAAGGATATCTTACAGTCATAATATCACCGTCTGTGCCTCCGCCTACCCAGTACTGAGGGCCGATAAAATCATCAACATTATCATCATCTCTTGCATAAACACTATTGTCTATCGAGAATGTAACTGTTCTGGTAAGAATTTCTTTAGTATTGCCTGAGATATAATGAGGATCTACACTTCCCTTGCTTTCGATAAACACAGTGTATTCTACTGTATATTCGCCTATAACCGGATTTTCAAGTAAAAACTCTGTTCCTTCATCATAGGCAACATCAATTGTATCGACACCCATTTCTCCGATAATCAAATCATTTGTGCTGGTCATATTATAAATTTCGGCACCCAGTGGATTTGTTACCTTTACATTACACTGTGCAACTCCTGAACCGTATCCTTTATTTATTACAATTGCATTAAACGCAAGGTAAGCATATTCATTATCCTGAACTATTTCAAGAGGAATTCTCTGATAATGTGAGCTGTAATGAAAATCTGATGCATCAGCATGATAATCAAGAATCTCAAAGAAATTTACTCTTGCATCTGTAATTTCCAGATCAAATTCCGGCAATCCATATACTCTTACATTGTCAATATAAAACCAACATGCATCTGCTCCTACATATTGAAAAGCAATTTGCACAGCCTGACCTTCATATGCATCAAGATTTATTAATGCCTCAGTCCATACACTATATTCAAAACCTGCATTGTTTTCATTCCACAATTCTGTCCATGTAGTGCCATCAGTCGAGATTTTAACAAAAACATCCGCATTATCGTTAGGATCAACCATCCAATATGGATTTGAATTATACATAAAAGTTAAATATGCATTTACAGGAACTGTGAACTCAGGTGTTATCATCCATTCATCCTGATTATGTACCACTCCATCGCCATTATCATACAGTACCGTGGCATATTGATCTGTTGTACCTTCCTGATGCCAGTGCTGTGTTCCGACACTCTCAGTGCCGTTAACAAATTCCCAGTTTACAGGTGGCCATGTTGTAAAGTTCTCATTTATAACATCATCTTTTGTCAGTGAAGGGCTGGATTCAGGTTTTACCAGCATATCCCCTGAAGATTTTGCCATGTGGTTTACAGGTATTACTGTGTGCTGAGCATAAGTAACAATTGTTGCAATTGTTAATACTAAAATTGTAAATAATCTTTTCATAATCTTATCTTTTTAAGTTTTATGAAGCAAATGTAAATGGCAGTAAAAACCGGTGCAAATCAATTCTACCAATCTGCAAAACTAATCGCTATCACTGTCTTTGCGTATATTGTTAAGAAATGTTAACAGCCTGAAACGCCTTATTGGCAACAAGTACAAACACACATCCCGATTTATGATTTCTTTTGAAAAGTAAACACATTATCTTGCAGACAGAATTAATTGCCTTGTAGAAATTAAATTAAAGAAATGTTAATTAAGTTTTCTTTAATACATTGTAAAACTATTAAATATTAGCTTTACCTGACTAATATGAAAAAGAATGCACAACCCTATCTCAATAATTCTGGAAAAGAAAAATAAACGCATAAGAATTATTGAACATGTAGCATTCTGGTTCTTTTATTTCTCATTCTATGTATTTTATATGGTTTACTCATATAATTACAATTTCTTAAATTCTCTGCGCGACCATCTGCTGTATCTGACAGTTGACATAACGATTTCTTACATTATAATTTTTCTTACAGACACATACCTTGAGAAAAAACAATATTTCAGATTGATACTTACAACTACTATTACTTTATCCGCAGGCATTATACTTTACAGAATCATTTACCATTATGTTATAAGCAGATCTTTTTACGGTTATCCGTCAAGAGATTTTTGGGACTATAAATTCCTTGAATATGCTTACGGCTTATTCTCACCTGTAGCAATAATAAACATTTTACACCTTATGCGAAAGTGGGTAAGTTCGCAAAAAGATGTTTATGATATGGCAAAATTAAAAACAAATCAGGAACTGAGTTTTTTAAAAATTCAACTAAATCAGCACTTTTTATTTAACACTTTAAATAATATTGACTCCCTTATATACTCTGACCCGGAAACAGCTTCACAAACAATTGTAAATCTTTCGAACCTTCTCAGGTACTCCATTTACGAAACAGACGTTCAGCGGGTACCTGCAAAAAAAGAGATTGATTACATAATTACATTTATCGAATTATATGAATTAAGGCTTAACGACAACGATAAAATCGAATTAAAGATATCAGGAGATTATGATAACCTGAGTATTATGCCCAGATTATTTATCCCTTTTGTTGAAAACGCCTTGATTTACGGAAAAAAAGATGATGATTCAAAAATATACATCTCTATTACTTTTTGTGAAAAGAAAGTAATGCTAAATACAATGAACCAGATAAAAAAAATTGAATATGATAAACAGGGTGGTGTAGGTATCCGGAATGTCAGGCGCACATTGGATCTTGCATACAATAACAGGTATAAACTTGAAATAAGCGACAAAGATAACTGGTACACAGTAAAACTTCTAATAGATCTTGATGATGAAAGAAACGATGAACTGCATAATTGTTGATGATGAGCCTCTGGCCATTGAAAAACTGGAAAGGTTGCTTAAAAAAGTGTCATTTATTAAGGTTGATAAAACATTTACCGGTTCGGTAGCGGCACTTAAATATCTGCAGACAGAAGAAACTGATCTGGTATTTATGGACATAATGATGGATGATATTAATGGCCTTACTGCGATTGAAATGATGAAGACCAGACCTATAATAATATTTACCACGGCATTTGACAACTATGCCCTTAAAGCTTACGAAATGGATGTGTGTGATTATTTGCTCAAACCATTTGATTTTAACCGGCTATACAAGGCATGTCTTAAGGCTCACGAATGTTTTCTTAACAAAAAAAGCACGGGAAATAATAATTCCGTAAAAGATATAGAATCAAGAGACTTTATGTTCATTAAAACAGCATATAAGCATCAGAAAATTTGCTTTAACGAAATTCTGTACATACAGGGAATGAGGGATTACCTTAGAATATTTACCACAACAGGAAATCTTATGGTATTACAAAGTTTTCAGGAACTTGAATTAAGTCTTCCAAAAGACAGATTTTACAGAGTGCATAAATCCTTTCTGGTCTGTATCGATAAAATTGAGTCTATAGAAAAGAAACGAATAAAAATCAGAAACGAGATTATCCCTATCAGCACCAGCTACTATGACGAGTTTATGATTTACCTTAAAGAAAGACAAATAATCTGATAAAAACAAGTTTTACAGATGTTTAAAAATTAACAAAAATCATATTCAGAGTGTTTGTTTATTATTATTTTTGATAAAAATTTAACAGCACTTTATAAATACTTCTATGAAAGCATTAGTAAAATTAAACCCTGAACGCGGACTTTGGATGCAGGATGTTCCGATGCCTGAAATCGGTCCTGATGATGTATTAATAAAAATAAGAAAAACTGCAATTTGCGGTACTGATTTACACATTTATCGCTGGGATGAGTGGTCTCAGAAAACGATAAAAACTCCTATGACTATAGGTCATGAATATGTGGGAGAAATAGCCGACATGGGAGCAAACATAAAAGGAAAGTTCACTATTGGTGAAAGAGTAACCGGCGAAGGACACATTGCCTGCGGGACGTGCCGTAACTGTCGCCGCGGATGGGCTCATATTTGCGAAAACACTTATGGCGTAGGCGTTCATCGCAATGGTTGTTTTGCAGAATACCTTTCATTACCGGCAACTAATGTTGTAAGAATAAGTGAAAAAATTGAAGATGAACTTTGTTCTATTATGGACCCTTACGGTAATGCCACACATACAGCCTTATCTTACAACCTGCTTGGCGAAGATGTTATTATTACAGGTGCCGGAGGTCCTATCGGGTCTATGTGTGTTGCAATTGCAAAATTTGCAGGAGCACGTAACGTTTTTGCTGTTGAGCCAAACGAATACAGATTGGAACTTGCAAGAAAAATGGGTGCTGACGTTTGTATCAATCCTTTAAAAGAAGATTTAAAAACAGTTCTGGAACAAAACAACCTGACAGGTTTTGATATCGGACTTGAATGTTCCGGAAACGGCGCAGCATTTAACCAAATGGTCTCTGCAATGTACAATGGCGGAAGCATTGCGCTTCTTGGCATTTTACCTTCAACTTCTCCTGTAAACTGGAACGAGATTATATTTAAAGGTCTTAAATTAAAAGGTATATACGGACGCGAAATGTACGAAACCTGGTACAAAATGGAAGCAATGTTACTTGCAGGACTGAATATTAAACCGGTTATTACTCACAGATATAAAGTTGACGAATTTATTAAAGGTTTCGAAGCTATGGATAGCGGGAACTGCGGAAAAGTCATTCTGGACTGGGAATAATATTAAGATTTTAAACAATAAAAAAATGCGGACAAAAATGTCCGCATTTTTTATTTATGTTTTTTACTGTTTATTTTCTGCGATAAGCTTCCGGCACTTCAATAGGTTTAACTTCCATCGGCGGAATACCCTGATCTATAACCTTAACCACTACCCTTCTGTTAAGTTTTCTGATGTTGTCATCAGCAACCGGAATTGTAACTGGATCTCTTTCTCCGAGGAAATCCACAACAATTTGTCCTGTCTTAACTCCCTTTCCTGTAAGGAAATATTTTACAACCAGAACACGGTTCTTACTTAACTCAACGTTATACTCATCGTCACCATAATAATCGGTATGACCGGTAATACTGATTTTGGCATTCGGATTTTTAACCAGCCATCCGGCTAACACATCCAGATTTTGTGCATATTCGGTTTTAATATCATACTTGTCAAAATCGAAGAAAACATTTTCAATTCTGACATATTCTTCTTCCACAACTTCATTGTTAGTGTTTTGCTGATCATTATTATTTGATGCAATTACGTCAACAACCGGAATTTTCATATTCATTCCTGTTATGTCCCAATTTTCGTTCTGAGGAACATTTACAGAAATTGTCATCATATCTTTATCATTTGCATATGCTACAATATCATAAGAACCGGTTTCTATGCTTTCAAACTTATAATTTCCGTTTTCATCCAGTGGTAAATCAGCAATCACTTCTCCTGTTGTTTTATCAATAAGCTTAACTCTTGTTTGTAAAAGCAAATCTTTATCTTCAGGGTCCAGTTCTACAATTCCCGAAATTGATGCAAGTTGCGGAGCTTCTTCATCAACAAGGCTTATACAATCGCAATCTTCAATTCCGTCACGTCTCTTATTATCGTTTACAGGACAAAAAGCAAAAACAGGTGAATTTTCAATAATATATCCCATGTCATTACCTGCAGTATTAAAAGGATAACCTAAATTTTCAGGAGTTGCCCATGTTTTTGTATCTTCATTATAATTAGAATAAAACACATCAAATCCTCCAAGGTTCTTATGTCCTTCTGAACTGAAATAAAGAGCATTTCCGTTACGGATAATATATGGCATTTCTTCGTGGAATGGAGTGTTTACGGGAGTCCCCATATTAACAGGTTTTTGCCATTCGCCATCTTCATCCCTGTCACTGTACCATATATCAAGACCTCCTTCTCCACCTTTACGCAAACTTGTAAAGTATATTCTTTTCCCATCTGCAGTAATAGATGCATGAGACTCCCATTTGCGTGTATTCAGAGCCTTAACTCTCTCCGCTTTCTGATATCTTCCGTCAACAAACTTACTCATATATATATCCCCGTTGTCATATCTGTCAACAATAAGATATAATTCCGAACCATCAGCCGTCGCGGTAACAGGAATATACGGGTAAGGAATCTGCAAATCTCTGTTTATTGCAAGAGGATTATGAAAACTTCCGTCAGGAGCTCTGTCTGCAATAAAAACAGCATCAAAAGGTCCTTCACTGTATTCCTTGCTCCAGTTTATATCGGGGGGGAAAATATTATATTTCCCGTTTGTGAAAATCAGGCGGTTAGCATCCGGACACAAAATAGGACATCTTACGCTTGGATCTTTTAAGTCTTCAACTGTTATCTTTTCAACTTTCATTCTTTCTTCATCAAAAACTTCTTTTGCATCTACACATGTCTGAATTTCCCTGTCAAGGAAAGTTCCGCGCATACTTTTTTTCTCTTTTTTTGTCATCATGCCCTCGTATGTTCTGAAAGCATCTATTGCCTTGTCATATTCCTTATTCAGACGATAAGCCACTCCAAGGTAATACCATGAATAAACAGGAGCCTTTCTTTCTTTATAATTATCTTTATAACTTTTACTGATATTTTCGCAAGACATTTTCAGATAATCTATTGCTGCCGGGACATCCTGATCCACTTCTCCTCCGACATAACAATATCCTATCTTATATGCCAGATGATAATTCATAGGATCTTTTTTAAACATATCCTGATAAATTTTAAGAGCACTTCCAAAATCGTCGTTTGATAAAAATACTTCAGCAGATTCCCAGTCTGTTTTATGTGATTTTCCTTTTGTAGCAGCATTCAGATTCAAAGATAACAATACTATTGCTATCAATATTCCTGGTATAATTTTAATTCGAGTTTTCATTATTATTAAATTTTTATGTACTTATTGCGACATATTCATGCCAAATTACAAAATTAAATTTTTATTGAATATGAACACAAGATTTTTCACTTTTTTTATCATTTAGTTTTCAACTGATCATTGAGTATAATCCAAAATTGCAGATAAAAAACTACACTTTAAACAAAAACAATAATAATAAGGTTGCACAAAAATATGAATTTTATTAAAAATAAAATACACGCAACCTTTTCCCGTTTATATGTCTGCAATCTTACACCGGAACAACAGCAGGATGCTATAATCAAGTTCCGTTCGCCCGAAAACATAAAATAAATTATGTTTTATAACTTTAATACGTTTTTTGCCTGCCGAAAGTTTTAAAATAAGTAAAAATTTAATTATTTTCGTGCTCTTAAAAATAAATAATTAAAGAAAACAGATATGCAAAAGTTACTTTTACTGGGAGACGAAGCTATAGCACAAGGCGCCATTGACGGTGGTATTTCAGGCTTTTATGCTTATCCGGGTACTCCTTCCACAGAGATTATGGAGTTTGTTCAACATTCAAAAGAGGCCAAAGAAAAAGGCATACCTTGTGTATGGTCAGCAAATGAAAAAACTGCTATGGAGTCAGCAATCGGCATGTCATATGCCGGAAAAAGAGCAATGGCACAAATGAAACATGTAGGACTTAATGTTGCTGCAGATGCATTTGTAAATGCTTCCATTACCGGTGTTAACGGAGGTCTTATTGTTGTTGCAGCAGACGACCCTTCAATGCACTCATCTCAAAACGAACAGGACTCAAGATTTTACGGGGATTTTGCTTTAATTCCGGTTTTAGAACCATCAAATCAGCAGGAAGCTTACGAAATGGCTTATAATGGTTTTGAAATTTCTGAAAAATATAATGTCCCTGTTTTATTAAGAGTCACAACCCGTCTGGCACATTCAAGAGCCGGTGTTGAAACCTCTGATAAAAAAACACAACGCGAAATGTCTTTGCCTAAAGACCCTCGCCAGTTTGTATTACTTCCGGCAATAGCAAGAAGAAATTACAAAAGATTGCTGGAAATGCAGGCTTCTATCAAACAAGCTTCAAACGAATCGAAATACAATAAATATATTGACGGAGCTGATAAAAAAACAGGTATTGTTGCCTGTGGTATCGCTTACAACTACCTAATGGAGAATTTCGACGGAAATTGTCCTCATCCGGTTGTTAAAATTTCACAATATCCTATTCCTGAAAACCATCTTAGAAAATTAAGAAGCGAATGTGAAAGCATTTTGGTTCTCGAAGACGGTTATCCATTGGTAGAAAAAGAATTACGCGGATTTTTCAACGAAGGAATTACAATTAATGGCCGTTTAAACGGAGTTTTACCACGTGACGGTGAATTAAATCCTAATATTGTTGCCAAAGCATTAAATCTTCCGTTTGGAGAAGGCGAAGCAATTCCGGAAATAGTAAAAAACCGTCCGCCTTCACTTTGTATGGGTTGCGGTCACCGCGATGTTTACAACGCTATGAACGAAGCTCTTATACCATATGGTGACGGCAGAGTTTTCTCTGATATAGGCTGTTACACATTAGGTGCTTTACCTCCTTTCAATGCTATCAATTCCTGTGTTGATATGGGGGCTTCAATTACAATGGCAATAGGTGCCGCTGATGCAGGACTGGTTCCGGCTGTTGCTGTTATTGGTGATTCAACATTCACACATTCGGGAATGACAGGATTACTTGATGCTGTTATTAAAAACTCTCCTATCGTTGTAATTATTTCCGACAACTCCACTACCGGTATGACCGGAGGACAGGCATCTGCAGCAAAAGGACGTATTGTTAATATTTGTAAAGGACTGGGCGTTGATCCGGATCATATAAGAGTTCTTAATCCGCTACGTAAAAACCATGCAGAAAACATGGCTATTATTCAGGAAGAACTAGCATACAACGGGTTGTCAGTTGTTATTCCTCAAAGAGAGTGTATTCAAACTGCAATTAAAACAAAAAAAGCAGCATTGAAATCTTAAACCAATTAAAACTTAAAACAATGAAAACAGATATAATTTTAGCAGGTGTCGGCGGACAAGGGATTTTAACTATTGCTGCAACAATTGGCATGGCTGCTGTAAACAAGAACCTTTACCTTAAACAGGCAGAAGTACACGGTATGAGCCAGCGTGGCGGTGATGTTCAGTCCAACCTGCGTATTTCGGACAAACCGATTTACTCTGACCTGATTGCAAAAGGTTCCGCAGACATTATTTTATCGGTAGAACCTATGGAAGCACTCAGGTATTTACCTTACCTCAGAAAAGGAGGTTACGTAATTACCAACATCGTTCCTTTTAACAATATTCCTGACTATCCAGATACCGAAACTATTATGAACAGGATTAATGAATTGCCTGATAAGATTGCTCTGGACGCAGATCAGATTGCAAAAGACACAGGAAATGCAAGAGCTTCTAATATTGTAATGTTGGGCGCAGCAGCTCCTTTCCTCGGGCTTTCGATAGAAGAACTCGAAGGCGGTATAAAATCACTGTTCGGACGCAAAGGCGAAGAAGTAGTTGAAATGAACATTAAAGCTTTACATGCAGGTTACGATTTTGCAAAATCAAAAATGTAATATTTCATAAAAATCAAAGTAAAAGACTGTCAAATCCGGCAGTCTTTTCTTTTATATATTAACCGTCTGTTTATTAAAAATTCAGGCAAACACAATCACTATTCATCAAGCCACTTCCCTTCTCTTTCGGTAGCATCATAAATCCGAAGCCCCAAACCTTTGGAAATCAATCCTGCTTTTTCAAATGCATCATTTTTATCTTCTGTTTTGTAAACACGTAACCTCTTATTTTTGTCATAAATAAGATTTATTACAATTACTTTTTCCTGACTTGAAACTCTGGTATTTGACAACCCTCTTACACCGCTTGTAATAATTACTCTAAATACAGAAATGTATTTAACCTCCGGCAGATCTATCCACTTACCGAAAGCCATTGGTCCCAAATATTTTGTTTTCCGGTATTTTTTCCCTTTAAAATCGATATCAAAACCATCTGTGTAACCAATTAACAGAAGAGCTCCCATGCCTAAAGCAATCCTCCCGAAAAAGAATACCTGCATCCAGAATATTGCATACAACAAAACAAGTGTAAAGGCAATTTGATAAAAAATTGATTTTTTTGTTTTCGAAACAAATCTGGTTTCATCCATATTTCATACTGTTTTAAGAATTATGCATAGTAGTTGCTACAGCATCATTTGTGTACTGAATTGCCGTAAAAATAATTAAAAAGTTTCATTCATTTTGTTTTTAATAAAAAAAGTGATTATTCTGCGTGTTTTTCCCCTGAATATCTACTCATATCAGCTTACACCGGAAATGCAATCAGCAAAATACTCAGCTTTGATTTTGCCGAAACAGATTATAATTACTTGCTTAACATCATTTTTATGTCCCGTCTCTACGAGACTCTGATAAAAGTAGCTCATCATAAGCGGACTAAAGTCCGCATTTTCGAGATCCCGTCCGTACCGGACTGATTCAAATCCAGACATCAATTGTGAGAGCCTTCGGCTCGTAAAGGTTCTAATTACTGACTTTAGTCCGCATGCCAATGTCTGACCTTATAACATGAGTCTCATAGAGACGGGACATAATAACTTGTATGATGACATTTTTGCCCCTACTCAATAGCTACACAAAAACAAACAAATAAATCTGATAACAGCAAACATTCAAAATCAATTATTATTTTATCAACAATCCTTTCCAAATATTTTAACTCTTAATGCTTTTAATTATTTTTGTAGAAAATAATTCTAGAATGGATAATTATATTGTTTCGGCACGAAAATACAGACCCGATAGTTTTGAATCTGTCGTTGGTCAGGATTCTATTACCCAGACATTAAAGAACTCGATAAAGATTAACCAGCTTGCACAGGCTTACCTGTTTTGCGGACCGCGTGGCGTTGGTAAAACAACATGCGCCCGTATTTTTGCAAAAACAATAAACTGCTCGAATCTTACAGAAGACCACGAAGCCTGTAATGAGTGTGAATCATGTGTAGCTTTTAACAAACTGCGTTCTCTTAACATCCACGAGCTTGATGCAGCTTCAAACAACTCCGTGGAGGACATCCGTAATCTGATAGACCAGGTGAGAATCCCGCCGCAACTCGGTTCTTATTCTGTTTATATAATTGACGAGGTTCACATGTTGTCGAGTGCAGCATTTAATGCATTTTTAAAAACTCTGGAAGAGCCGCCCAAACATGTGATTTTTATTCTTGCAACTACCGAAAAACATAAAATTCTTCCAACCATACTTTCCCGCTGTCAGATTTTCGATTTCAACAGAATAAGTGTGGAAGACATTCGTTCAAGACTGGAATTTGTTGCTGAGCGTGAAAATATTGATGCAGAACACGATGCTTTGCACATTATGGCTCAAAAGGCAGACGGTGCCATGCGTGATGCTCTTTCCATTTTTGACCAGATTGTAAGTTTCAGCGGCAAAAATATTACCTACGAAACAACAATCAGGAACCTTAATGTTCTCGATTATGAAACATATTTCAGAATTACCCGTGCATTTATTGCCGGTGATTTTGTAAGTGCACTGAAAGAATTTGATGATGTACTGAAAAAAGGTTTTGAAGCCAATTACTTTATTTCCGGACTGGCATCTCACTTCAGAGATTTACTGGTTTGCAAAGATCCCGGAACTGTTGACCTGCTTGAGGTGGGGAAAAAGACAAAACAGGACTATCTAGCCAATTCCCAGATTTGTTCCGTACCTTTCCTTTTTAAAGCTATTGAGTTTGCAAATCAGTGTGACTTAAACTACAAGATAAGCCAGAACAAGAGATTACTTGTTGAAATTGCCCTGCTTAACATTTGTAATATTGATAACAAAATAAGCGGTGCTGCAATTCCGGTTCAGGAGCAGCCGGCAAAAACAGAAGCCCCTGCCCCCGAAAAACCGGAGCCGGTAAAAGAAACTGTTGCAACCACTCCTGAAACAGCAAAACCCGAGATTAAACAACCTGTAGCCGAGCCAAAAACGGCTTCAGAACCGGCAAAAGAAACTCCGGCTACCGCTACTACCGGCAATGAGTCTAATTACAGACAAAGCATAAAAAGTATTTCGCTTAAAGAGCTTGCCAAAGAAAATGATGAACCTTTGCAGGTTCAGGAACCCGGACAAAATAAAAACGACTACAGCACTGTAGGCACAGATAGTTTCGATGATGAAAAGCTTAATTATGTATGGATAAAATATGCCGAAACTCACGCAGACAATCCACGCTTACACACTTTTCTTACCAATCATGTTCCGAAAAACATTGAGGATTTCAAATATGTTGTTGTTGTCGAAAGTCTTGCAATAAAAAACAAGCTTGAGACATTTATGCACGAAACCCTTAGGTACATGAGAACCGGGCTGAACAACAGAAACTTTGAACTGGAATATACCATAGGAGAGACAGAGCAAAAAAAAACTTTTAAATCCGACGAAGAAAAACTTCAGGACATGATTCAGCTCAATCCCGACGTAAAAAAACTGAGAGATCAGTTAAATCTGGATTTTGAGTAAAAGAAAATAAAGTCTGTGGATTTACGAATATCTGATTTTTTATAATTATTTAGCCTGAATAGATATTTTTGTGATCTGTAATTGGTAATCTGTAATCGGTGCGGTATGCAGTTGCAAACGCGTTGAGTATAGCGCGATCTACTTGATTAATTTTTCAGTATAGAAGCACAAACTCATATTAAGCGCCAATTACAATTTGCACAGAGTCCAGATTACCATTGATAACAAATATTGATTGCCGGCGAATGTTCTGATCAAAACACCTGAACAAATACGATTTTCTTACAAAACGACATTAAAAGTGGCCGGACAAACATTACTTATACCTCTCCTGTACCAACATAAAAGCGTCATATGCATTTATTATTCCGCCACTTTTTGACAATTCAGAAAACTTTACTTTTTTTCTTTTTGGTGAAGAAAGACATGGAACCAGAACTTTCTTAGGCAAATTAGCTTTATTTGCACTTTCCATTATTATCTGAATTAATTCCTCCGGTTTAAGATCCGGGTAATATGATAAAATAAGTGCAGCAATTCCTGTAACTACCGGTGAGGCTATACTTGTTCCGCTTCCTGTATCGTAAGTATTGCAGGTATCAAGAGATGTAACATTTACTCCCGGTGCAAAAATATCAACATGTTTTACTCCGTAATTCGAGAATATTCCTGCAAGGTTCATATCCGGCAACATATCCGAAGCACCTACGCTAATCCAGTTTTTTGCTTCAGTCCTGTCTATATAGCGATCGCTCGGAAAGCTTTCGTTAAGATCGAGATTAAGTCCATAATTACCGGCAGAATGAACAATAAGGACATTGTGATCTTCGGCGTATTTTACGGCATTGTCAACAAATTCTTTATTTGGAGAAAACTCCTTTCCGAAACTCATATTAATAATATCGGCACCGTTATCAACCGCGTAAATTATTGCAAGCGCAACATCTTTATCTCTTTCATCTCCTTTTGGTGTCGATCGTATAACCATAATCTTAACATCTGTAGCAATTCCGTTGATTCCGAGACCGTTATTTCTAAGACCTGCAATTACTCCGGCTACCGATGTCCCGTGGTCTGCTCTCGGTCCTTTAACATCGTTATTCCCATAAGCTCTGTCCTTCAAATCCAGCGGATTATCACCAATAACTTCCCTGGGATTATATTCAAGGTTTAACAAAAAATCCAGATACTCAGCATTTCTTTCCTGTATGTATGCCAGATCTTCTTCGGTGAACCCAAGGCTGTATTTCTCTTTTAAAAACTGCTTTGCATTAAGAACATTATTGTCATAAGAATCCACTTTGCTTAAATCCTGTAAATTATGAACTTCAATACCTGTCTTTTTATAAATGATTGATTTTGCCTCAAGATAAACCTTTTCAAAACCGTCAACATTTTTTTTCTCTTCTGTCATTTCTGCCAGCTTGGCATCATACTTCGATTTTGCCGCTGCATAATCTTTATTGGTTTCATCTCCTGCTTTCACAATTCTGGTATATTCAAGATTTTCATAAGTAATATTTTTACCTGAACTATTGCCTATAAAGTTCCAGCCATGAATATCATCCACATAACCGTTATTATCGTCATCAATATTATTACCTACTATTTCGTCTTCGTTTACCCATATTTGTCCGGCCAGATCTTCATGATTAATATCCACACCTCCGTCAATGACCGCTACTACAACTGTTTTTTTCGGTTTAATATCTTTAAGAGCCGTATTGTATAGCTTATCAACACTTGTCCCGAGAACTTTATCTGTCGCAAAATCTTTATTCTGCCAGTTAAGATATTTCTGATTTGTGTCCTCAACCTTTCTTTCCTGAGCAAAAATATTTCCGGTAATAAAAGCAAAAAGCAAAAACGGTAAAAATAATTTCATATGTCTTATTCTATAATTAATAACCAAAGATAAAAGCTTAATATTTTGGGGCTAAGCTACAAAACATTCAAGAGACATGAAAATATTTTTTTGGTAGAAAATTGTAATTTTTATGTTTAATCGTGTCCTTATATGTGAGTATTCTCTCTCCTACTCCGGCCTTTTTCTTATTAAACGGAATGACCAGTAAATCATATTAAGGAACAATCCCATAAGAATTGTCATGCCCCATGTTTGCGGATGCTCAAATGGATTTATTAATCTATCACCCACATCATACATTAATTTAAACGGTTCGGTTATAATATCCCAGCTATTCCATCTGAGATAACGGCCTAAGTATATACCGAAACTTCCGAGAAACAGAAGCAGAACCGAGATAATCCTCACATATACAAGCTTTATTGATTTGCTTAAAATCTGCTCAATATCCCAGAGACTAAGAAATCCGAATATTAATCCTGTCCAGGCAAATGACAATATTAAAAGCAAATCGAACCATATAGGCATAGAGGTTTTTAGCCTGAGATGGAATAAATCGGTTAAAATATATGGCGCATTCGGAAAAAACAGCAGCCAACTGAGCAGCAAAATAAAAACTGTAAATTTCGATTTCTGAATTCCCGGCCGGAGAATACTTATGCTGGTCAATGCCCATGGGATAAATGCCAAAAACAAATTCCAGTTCAGAAATAAAAACACCTTGGTATCGGTATAAACAAATCTGAATAACGAAAAGCAAAAGCAATATAAAGTTAATACAGCCAGAAAAATTGTTTCCTGCAGGCGTTTGTTTTTTATCAGGGTTTTCAGCATAGATCTGTTATTTTAGGTATAAATATAATAAGTCCGGTAATTAATGCTGTTATAGCAGCTATCAGAACTCCTGCAGCGGACAGGTCTTTGATTTTTTTTATTTTATCATGCTTATCCGGCGAAACAAAATCTGCCAGATTCTCTATAGCCGAGTTTATTATTTCCAATGTAATTACAAATCCTATTACAAAAATTACAGCTACCCATTCGTACAAATTTATCTTCGTCAGAAAACCTGCGGTTATAGCAATTATTGCAGCCAGAATATGAATCCACGAGTTATGCTCTTCTGTAACAAGAGTTTTTAATCCGCTAAAAGCATATTTAAAACTTTTCAATCTGTTTTTCACAGAGAATTTTTGATTTTTCATTATTTTGATTTTCCTGATAATTAACTGTCGCAGAGTTATTAATATTGTTTAAGGCGAAAAAGAATACGAGCTATCATAACCAGCAGGGTAACACACATTATAAAATCATAATTTATTTTACAAATAATATCTGCTGAATCATTATCTCAGCATAGCTTTTAACACAAATACCAGGTAATTAGAATCCCGTAAATACAGTAGCTTCAAAACAAATTTAATTATTTACTCGTTTTAACATCATTTATCCAAATTTCTAATAAGTGTTACCCTGTCATACCCAGTATTAAAGCTTAGCAATTACTTTTTTAGTTTCTCCTCCAGCAATTCTGTATTGTTCGACCAGATTATCTGATTTTTATTATTTACATAGCCGAAAAATTCCTGTCCGTCATCACCGTAAAAATGTAACCTTGTGATAAAATCGTCAAGACACTCTACGCGACTAAAAACACAGGAAACAAGTTCTGTACCTGTTTCAACATCTATAACTCCATACAAATCATGTTCAGATTCAGCAACTTCGGCTACCCCGTCGTAGTAAAAAATGTAGTAATATTTACAGTCTAAAACAGTATCCTGTCTATAATTTATCAAACCGAAAACATAAGGATTTTTACCGCTGAATTCAAAATAGCCATCGCCGGAATTTCTCAGATAATCATATTCAAAAGGAATTACAATATTTCCGGAACTATCTATTACACCGTATTTAAATCTTTTCACAACAGCATAACCGTCTTCAAAGCACTCTGCATCATAATAAACAGAATCAATTAGCTTCTCCTGATTAATATTCATAAAACTCCACCTGCCGTTTTCCGACACACAAATGTGCTCTTTGTCGAAATTGTCAATTTTGTCATAAACAACATCGAAAATCACATTTCCTTCACGGTCAATTATTCCTTCTTTTCTTCCCTTTTCCACAACCGCATATCCATGAAAAAACGGAGAGATATAATCATATTCCGTTTCACTCACCGATACGTCTTTTGGATTGTACAATACACATATATCGTTAATTTTAGCCGGGAAAATATCATCAGCACTTAAAAAATATTCCGAATCGAATAAATACGGAACCAATGTTTCTCCTTTATTATTAATCATCCCGTATTTCCCGTTTACAGTAGTTGAGTAGTTACCGTCATATTCATCAATGAGAACATCATATTTAAAACCGAGAACTGTTTTCCCTTTACTGTCAATCAATCCAAATTTATTATTCTTCATTGCAATTGCATATTCTCCGTCATAGAAATAATCTGTACAATCTGACAAATAAAAATACGGATCTCCACAATAGTCAAACTGAGGCTCAATTACAATTTTTCCTTTATCGTTGATATAACCGGCTTTATCGTTTTCGATTATAATGTAAAGTCCTGTTCCCTTTTTGGAAAGAAATGATATTCCTGTGCATGAGACTGCAAAAAATGCTATAATCAGTATTAATACGGGATTCTTCATGTATTTTTAACGAATTTATGCAAAGATTAGTATTTTTAAGAACTTTGGGTTAAAGTAATTATTCAGGTGGTTTTAGAAAACGATAGTTTAATAAGGGAATAAGGTTGAATTTGTTGTGTTATTTCTTGTGCTATTAAGGTTTAACAGAAGAAAATAAGGTTTTTATTCCTTATTAAACCTTATTATTTTTCGGCCTTAACAGAAATATAAGACATAGTAGAAAAGAACCTTATCTTATTTTTTGAATAAAAGGAGCTGATGATAAAATGTTGTAATATTCGATGTTTTGCTCAAAGGAGATCACAATAATAAGAGAAACTCTGATAACACCTGAATATTTACGAATTAAAACAATACTAATATTTGTAATTATTCAGTCGTTGCTACGGCAGACCAACATTTTTTTACAAAACAAATTTAATAATATTTTAAAACTTATTCTTAACTAAACAACATTAAATTAAGAACATAAATTATATTACTTGTCATAACATAAATGACACCGATTCTAAAACAATAAAAGGAAACTGTCTTCATTAATTTCAATATTACCTGCAAAATATCCGGTCTTTAAATTCCGGCCTATTCTTTCACGGTATAATCAGTATTTAACTTGAATATCTGGATGTTATAATTTTGATCTGCTATAATTGTCACAATTTTTTTCACAAACTTTCTCCCGATTACCCCGGTATAGGTTGCCCAATAGATAATTACTACATAGTCCGTATTTTCTGCTACTGTTATTTTATCATCAGTTAAAAATTGCTCATCCTTTATTGTATATGTGGTATCAATAGGGGTTATATTGTAAGGAGGAAATTTTTTATTTATTAAAGTATTTTTTATGGGACCTTCACAAGTACTATATTGAAATATTAAATCCCCGTACTTATTAAATATCTTAAACTGAATGGGTCTGAAACCTGTTTCCCAATCAGGTTTGAAAGGTAAAGATTTTAAAGTATCAAGATAGTTACTTTTCAGAAACATGACATTGGAAGTATCTATGTTGTGTTTAAGTAAATATTCCAGCGCAGTTTTATTTGTTATTTCTTCAGGTTCTTTTATCCCTAATAAGGTAGAACAACTAATTGAGATAGACAACAAATAAAAGAATGTTAAAATAATAATTGTTTTCTTTTTCATTGGTTATTAGATAATTAATAATAGATCGCCAAACAATTTTCTCATGTCAGTGCGCCATTAATAGAAATAATGCAAACAACTAAAATTTTTGGCGATCTATTTTATTGGTTTATTTTTGAAGGTCTGCATCAAAAAATGACTCTCCAAATTCAGGATATTTAGAGAAAATCACCTTATATTGCCCAGGTTTTACAATTACTTTCTTGTAACCTAAGGCTTTCGCGACTTCTTCTCCTAAATCCCAATAGTCTTGAATTGGTACTGTCCCATCATCAAGAGCAGCTTTTCTTTCATAAACCAAGTGAAACTTCCCTTCAACAACATCAGCCTGAGCAATTCCAAATCCCTCTTTATATTCCTCTGGGGTTACTTTGTCCGTCACCTTAATTGGAATTAAAATACAAAGCCCCAAAGGTTGAGTACAACCATCCTTTGTTGGAGGAACAGAATGATGTTTAAACTTAATTTTAATCGGCACGTTCATAATAAATATTTTTTAAAGTTAATATATTAATAAACTATTTCTAAGATATTTTATTATTTACATTTTCCATGTTTTTAAACACTTTACATGAATAAAAAAAATAAATATTAAATATCATTTTACATTATAAATACATAAAAAATATATTTCAAAATAAAATAAAATAAATCATATCTATTAAAATTATAAATAAAAATAAAGTACTATTTAACAAGTTATTAATTTTCTTTTGTTGTCATAGGTATAGATCTAATATTTAATATTTTTGCAATTTTTTGCCTTTTATCAAATTGAACATGGTTATTATAAACATAGCTATAAACTCTAGCCTTAAGAATGTGTGTTGCTACGGGATTCTTCATGTATTTTTAACGAATTTATGCAAAGATTAGTATTTTTAAGAACTTTGGGTTAAAAACAATACTAATATTTGCAATTATTCAATCCTTTTATAAAAGTCTTTGTCAAGAATGTCCCGTAAATACCGGATTTATTACTTCCTTCTGCAATTCAATAGCCACAGAAATCACATAATTCACTACCAGCCCGATTTTACAATACTTTTCCGATTCTTGCCTTTAACGGAATATTATAAGTATTTAAACCCGGGGTTTGTCCGTGGAAATCAAATTCTACATTAACTCCCGGCCTGAAAATAAGACAATGTGTAGAGCCTCCGAAATGGAATGTTCCTATAGGTTCTCCTTTTTTAATATATTGCCCTTCGGTGACGGTGATTTCGCAGCTTGAAACCTCTGCCATTCCGATTGCAACAAAACACATCAACCCTATCTTGTCATTATCAGATTGTATAAATATCAAAGCACGTGCTGCCAGTTCGGCAATATATCCCTGCGAACTGTTCGGGCCTGAAGGATCAAAACCTTCAATCGGGTCTTCGGCGTAATATGTACCCGGGACATTCTGAACGGCTATAACTTTACCATCAACAGGACTGTTCCATCTGTGATAAGTTTTGGAACATAAAAATGCCTGATATACAGAACAACCGTCTCCGAATTCTGAAGTCAAGGTGTGATTTGCCATGATATCTGTTATAGAATAAGGTTGTCCCTTCATCCAGAACTTATCTCTCATTTTAGCATTTGTAACACAATTATAAGGAGCCGACTCACAGGCATTTACAATTACATCGGGATGCATATCGTCAGGACTTACTTCTCTTACCCCGGGGTTAAATTTGCGGGTAAAGAAATGATCCCAGCTTGTAAATCCATAATACGGTTGTGAAGGATCACACTGATAGTTATAAATAAAATTAGCTTTGGCATCCTCCGGATCATCCCCAATTCCCCTCAACGGGTCCATTGCGGCAATAGCCTCCAGTGCTACGGGCGAAAACCAACCCAAAGGAGTATCATAGTCTGGTTGTGGCTGAGGAATAGGGCCATCAGTCAACACATATTGAGAAGCGCTTGTAGCTAAGAAATTCTTCCATTCGTTAAGAATAACACTTAATTTTTGATTTACAACCGGATGTGTAAAGGCAAGATATCCGCCACGTGTGCCCATTGCCCAGTCCAGAATGGCATTAATAGGAAATCCGATCAAACCTATCTGATCCTCGATTACACTATAACATGGGGCTTCGTTTAATATCTGATTCAATATTAAAAGCATGGTTTCGAAGTTCTTTACAGGCTCGTTGTAGCCTTGCGGAATTTCATCGTACATACTTGTGAAACTCATGTATAAAACCGGGTCGGCATATATGGCCTGCCTTAAATCACGTATAGCCTGATTAATTTCAAGATTGTTGTTTTGCGACTGAATTATTTTTTTAGCAATCCAACGGTTTAAGAAGTCTCTGTCAGATGGCAACCACTTGCCTACTCTGTACTTCACATGACTCATCTCAGAATAATTTAGTTTTGTTTCCATAATTAATTGGTTTTCAGGTTAGAAACTATTTATTTACTTGTTATGCACAGGCAGATTTTCTTAAATTTCTGAACTATGCATGTTTTTATTTATAACTCACTATAAAATGCCAAAAACTCTCTGAACATAGAATAGATATCTCTTAACTCAAAGTATTTAGGGCTAACACTACTTACATTATCGAAATCATTTTTTCTGAACAGCATTTTAGTTCTGGTCAAGTGAAAATACTGGGAAACAACAATAATGTCCCTGAAATTTAAGCTGTCTTTTATTTTCATGGCATTTTCAACAGAAGCATTCGTATTAAAGCCATAATTATCAACTATAATGTCGGCTTCTGCAACCCCTTTATTCAACAAATACTCCTGCATTTTATCTCCTTCGTAAAAACCTTCTTTGCCAAGTCCGCCACTTACTATTATTTTTTTCACTCTCCCGTTTTTATAAAGTTTAAGACCACATTCCAGTCTTTTTTCCAACCTGACGGATAACGTTCCGTCAACGTTCACCTTACTCCCTAAAATTAACGCGACATCTACTGATTTTCCATCATCTGATAACCCGTCAACAATGGTGTAAACGGTATGAAGTAAAAACCATAATATCAGAATCCTTATTACAAACTTCATTTATCGCTATTATTAAGGTTTAGCAGGACGTATAGCACATCCATCTTCACAAAATATGGTACACCCAACCTGTTTAAAACATTTCAGTCTTACAAAATTAGCAAAAAACAAATACAAATTACAATTACTACAAATATTTCACAAAACGAATATTTGAAAATTGAGGATGCTACGCGATTATTTTATATGTGCAGATTACCAAAAGTTCGCATACTGTACTAATTGTAAAATAATAACAATTAGTCTTAAAACTTACTTTCAGAATGCGGCTTGCCCTGAATAGAATAACAAACAATATCAAAAGCACAATTATTGCAAAAGTATATGTCCCGATTCCGAGAATTTCAGATATTCTGGCTTCGTCCTGTTTGGCAAATCCTCCGAATACAAGCGAAAAAAAGCGTAAAAATGCCTGAAAAAATACCACAGGATATGCATAAAGAGTTTTATATTTTTCGATTATCAACAGAAAAATTATCGCCAGAAGTATTGTAAATGCAGGTCCGGCAATACTAACATATAAATTATCTCCTGCATTAATGTAATGTCCGCTTTCAGGAAACACATAATTTAAGCTGTAAACCATTCTGTTTCCTAAGGCTTCTCCTGCAATCCAGTGTCCGAATTCGTGAAAAAGATATGAAACATATGCCACCGGAATAAACAGTAGCATAAGTTTTGTCTTTAATTTATTTCCGGCACTCACAGGCATTATTATAAATCCATTATCATTTCAAATTGTTTTCCTTTTAGTAATATTCCGTTTGATTCCATAAAAGCAGTTATGGAATCACAGGTAACTTCTGTATTAACTGCCTTAACTGATGTGTGCCTGTTAAACTTCAGAATTTCTTTAAGCAGTACGGTAGCAATTCCCTGTCTTCTGAAGGCTCTGTCAACCGCAATTTGTGTTATATCTCCAGAACCCGGATCAAAAATGCAATAACCTGCCGGTTTTTGTCCATGGTATGCAGCCATTATTTTAAAACCGGGAACTGATCGTTCTACTGCTTCAAAACTATTTTGCCACGAAGGTGTAAAATCCCAAAACTTCATAAAGATGTCAATGTCTTCCATACCGGTTTCCTTAACAGAAAATGCGGAAGGTAAATATTTATCCATAAGTTTAACTCCGGCATTGTCCTGAACAAAATAGTTAAATTCCCTGCTTACAGTAAAACCCAGTTTTTTGTAAACAGAGACAGCATTTGTATTGTGTTGCAATACCTCAAGCAGATATTGAGAAACGCCTGCTTCCTTAAGAAAAGGAAGGGAATATGTAAATATTTTTGATGCCAGACCTTTTGACCTGTATTCTTTTAAAGTTCCTGTTCCGGTATCGTATGCAGTCTTTATCCCGTTAAAGTTACCTATACCGTTCAGAGTAAATGCCGCTAATTTGTTATTTTCAAATGCTCCGAACGAAAGTTGCGGATAAAATCCCCGGCGGTTAAGCATAACACGAAGCTCCTCCTTGTTTATCTGAATTTCATAGCTTTCGAATGCGTCACTAAATGCCGAAAACAAAGTATCAAAACTGATTTTATCAAGAGTGGTTATTCCCATTTTATATTTTTGTAATAGTATTGTTTAAAGATAATATTGTCCTTAAAAAGTTTTTATACTTTGTATCTGGTTTTAAGCTTAAGCAAAATATATGTAAACGGCAATGCCAGAAGCATGAATACAATAATAAATGCAGATAATTGTATTGCCCACATAAAGTCGTAATTCCACGGATGAACAATAGTAATAACAATCCGTGTAAGCCACACGAAAGTTAAGAAGCCATAAAAAGAAAAGCAAACAATTTCTTTTTCAATAATTCTTTTGTAGAACAAAAGCAGCATCAGGCTGTTGCCGGTTAAAAACAGTGAAAAGAAAAAGTTGATCCAGTCAACGGATACAATTATTTCTTTGGGTGCAGAGGGGATATAACTATACCACCGGAACTGATAAGGAATAAAAAAATGCCAGATTCCGAAAGCACAACTGACTAACAGTCCTGCAATAAGAACGGCATTTATAAATTTCAGTTTTTTACCTGAATCAGAAAGTATCATAACCGTAATTTTATGCAAATCTTTTAAATCCCGGAAACTGAAATTCTTAGAAAACAGTTTTTATTACCAAACTGTTTTACATCCTGATTTTTCTGAACTCATCTTTCATTCTTTGAATATCGTTAAGCCAGTCTTCAATATCATTTTCATGTTCCAGCTCTTCATTAAGAATGGTTACTGCCATTTGATGAGTAGTGTGGTCTTTGCCATTGGTAAAATCTGCAATTTCGTGATAACGCTGAATTGCACATCTTTCTCCTTTCAGGTTTTGCTCTAAGATGACTTCAATATAAGGATCAGAAGGTTCATCATACGAACATCTTGCCAACTTTGTCCATTCTGAAGGATTGATTACAGGAGTTCCTCCCAACTGAATAATTCTGTCAACAATTAATACGGCATGATTAAGTTCCTGAGTTGCATGAAGGATAAGTTCCGGTTCTACTTCACTTCTCATTGGACCCTCCATAAGTCTGGCACCAATCCAGTACTGATAATAAGCAAGCCATTCTTCCGAAAGAGCAGCATTTAACATTCCCAATAATTTTTCTACGTCAACAGATGCGACATTAATTGCTTGTTTTCCCATGTATATTTAAATTTAAAATTAAAATTCTGTTCAAAAAGTCAAATAACAAAACGTATCTCTGATTTCACAATTATTGCTACAAAGTTAATTATAAAATTCCGTTTATCAATGATAAAACTCTTATTTTATTATCATTTATTAGAATCTATAAAGTTAAGAAACGCGTCCAGAAATAAATCTGTTTCACAACTCCAGACGGCATGTCTTGACTTTTCAAATGTTATTTTTTGTTTGACCGGGGAGCTTATTTTTTCGTAATATTCGTCAAATGATTTCGCCGGGACACTAAAATCATACCGGCCTCTTACTTCCAGAACAGGAATAGTAATTAAATGTAACTTTTCCGTTAAATTCAGACTTTTGTAATTTTCGGCAATAAATGTGTTAAAATTTGAAAAAGTGCCTGACGCAGAATACGGAGAAAAGAAATTCATTTGATTATTTGCCTTTGAGTCCCAGATTAAATTACTTACGACACTGTCACTCATTAGCTTTTCTGCTTTCCTGAAATAGCTGAATGCCTGAGCAAAATCTGTCAACTCAAGTATGGTATCTTTTCCCTGACACCAGTCCAGAATTTCTGTCCATCTGTCAACGTTTTTCTGTAATAAAATTTGTTGATTTGCATAAAATTCCATCATATCTTTTCCGTAATTGGCGGCAAGCAGTTGGTCCTGGTTCCCCGAATCGCTAATCCATCCTTTTATTTTATTCTGATTCTCTCCTGTTACCAGATATGCTGTACCGAGATAACCGCCCCAGCTTACGCCATAAAGAAAAACATTTATATCGGAACCATATTTATTTTGAAGCAGAATAACAAGTTTATCCAAATCTTCTACAAACTGAGCTTCCGTCATAAGACTTTTGTCATAGTGTCCCTGTGAAGAACCTGATCCCCGCTGGTCGAAAAACACCATGGCATATTTTTCTGTTACTGCCTCAACAAATTCGCTGTTCAGAAATTCGCTGCTGCCAAATGATCCTCCTCCTCCGGGTCCGCCATGAAGATAAACTATTATTGTTTTGGAGGCTGTATTTCCTTTTACCCAAACAGGCAAATCTGCGCCATCGTTTCTAAGGAAGAAAAACTCGTCTGCATTCGTGGTAAGCTCAAAATTATTTTTTTCACAGCCGGCAACTATAAGCAGAAGCAGAATATATGTTATGTTTTTTATTTTTCTCATCTGTTAAAGTAATAAAAGATTCCCATATCTATAGTCGGGCGTATTGCCGCAATCGTATTATAGGGATATTGAATAAAAAACCCCGGTTTTATGTAAACTGAAAATGGCTTATGGTAATAATAGCTAAAATCGTAACCTGTTCCAAATGATAACGAGGCCATTAAATTTGACTGACCTGCTGATTTTTCCCTTTCAACAGAGCCGTCATCATTTACCCGGTAAGTATCTCCCTGTAAAAATGTATGCAGGTAGCCAACACCTAAGTGGCTTTCGTATCTTATTCCTTTATTACAGGTTTTTCTGTATCCGATTTCGGTATTTACAAATAATCCGGTGTGATTTCGCTCGTGTACATAACACCCGACATTACCGGTAACAAATAACAATTTAGTCTTATGTATATCTTTTGTATTTCTTCTTGTTTTAATCTTTTCTTTTGACCAAAGCGGATATTCAACACCTGCTTTAATGCCATAATGTGTGTAGTACTCGGCAAAATAAGATACATTTAATCCGTTAATTTTATTCTGATGAACTGCAGGCGAATCCTGCGCTTTAACCTGAGATACTGATATTATAAAAATTGCGGCAAGAATAAATCTGGACATTTTATAAATTCTTTATCTGAAATAACGATAAGATGACAAATATATTTTAGTTTTCATGTGTTTTATGGCCAATTTAAATCTGGTTATTGCAGTCTGATAATTACTGTAACTTCTTTTTTATCAAAATCTTACCTAAGCAACGTATCCTATTACGTTTAGATAAAACTATTTTTATTTTAACCGAATTTAAGTTACGGTTTTACGATGTGATCAACTTAGTATTTTTTTAAGTATTCTGTATGTTTCAAGTTCTCCGAAGGGTTCAAATCCAAGTTTACGATAGATTGGTTCTCCCATTAATGAGGCATGAAGCACACAAAAGTCTTTTCCGTTCTTTTTCGATACCGACAACAACATTTCTGTCATATATTTCCCTATTCCCTTACCGCGCCCTTTGGGAACAGTTCCTATCATGTGCAGGCCTGCATTATTATTTGTGTCAAAATATACAATCCCGCATCCCAAACATTCATTATCATTTTTGTAAATGTACATTCGCACTTTCTCAGTAATCCTGCTAACCTCAAAGGCTAGCTTTTCGTCAACACGATACCCGAATGCTTCAGAAGCTGTTTTTGCAAAATCAACAGAATCTTCCTCCGTTTTAACCTGAAATATATTTTCATTTGCCAAAAAATCTGATTTTATTGTTTTCAGATCCACAGACATATTTTTCTGCCCGAACATGAACTCCAAAGCTGAATTATTCACATAATCACAAGGTTTCTCCAGCGTTATAAATTCAGGTAATTTCCCATATTGACTTAAAGCCAATATTTTTTCAAAAGTATATTTTTTGTTTATCACGGAATAAATTCTGTTTGGCCAATCTGAGCCACTCACCGAAACTGCTTTGTAGCCGTCAGCTTCTGCCAGGTTATTTAACCTGAGTCCTATCAGGCTCCAGAATTCATAAAGGTTATTTATTATCTGTTCATTCATATTTCAGGTTATAACCCCAAACAAAATTAACGGTTACGGGATGTTTTTATTGTTAATTTGGATATGTGAAATACCGGTGCATAAGTGTTTGAAACTGGCGGTAACCCACAACAGATATAAATTTGATGCTCTTATATTTAAACAAAAAATGCCGGACTTTTCATTTATTTAAACTCTACTGATTTATGGTTTATCTCTACCGGCAAATTTGTCTTTTCCTGTCAAAAAGGCTATAGCTCTTTTTACATTTTTATCAATGCTTTCTTCTGTTTTTAAATGCGAGATATATCTTATTATTTCGTTTTGCCTGGACGGTGCAAGCTTGTCAAATACAGTTTTCGCATCCTCGTTTTCATCAAGGGCTGCTGTTAATTTCGGATGTGGTTTAACTGTTCTGTCTGCCGGATCGAATTCTATTGTAAGTTCTATAGTTTCCCCTATCAGTTTTGGCGAATTTTTAAGCATCTGTGTATTTACATAAAGCCGCCAGTCTCCGGCATATTTAACAAGCGTCTGCTTATATGGTTTACCGTTAATTGTTCCGTGTACCGGGATATGTCCCTTATTCCTGCCGGCCTGATTAAATATTTCTTTAAGTATTTTGTCCGGTACAGATACATATGGATTAATCCCTATTATATCAATATCTGCTTTGAATTTGTGCATTCTTTTCTGTAATGTGATTTGTTTTTTCATTTTTCATCGGAATACTTTTCCATCATTACAGTTTCGCTGATTGGCTTACGTTCTTTTAAATGGCGGTTTACATCCGAAAACCCGTTTTGAGGATATCCGAGTATTAGCAATGCTGTCGGTTGAATGTATTCAGGAATATCAAATTCTTTTCTGATAATTCCGGGGTCGAAAAGGCCGACCATAACGCTTCCTATTCCTTTTTCCCTGGCCGCCAGCATCATATGATCAGTAACGATTCCGATATCCAGATCGCCGGAACATTTATTATCAAATTCACGAACTAAAGCCAGCCTTTCATCTCTGCAAATAATCATAACACAGGAAGAGCCAAATGTCTTGTAACATTTCTGAACCTTCTTTATATTTTCGGGATTCTGAACTACAATAATGCGTTGCGGCTGCATGTTGCAAGCTGTAGGAGACACCCGTCCTGCTTCAAGAATATATTCAAGTTTTTCTTTTTCTACCGGCTGTTCTGTAAATGATCTTACCGAACACCTTTGCTTTGCTAATTCAAGAAAATTCATAATAAATCGTTACTACATTTTGTAAAAAATTTTCTTTCCGGCCTAAGAAAAAAGCCATAAAGAAAACTTCTCAAAATTAGTAAAATCATTTTGATCTCTTGCCATTTTCAGACGAAAAGAGAAATATAAATAAACAAAAAAACAGAACTTTTCGGTTCTGTTTTTTTAATGTAGTCAGTGTTACTTTCCTTTTGGTTTTGGTGCAGGAGGATTATTTCCTCTACCACCTCCCGAAGGCTTTCCGGTTGTACTTGGTCCGTTAGGCGGACGTGTTGTTGTCTTTGGCATGTTGGGTTAAGTTTTAGAGATTGATATAGGGTTGAATATAGGTTTTTGAAATAGAATCGTTTTGTTGTGGTTAAAATAAAATTACTCTTTATAAAAATAATAAAACCATAAATTCAGTGCCAAAGCTTTTTCTATGCTAGCTAACAATTACCACAATTTTAAGCTAATAAAATTTGCTTTATTCAAAACATATTCATTTTTATTTAGTCAAACTTCCTGAACATCACAAGCATCTACTAAGACATATTTGCCAGCATTTGTATGAAATGCTTCTAAATTCACAAGTTCTCTTGATGGTAAAATTTCGTCAACAGATTCTTCACTCATTGTCCAATCTGCATCAAAAATTTTACTGTAATATTCCGTAATTAATTTATCATACACAATGACTCCAGCTTCACGATTTTTCGATACAGCAGAATCTGACCAATTCTGAGAGCTAATTAATACAGTTTCATCATCAATTATTAGTAACTTGTTATGGCAATGTACAAAATGGCTCTTAGAAAGCATTAACACCTCAAATCCCATATCTCGTAGCGCTTCGACTTCCTCATATGTCTTCTTATCATCTCCAATTGGAGACGCAACTATTATTTGTACTGTAAAATCATCAAAATTAGATTTTGCATCCTGAATAGCTTTAACGAGATTTTTGACTTCTTTTTGATTTACTCTTATGTATTGCTGCTCAATTTTAATTGATCGCTTTGCTGTTCTGATTAACTTTGGAATTTCAATCATATAGTTATCAGGCGAAAGGACTGGCTGTATGCTAACCCTATGTAAATGATTAAATTCTTTACTTGAAAAAAGCACCGAAGGTCTTTTCTTTGGAGCTTCCAGCAAGAACTCAGACGTTTGTGAAAGATTACTTACACATTCTTTCGAAGAAGCAGACATTTCTAATTGCATATCCGACCTAAGAATTTTAGTAAAAAACTTTGCTAATGGCCTTGACTCAATAGCAATACCCATATCTCTGTTTCCTGTTTTAAAAGAACCTAAAACAGTTCCATCTCCCCTATTATAAGGAATGCTATTATTAGAATAATTTCCACTTTGAATGAGAGTCCACTGATTATCAATAATAATTACTTTTTCATGAGAGCTAGAAAAATAACTTATATTTTTACTGGAACATGATGGTGCCGGGACACATTCAACACCATATTTTATCAAATTTTTAAATACTTCCTGTTCTTTTGAGCTATCGATATCTAACATAAGCGATATCTTTACACCCCTGTCAATCGCATCCTTAATACAGGTAATCATATGTTCTGCAGAGAAGTCATAAATACCTATTAATATTGATTCTTTAGCACTTTCAAATAATTTCTGTGTGACAAAAAATGTTGAATCCGGGGTTGCATATGTTATAAATCTCCCACTTATTTTAAAAGTCGGTACCTGAATTTTAGAATACGGCTCCAATTTGCAATTTCTTGGAACAATTTCATTAAAGTTGAGCATATTGTCAGATGTATTTAAACTTGATGCTTCAACCGGATATATTCGTCTTGGAATTCTGTCAATCGCTTTTTTCAGTACTGATGATGTTACGCAATAATTCCCATAACCTTCTTTACCTGCAAAGTGAAGAGCGACTGCTTTACCTGTTTCTAATGATAAAACAACAGAGCCACTGTTACCACCAAGTGTTGTAGCATCATGCAATGCAATTCCTTCATTCTCATGAACGCTAATTATTTTACCAATAGCTAACCTTTTTACATCATAAATATTTTTATAAATAGATTCCATTTCGGCAATAAGACTAGTTCTACTATCAAATGCCGGATAACCTATAACTGCAACATCTTCTCTTTTTTGAGGGTTTCCGTTCAAAATATTTATTGGCAAATGGTGAGTATCATTATTCGTTTTTATCCTAAATATTGCTATATCATGCTCTTGACGCGAAGCTAAATACAAACATTCTTCAATTGAAAATTCTGCAGCGTTATTATTGTTATACTCAGCTAAAAAATCTATTCTCGGCAAAACAGAATTACCAACAAACCTTTTAAAAGTATACCCTTTACCTATTTTATCAACGAATTCTCCTGCAACATGCCTGTTAGTTATCAAGAGATCTTCTTCAAACAACCAGCCTGTTCCAAGCCATTCAAACCCAGGCAGATTATCTGTTTCAATTCTCCCAACAGCTCCAATTTTATCACTTAAGTAAAAATTTGAAATGGCATTATTTAACAGCAACTTAAATTTATCTATTTCGTTTCCAACTAACAGTGGAAGATTATTTTCAATTAGAAAAACAGGCCTTCCAATTTTTTTTATTATTGATTCTGTTGTTATGTCACTCAAATCAAATGACACAGAACTATTAAGGACATTATCTACTTTCTTAATGATTGATCTAATTGCTGTTTTATCATCAATGTTAGGGACAAGCTCCTTCAGTTCTTCCATAGATATCTTTGCCATTCTTTTTAAAATCCCTTCTTTTGTTGTTTTGGTAAGTCTCAAGGACTCAAGTTGATACTTACTTTGTACTTGTTTTATCATAATTTCTTATTTTTATAAAGTAAAAAAAAACTTAACACACACACCTTTTCCCTTTTCAACATATATAAGTAAACATAACCACCTATGCTTCAAACAATAAAAACTCAATTATTTTGTTTCAACTCATCCATAAAAAAAGATTTCGTTTCCGGTCGAATTTATCTTCTGTTCAATGAATAATTTATGGACTAACCTCACCTCTACATACCATTTTTGAGAATCATCATAAAACAATGTTAACTCCACATCCTAATTCTAATTTTTGAGTAAAACATACGACTAAAGTTGAAAACAAATAGAAACGGGAGATATTTTTAATAACATTTTAAATTCTCAATACATACGATTAAGATATTTTTTACTTAATATAGTTTTAAGTTTTCCATTTTGCAAAAGTTACAATTTAGAATTTTGATCATTTTTTGCTATTTGATTTGCAAAAATCATAACAAAAAGTGAAAACAACACTAATGTTATACTTCCGATTAAATGAATTAAGGATTTATCTCCCAAGTTTTCAAATGGGCCTCCTAAAGCAAATACCCACACAAGGAAGCCAATGGTTGCTAAGACCAAATGCTTAACATTATTTACCTTTGATAAAAAATAAAGATATAATGGAGTTAAAATAAATAATATTCCAACAACCAACCACTGAACAGTTTCTATTATTGAAATATCCACATTACTGCCCTGAATTATTCCATCTATAACAACATATGCTCCTATTATTTCTGATGGAATTAATTTAAGCAAATAGTCTGTATAATACTCCAACTTTGATGAAGGAGGTGAACTTGGTGTCGCTATAGGAGATTTTGTCCCAGTAGTAACATCAATGACTTCTGGAGCTATTTTTGCTGAGAATTCAGTAAAAGTTAATAGTCTTCTCATTTGATATTTGTCAGTGATTATAGTGCTGACTCCGCACTGCTTAGTTAATACTTATTAGTTTATAAAATTGATAACACCATCTAAAATCACAATAAATAAAAACAGAGCTATAATTATTTTAACATAAAACCCACATTTTTAAATAATCACATTAGTATAGTTACAACAATTTCTATTCTATTAGCCACACAAAACAACACACTATCCAAATCCAACCACACCATAAGAAAAAGCGAAAAGACATTTTGACATTAGTAATAATTACTAAAATATAATTGGCAGTCCACAAAAAATCAGGTAGGATAAGGCTTAAAAGATTTCATCCGTATATTTTAAATTAACACTACATCAGACATACCAAAGCAATTTATTGATTTCTTATTTTATTAGCTATAACAAATCCAAATACACCTGTCAACAATATCCCAACTGAAGATTGAATAACATATAGAAATGTTAATCCAACAGAACTTGTCTTTAGTTCATCCGGTGTTTGAGCTATCATGTTAAAAAGACTATATAGAAAAGAATTTATTATTGAATCCAATGGGATGAAGAAATAAAGTAAAAAAGCAAAAAAAGAAATAATTAAAACATAAGTCCTAATGATTTTATAAATGCTTTCTCCATATCCGAAACAACAATCACATAAGATATTCCAAAAAACCAGAAGCCAAATTTTCAACTTCTTTAGAATCATATTTTCAGTTTTCACTTCCGTTTGCAACCGCTTTCTTTCCATTCTTCTTGCTTGAATGTAGGCCCAATTTGCATCCGCAAAATATCCTTTACTATTCCATAAACCATTTAATTCTCTATATATATTTTCAGCTTGTTCGTACCTTGCACCTAAAGACTCTTCTATTTTAAACTCTGCATACTCATTTCTATCATTCTTTCGTTTTTCATGCCATTCTAAGAATTTCCTGTAATTATCTAAGTCTTGTTGCACAATTTTATCATTTGCAATATTTTTTCTTCTCAATGTTGAACCTTCAAAATAGCTAGGAATACTTGAATTACTTATTTTACTGTAATAGAATATATTGTTACCTACAAATTGTGTCCGATAAAAATCACAAAACTCAATAAATGAGTTCTCAAATGTAGAATTTATAATTTCTGAATAGCGAAAATCACAATATTTAATTATCGCATCACGAAATCTACAGTTTCTCATTATACTTTTCTTAAAAGACACTTTATTTATCGTTGGTTTATTTGATTTCTTAGCATAAAGCTGGAAAGAGCAACAATCCATAACAACGTTATCAAATTTAACATTATCTAACTCTGCATCAATAAAATCAACATCTTTAAAGATAGCATTTTCAAAACATACATCTGTAATAATTCTTTTTGGCTGAGCTCTGGTCGAAAACTTCACATTAATAATAGTACAGCCCGAAAAATCTATGCCATTTATATCAATAAATGATAAATCAACATTTTCTATGCACTTCTTTTTAATTAATTGATTTAAAATATTTATATCCATAAAATTATTATTATATTCATAGAGATAGCAAATAATATTGAAAGCCAACCTGGTTTTATTTAACCTTACCTAGCATATCCAATTTTGAACGAATTCTTTAAATCCCATAAAACCGAAGTATGATAAATAAACTTCTTACATTTTTTTATTTATTCAAATTACAAATTACACTATGGAATTAATCTAATTATTTTCTATCTGAATGAAACAATTTCAGATAAAATAAAACCATTGGGATTTTGGTTAATCATATAACTTTAAAATTGTTGAACATCAAAATTATCCTAAACCCAAATAATCCTGCTCGTCCCTACTTATACAAACCAAACATCCTCCCCACGGCTTCGCCCCCGCCACCCACATCAGGTAACTTTATTCTATTTTAACTATGGTTATGATCTCTCTCCTGCAAAGCTTTCTCAAACTTCCGGTTAAACCGGCATTTTTTGTGAGCAATAAATAAGCATATCTGTTGTAACCTCGGCACAGGCAAAACAATTAAGACTCTCTATAAGTATTTTTATTTTGTTTTTCCCGCATTTCGGCTCTTCAAATACTTTCCCTCTCAATCCTTGTAAACTTCCCTGAACGATCTCTACTTCCCGACCTTCGCCAAAGTCCGAAGCTGAAAGTTCTTCTACCACAATATTTCTTTCGTAACTCAATAACTTTTTAATCCTTACAATTTCGGTATCAGTGACTTTGGATAATGTTCCGCCGATACTTAAAAACCGCCTTACTCCTTCGGCTTTAAAAACATTCAGTCTTTCTACCGGCGTGCACCATACAAAAGCATAAGTCATAAACACCGGCACTTCAACAATCTTTTTTCTGTCCGACCATTGTCTTATTTGTTTCTGTAAGGGTATCAGATTTTCGATCCCCAGAGAAGTAAGATTTTTTCCAACCTTCTTTTCCCATCCGGGCTTGGTAATTATTACATACCAGTTTTTCTTATGAATATTAAGAAAATCCATACTTATCAGAAAAACAGAATAATTATTAAATATATAGTAAAAAAATTAATATTGACTATTTATATATTAATTTATTAATATAAAGCAAATATAATTAATATTTTTTACAATTAGTATAATTTTATA
>QKHS01000087.1 GCA_003249955.1 Bacteroidales bacterium | reverse complement strand
CATTTTGGAGACTGTTTCTATCGGCACATCGTTATTTAGGGTAACTGTTGTTGCAAATGTATGCCGGGCAAGGTGGCTGGAGAAGTTTTTTTCAATGCCGCAGATATCGGCTATTTCTTTCAGGTATTCATTCATTTTTTGGTTGGACTTAACGGGAAGGAGGACATTATTAGCAAGGCAGTAATCATCACATTTGTATTTATCTATGATTTTTTGTGTAACATCAAGAATGGGGATACTGCTGAGATTGTCTGTTTTTTTTCGTTTTATTTTAATCCATTTTCCTCCGTCTGTGCCGGTAACTATGTGTTCTTTTGTCAGTCGTTTTAAATCTGAATGTGCCAGCCCTGTAAAACATGAAAAGACAAAACAATCTCTGATCTGCTCAAGTCTTTGGGTGTTAAATCTTTTTTTAATAATTATATCGAGTTCTTCGTCCGATAGGAAGCCTCTGTCAACTTTTTTCAGGCGCATTTTGAAATTGGCAAAGGGATCATGGTTTAAATCGCCGTTCATAATAGCAATGCGTACTATTTTCTTGAAGTTTTTGATGTATTTCAGCGTGGTGTTGTGGGAACAATTACGTACAGTTTTAAAGTATATTTCGTAGTCTGTAATGAATTCGTGGTTGAGTTCTGACAAATACAGATCTTCTTTATTGTATTTTTGCCGGATAAAGTCTCTGGTGTGTTTAAGGGATGTTTCATATCTTTCTACTGTTTCTGGTGAGTAATCTATGTCTATAAGCAATTTTATTTTTTCATTGTGTTCTTTGAACATTTCAAGGATTTTTTTGCCTTTGTCTTCTTCTATGCCTAAATAGGCATTTTTGATTGCTGTCGGGGTTACTGTCTTGCCGGTTTCACGAAGGTATTTGTAGGTATCATAAATTGATGTTTGTACGGACATTAAAAAGTTGCTTATCGATTTGGCTTCTTTTGCATTTCCGGTTGCCATACCTATGCCCGGATTCCAAATGGAGAGGCCTACTTTACGATGTAATGCTAATTCTACTTTTTGTTTATTAACTGTAATTCTCATGTGTAAAGGAATTTCTCCTTTTTCATTAACTCTGTTTTTAATCGCAAAAAACAGTAAACTGAATGTGTTTTGTTCTGCCATAATAATTAAATTTTAAGTTTGTAAAAATCGTTATTATGGAGTGTTTTCAAGAATGCAAAGTGTTGTAAATCAGTGCAAAAGAACCGAAATCGTTGACAATTATAAAGAATAAAATTCGTCAACGTTTAGTCAACATTGAATGTCTTAAAATTAGGTTTTTTTGCTTCGTTTGTGGAAAACAAAAAACCCTGAAATCGTTGGTTTTCAGGGTTTTGCACTATTTTGCTTTTTAGCTCTGCGGAGAAAGAGGGATTCGAACCCCCGGAGCCCTCACGAGCTCAACGGTTTTCAAGACCGCCGCATTCGACCGCTCTGCCATTTCTCCGCTGCAAAAGTAGAATTATTTTATTAACCTGCAAAAACTATTTTCGTTTTTTTGAAACTTTTTTCATTCCGCATTTTCAAGACTCTGATTATCAGCAATAAACTTGTATTATCCTGTCCTTATTGAGTCACAAAAATTCAGTTTTTACCACCAAATATTAAATAAAAATTGTATTAATACACAAATTCCGACATACAAAAACGCTAAAAAAACAAAAACAGATGAAATCGTCAGGAATATTTTGCTCACAAATAAAAAAACCGCGGATCTAATACAGGTTTTAGTCAATGATTATTGTTAACATAATAACTAACAACTTATTAACACATGATTTTAATTTTGCTCTCCGTTTTTTTCATATTCTGTTAACTATGCCTTACCTCTGTTCTGTCATCCTTTATTTGCAATAGTATCCGAATATTTTTTTCTGTTTTTTTACTTTTCAATAAAAAATCTGACGTTTTTTTCATTTTTCAACTTGAAAAACAGTCTAAAACCACTGCATGGACAAGCTTTTGTTACAAATTTCCATCAATTTTTCATCAATTCTGTCACAGAAATGTGCTGTTTTTCCTGCAAAATATGACTAAAACCCATGAAAACACCGGGGGTTATTAACAATTGACCAAAGATATCAACAAAACACACTTTTTTTTTGCCTAAATATTGCTGAAACCCTTAATGTACCTATATTTGTAATGATAATTAGAAATATTACTAACCTAAAAATTTAAAAAAATGAACAAAGCACAATTAATTGACGCAATTGCAAAAAAAGCTAACTTAACTAAAGCTGACGCAAAAAAAGCATTAGATGCTTTTGTAGAAACTACTACTGACACTTTAAAAAGTGGTGATAAAATCGCTTTAGTTGGTTTTGGTACTTTTGGTGTTACTAAAAGAGCTGCAAGTGTTACTAAAAGAGCTGCAAGAAAAGGCCGTAACCCACAGAAACCAAACGAAGTTATCAATATCCCTGCAAAAAACGTTGTTAGATTTGCAGTTGGTAGCGAATTAAAAGACGCTGTTAAGTAATTTCGTCAGGAAATTTATCAGAAAAAGGGAGCTTTTCGCTCCCTTTTTTTATTTTTGTAATCTTAAACGATTTCTTCTATTCAGGAAATAAAAAATTTGAACAGATGAATAATGCTGAAATAATAAAGGTTTTATCGGAAATGGTATCCGAAAAGCGTCTTGATACTTTTAACAAAGTGCTAAATAACCGAACACGATATATTACAGTTGTACTTGAAGATATTTTTCAGACTCACAATGCATCAGCAGTGATGCGCTCATGCGATTGTGCAGGAGTTCAGGATCTGCACATGATAGAAAACAACTTCCGTTATGCCGAAAATCACGATGTTTCTCTGGGTTCTTCTCAATGGATTAACAAAATAAGGTATAGCAAAGACAAAAACAATACACTTTCTACAATAAAAAGTCTTAAATCCAAAGGATACCGTATTGTGGCAACAACTCCTCACACCAATGACACGGAGCTTCCTGACCTCAATCTGTCCGAAGGTAAAATAGCACTGTTGTTCGGCTCGGAAAAACCCGGATTATCGGAACTGGCGATGAAAGCAGCTGACGAATACGTAAAAATACCAATGTTTGGGTTTACCGAAAGCTATAACATTTCAGTCTCTGCCGCAATATGCCTTTATGACCTCACTGCGCGTCTGAGAAGAAGTGATATATCCTGGGGATTATCTGATGTAGAAAAAGAAGAGATACTTGCCCAATGGTTAAAAACAAGCGTAAAAGACTCTGCAAACATTCTTAAACTTATAAAAAAGAGAACTAATTCAGTCTTGTAACTTTTTTAATGAATATTCTACCTGAGGTTACAACTTTTACCATGTAAATGCCTTCAGAAAAATCTTTAAGATTGATTGTACTTTCGCCTGAATACTCTCCGGACAGAACCAGTTCTCCTATACTGTTATATAATTCCAGAGAATAAGCATTTATACTGTTGTTTTCGGGAACAACAGTCAGAAAATCGGTTACCGGATTAGGATACACATTAAAGCCTTTTATAACATCATTATGAATGTTCTGAGGGTGCAAAATTTCATCATACTTATGACGGCTTTGGCTTAAAGCATTCTGAATATTAAACAAACTTTCCGCGGCAATAAATGCAAAGCCTGCAACAACAGTATCTCCTGAAGGAATATCAAAAGGACCGGCTCCTGTATATGCTACAATATCTGTGGGATCGCCTGAATATCCCGAATTGGAATTTGAAATCATATGAAATTTTTCAATATCAGTAAAACCGTCACTGACATCTATTATTCCATCACCTCCATCACTCTGAGACAGTGCATAGTTCTTAAGTTCCTGATTACTTAAAAGTTTTATCCCGGCATACATAGTTTGGGAATTATCACTTTTAACATATATAAAATTATTATCGGGATCAATATCAGCCGAATTGGCTGAAGCTTCTACCAAATCCCAGTCTGTAAAAAGACCGAAATAAAAATCAGTAAAGTCGTAAGGACTTTCATTAATAATCTGAAAATCTGTAATTATGTAGTCTTCATTTTCATACCCTGACCATGAATATACATCTTCCAATATCCTGATTCCTTTCGGCGACACATCATTTGAATCTGTAAATTCTGTAGAAATCTGATAATCTGCATTTTCAGAATTCTCTACAAACTCAGGATATTTAACCGTTACAAAATCTGACTGCTGACGAACAGAGCAATATAGCTCAGTTGGCGAAAATCCTGAAATTATACCACAATCATAAAACAAAGAGAAAACTTCGTTCAGCACAAATCCTTCGCCTATGGTACTTCCAACATCAGAATATCCGAATCTTCCTTCCGGGGTTACCGATAATTTAAGATTATCCGTAATAATATTTTTATAACCAGGATTTACATAAAGTTCAATAACCTGTTCGGATGAATAATTATCGGCAGCATAAACAAATTTAAGGATGGTTTTATAATCGTAAGGGATATCCTGATCAAGAACAATAACAATCCCGTCTTCGTTAAATGATTCCATTTCTGCCAGATTTCCGCTGAATATTTCAGTATTCTGAACAGTAGCATAATCTGACAAAAGCTCTGCACTGATGGTCAGATTTTCTGCATCGGCAAGATAATTGGTAAAATTTCCGCTAACAGTAACAGTTCCTTCAATTTCGGAGACACTTATATTCTCAAAAACAACAGAAGGAGTCTGAACCATCGTAAGCGCATTGTATAAATTTACCCTGCCATGTCCAAGTTTACCTGCATAAGGGATATTATAAGGTATTGTATCAATAAGATCCGCGCTTATTTTCAAAAGTTCAGCTATCTGGTTAGCACTATAATCCGGGAAATATGAGCGTAATAAACCTGCACATCCTGCAACTATAGGAGAAGCAAAAGATGTTCCTCCCCACATAAGAGTGTATCCGCCGCCATTTTCCGTAGATTCAAAATTTGTTGCCGGAGCGCATACGTCAACATAATATGAATATGACGATCCCTTGGTGGATATTGAATTATCAGGAGACCATTTCTGATCTTCTGTTTGTGTTCCTGCAACCGAAAGCACATTTTCATATGAAGCAGGAAAAGTCTTTACATCTGAATTTGTATTTCCTGCGGCGCTTACAATCAGCAAATCATAATTTATTGTTGCATAATTAACAACATCCTGAGCCATTTGCTGAAAATATGAACCGCCCCAACTACAGTTTACCACATCGCAGCCATGATCTGCAGCATAAACTATTGACTGATATGCATTTTCTATTACCGTGTCTGAGTTCATAACTTTAATTGGTAATATCTTACACTTAAATCCGGCTCCTGAAACTCCGATACCATTGTCAGTAGCTGCTCCGGCAATTCCGCTCACCCATGTTCCGTGATGACTGGCATCTGACTGAACATTATTATTATTTTCTCCGAAATTCCAGCCGCGAAAATTATCAACAAAGCCGTCAAGATCATTATCAATACCATCCGGCATGTCGTTATAATTATATTTTATCTGGTAAATTAATTCAGGATGCGATAAATCTATGCCTGTATCTGAAATCCCGATAACGATATTCGTATCACCCTGATGAACATCCCAGGCATCAAAAGCACGTATAGACGTCAGCCAATATTGAGATGTCTGATTTTTAGGATCATCAGGGACATAAAACAATTCTACCTTATATAAAGGCTCTGCATATTCAAAATATTTCATTTTCGAAAGACCGGCAATAACAGCCTGAACATCTTTATCAGTATCAAAACTAACACGATAGATTCCTGAGATATCAACAGTTTTTACTCCAAACTTATTTTTCTCTTTCAACGGCACAGGACTATTGGGAAACTCCCTTTCCACATTTAACAATTCTGATTTTCCTGTAGTTGTTTCAAAAATTGATTTTAACCCGTCTTTATTATCAGCCAGATATTTAAACTCAGGTTTAAACTTGACTATAACAACTCCGTCATGGTAAGGTTTTTCGACCCCGGCCTGAGCTAAAACAGAGTTTGTTCCGGCAAGGAAGATTGCTGAAACCGACAATAAAAACAGAAATACAGATTTGATTCTTTTTATGAATTTAAAAAAATTCTGAAAGCTATGATAAATACCCATATCTTAAATATTAAAAACCCAAATTAAATATTATGCAATATACAAAAAAATGACCGGAAAATCCCGGTCATTGAATAATATTATTTAAAAATAATTTTAATTCGAAGCTTCTTCAACTTCTCCTGTAACTTTGAGAACAATACTTGGCTGAGAAGGATCATTGGTAATAACCGTAATGGTCTTGTTCTGATGTCCTTTTTTACCTGCCGAGCTAAATGTAGCTGTAATATGGCTTGATTCTCCCGGTTTAATAACCATTTTCTCAGGGTTTGTTGCAGTACATCCGCATGAAGCTTTAATTTTTCTGATTATCAAATCACTTTTACCTGTGTTTGTAAATACAAAATTATTAGTTGCCTTCTCTCCTGCTTTAATTGTTCCGAATTCAAACTCAGTTTTTTCGAACACCATTTTAGGAGAATTTGCAAGTTCTTCTTCTGTTAAATGAGAGAAATCTTCTTCAATAGTTGCACTGACTGACAATCTGTTCTGGCTTTGTTTTTCACCGTTTAACACCATATCTATTCTATCCATAGAAAATCCCCAGTCATTTTTCTTTGCACCATCATAAGTAACCGTAATTACACCAAGCTGACCATGTGCCTCATTTGGTTTTTTGCCGGCAAGTTTCTTTGGTGACACGCTTATTGTAATATGCTCAGGAACATTTTCAAAAGTTATTTCGATTGGTTCTGCTCCCATGTTAACGATTCCGATAGTATCGGTAACAACCTGATTATTAAACACCTTTGTAAATGCCAGATGTGAAGTTTTTAATCTGATATCACCAAAAGCTTTGGGATAGAAATCCTCTATACCTTTTTCGCGCGGAGTAACCTCACCTTCTATACGCAAAAGGGTTGTTGGATTCTCTGTATTCGATGTTACAGTAATAGATTTATTGAATTTTCCGGGACGGTTTTTAGGATCATAAGTTGCTTTAACAAATCCTTTTGCTCCGGGTTGAACAGGCTCTTTTGTATAGTCTGTTGCAGTGCAGCCACACGATGCTTTAACATTTGTGACATAAAGCGGCGTGCTGCCGGTATTGGTAAATGTAAAAACGGCAGTCTGGAGTCCATCCTCCTCTTTAAATGTACCAAAATTATGCGATGATTTATCCCATGACATTGTTGGCTGCTGTGTCTGAGCCAGCATTACAAAGGAAAAAATCAAAAACGATAACAATAATCCTGTTTTTTTCATGATAAAAATATTTTAGTTAAAAAAAATGTTAGTTCTGTGCCGGTTCTGTTGTTGCTGCAGGTTCTACCGGAGTTGGAATTACTTCACCACTTATTCTCAGAACAGAAGTTGGTTGAAATTCATTTGATGTTACTGTAATTGATTTGTTAAATTTTCCAGGACGTCCTTTGGGGTTATATGTAGCTGTAACAAATCCTTTTGCTCCCGGCTGAACAGGTTCTTTTGTATAATCTGTAGCCGTACATCCGCATGAAGCTTTAACGTTTGTAAGATACAAAGCCTCATTACCTGTGTTAACAAATTCAAACTTGTAAGTCTGCAAACCTACTTCTTCTTTAAAAGTTCCAAAATCATGAGATGTTTCTGTCCATGAAATTGCAGGTCCTGACTGTTGTGCAAATACTGCTGCTGAAAACGCAACTGCTAAAACTAAAAATAAAATCCTTTTCATAATATCAAAAATTAAATGTTAATGTATTTGTTCTTTAAAATCCTGTTCACTTTACAAATTTCAGACCAAAGCAGATGTATCATGGTCTAAATAAATTCAAAATTACTGATTTCACGGAGAAAAAAGTAATCTTGCCTGAGGTAAAACATCAAGACCATCTGTTTTGCCTGATAAAAATCTCTGGTACCCGACAAGAGCTATCATCGCGGCATTGTCTGTCGTGTATTTTATTTTTGGTAAATGTACCTGCCAATTATTAGTCCCGCCAAGCTGTGTCAGTGCGCTCCTTAACCCCGAGTTTGCTGATACTCCGCCCGAAATTGCGATCTCTTTAATACCTGTCATCTTTACAGCCTTATTAAGTTTATCGAGCAAAATTTCTACAATTTCCGATTGTAAAGACGCACAAAGGTCATTCAGGTTGTCTTGAATAAAATTATTATTTACTTTTAACTGATCTCGCAAAAAATATAAAAACGAAGTTTTAAGTCCGCTAAAGCTATAATCAAGACCTTTTATCTGAGGCTTACCAAATTTAAATCTATTGCTGTCACCTGTTTGTGCAAGTTTATCAATCATTGGCCCTCCAGGATAACCAAGCCCCATAACTTTTGCACATTTGTCAAATGCTTCACCGGCGGCATCATCAATTGTAGATCCGATAATCTCGTAATCCATTGCGTTTTTTACAACAATAATCTGAGTATGCCCTCCCGACACCAGCAAACATATAAAAGGGTACACCGGGACAAAAGATTCCTCATCTTTTTCCCTCAGAAAATGTGCAAACATATGTCCGTGAAGGTGATTAACTCCTATAACAGGAATTCCTGTTGAAACAGACAATCCTTTGGCAAACGACGAACCAACCATTAAAGATCCGAGCAAACCGGGACCTTTTGTAAATGCCACAACCGACACATCTTTCAACTTTACACCTGCAACCTCAAGAGCTTCACGAACCACAAGAACAATATTCTGCTGATGTGCCCTGCTCGCCAGTTCCGGAACAACACCCCCGTATTTCTGATGTATAGCCTGTGTATTAATTATGTTGGAATACAATTTCCCGTCACACAAAACTGCTGCTGATGTGTCGTCACATGAAGATTCTATGCCCAGAATAATGTCACTCATATAATTTTTAACAAGTCTAAGTTTACAAAAGTATGTTTATTTACTATATCGACAATAAAAATTTCATAATATTTGCAGTAATTGTTTATTTTGTAAAAAATTACGAAATTGTTCAGAATTAGATTAAAGAGGTTCCTGGCGCTGTCATTTCTCCTGATAATCAGGGACTTGATCATCGTATTAATTTTAATCAATTCGTCCGCATTGCAAAGTTTTTTAACTCAAAAAACGATAGAATTTTTCTCTGACCGCTATGATATAGACCTTAAACTCGGTAATGTTTATGTAAAACTCCCGAACACTATAGTTTTTTCGGATGTGGAATTAAGAGATTCTGTGGGAGACACTCTCATTTATTCCGCTATAATTAATGCAGAAATTTCGTCATTAAAACTTTTTGAGCGCAAAATTTACCTTGATAAAATAATAATTCAGGACCCGGTAATAAACATACGTACAGATTCGGCAGGACGCTCCAACTATTCATATATTCTGGATAAATTTACTTCTGACACAACTGACACGACCTCTTCATCAAAAAGTTTTGATATTTTTTGCAACAATTTCGAAATAAATAATGCATGTTTCAGATACCGAGACATTCGTTATCCCGAGAACAACGAGATTTTCAATCCTTCTGACATTGACGTGTCCGGCTTCAATCTGGCCGTAAGTGATTTTAAATACAGCAGTGATACTCTGGAACTCAATATTGATAATTTCAGCCTGGCAGAGCAATCAGGCCTAGACTTAAAAGAATTATCCACACACATTAAATATTTTGACAAAGGGATATTGCTAAACAATTTCGTTTTCCGCACCAGAAACTCTGAATTCAGAAGTTCTGAGATAAGTGCAACAGGTAACGACGACGATTACCTGTCGGACCCGTTAAAGAAAATGAAACTAAGCGTTGATATTGACACGTTGGTATTGGATGTGGCAGATCTGGGACCAGTTATGCCTGAATACAGATTTTTGCATGACAAAATCAGCTTATCGGGTAGTTTCTCCGGCAAATTATCAAAAATAAAAGTAACCGACTTTAACATAGCTTATGGCAATGATACCAGAATAATCGCAAACTTATCCGTTGACGGGTTGCCGGATTATGACATGACATTTATTTTCGGAGATGTAGAAAGGCTAACAACATCTGATGCAGATATAGCAAAAATGATGCGTTTGATTTCACCTGAAGATCCTGTTGTATTACCTTCAACAATTAATGATTTGGGTTATATCTCATTTGCAGGAAATATTACCGGTTTGTTTAACGACCTTGTTGCCTACGGGGAGTTTAACACCGGCCTCGGATCAATTCGCACCGACCTTGCTATTGTTACGGATTTCGAAAGTTTTGATATCAATTACAGCGGACAGGTGCAGGCATCGGAACTTAATCTGGGAACAATAACAGGAGACCCGGAAACATTCGGTATGCTTAGTCTGGATTCAAAGGTAAACGGCACAGTCGATTCTTTGGGGAACTTCAGAGCGGAAATTGATTGTAATGTCAGTACTCTGGGGGTTATGGACTATAATTATACCGGCATTAAAATAAAGGGAGATGTGTCAAACGACTTTTTCAACGGTGAATTGTATGTTGACGATCCTAATCTCAAGGTTGAATTTCTGGGAAAATATAATTATGGTAAAAAAGATCAGGAACTCGATTTTTCAACAGACATATATGCAAATCTGAACAACCTTAACATTACTCACGACAGTTTACCATCAGAAATAAAGATGGTTTTATCTGCAAACCTTGAAGGGGATCTGATGAATACGCCTGAGGGAAACATTTATCTCAGCAGTTTTAACCTAATCTCCAACGGACAGTCTCTGCGGCTAAGACAACTGAGTTTAAACAGTTACAGGGATGAATTTGAGCAGCAATATCTTACAGTGCGGTCTGATTATGCCGACATTAATCTTTATGGCAGTTTTGAATACGGAGAACTTGGTGTTACAATGTTTAATATGATTGCCGGTTATGTTCCTGCTTTTCTGACTAAACTGGAAACAGGCGGGTCCAAAAGTGATAACAATGCAAATTTTGATATCCGTTTAAAAAAGCTTAATAATCTTACAGGGATGTTTATGCCTGAATTAAACATTGACGGAGATGTGTTTGCAGAAGGGAAAATATCAGGAGTTAATAATGAATTTGATTGTATATTCAGTATCCCGGTTATAAAATACGACAGTATCTACATTTGGGGTGCGGAACTAAATGTAAACGCATTCAGAGACTCATTGGACCTTAGTCTCACCATGCAGGAAATAAGCAGTAAAACATTTCCGTGGCTGGAAAATGTACTCTTAAATATGGATGTGGCCAATAATAATATTCTGTTAAATCTTAACTGGGATAACTATGATACGGAAAGAAATTCGGGAGACATTTCGTTAAGTACAACTTTTATCCCGGTAGCAAACAGAAGTATGCCAAAAATTGAAAATATTATTTACGAATCGCAGGTTATTGTAGCAAACAAAGTATGGGAAATAAGTAAAACCCCGATAACCGTTGATAACACGAGTATTATTATCGATCATTTTTCTCTGACGCACCAGAATCAGGTACTAAATATTGACGGCGAAGTTTCCGAAGACGAGACAAAACTGCTGAGATTCCTTATAAACAATGTAGATATATCAAACTTTAACCCCTATCTTGAATCTTCAGGTTATCAGTTCAACGGAATATTATCAGGAAACGGAAGAATTGCAAACATTTACGCAGATCCGAGTTTCAGATCTTCTTTAAGCATTACGGATTTTAAGATAAATGAAGAAGATTTCGGCAGGTTTGACTTATCGGCGACATGGGAGGGTAAAAACAATGGCTTCAGAGTTGACGGAGTTAATAAATACATGAAAATCAGAGGAAGCTATGCTCCTGAGACAGACAGTGTTGACATTAACTTTACAATGGACAATTTTAAACTTGATATTCTGCAACCTTACATGACTGAGTATGATGTAAGCGGATTAAAAGGTTTTGTTGACGTAGGTCTTGATATACAGGGACTAATGTCGGAACCGAGTATAACAGGATTTATTGACTTTGAAAAAACAGAGTTTGTTTACGATTTTCTTAAACTTAAGGCATACACTGATGATAAAATATTAATAACAAACGATGCTATTCTTTTCAATAATTTTAAAATTTATGATGAGAATAAAAATCAGGGAAGTATTAACGGAGGGGTATATCATAACAAATTTGAAAATTTCAGATTCGACCTTCTGATTGATGCCAACAAAATGATGCTTTTAAACACTACCGAAAAAGACAATAGTTTGTATTACGGTACGGCATATGGTTCCGGAACAGTAAAAATATCAGGAGATCTTGACAAATTCGGTATTGATGTGGTGGCAAAAACAGAACCTAATACTGTATTTGTGCTACCTATGACAGAATCTTACGAGTCTGGTTCTGTAAGTTATGTAACATTTATACAGCCAGCAAAGGACTCTACAGATGTGAAAACAGTTCAGCCTCTTGAATCGGAAACAGATTATTATTTTAAAATGGACATAGAAGTTACTCCTGACGCAGAAGCTCAGATTGTCTTCGATCCTAAAGTAGGAGACCTTATAAAAGGATATTGTTCAGGAAACCTGAAAATGGAATATACTTCGGATGAAGAATTTTACATGTACGGGGAGCTCGAAGTGGTTGACGGAGACTACCTGTTTACTCTGGAAAATATCATAAACAAAAAATTCCATATAAATCCGGGAGGCACAATCATATGGTCCGGCGACCCTTATGAGGCTATACTGGATCTTGATGCTGTTTATTATGCAAAAGCACCGTTGATTGATCTGATGGCAGAAATTGCAGATTCAAGCGATTCTTATAATAAACCGGTGAATGTAGAATGTCATATGCACATGTCCGGAAGTCTGATGGCTCCTGATATACTTTTCAGCATCACAATTCCAAATGCCACAGATAAAGTTAAAACACAACTTGCAAACCTGAGTCAGGATGAAATCAACAAGCAAATGCTATACCTGTTGATTCTTAACAGATTTTACTCAACCGCATCGTCACAGATGGGGCCTCAGATGGGAAATACCACAAATGCTTTCGGTGTAACTTCTGCCGAACTTCTTTCCAATCAGCTAAGCAACTGGTTGTCGCAGTTGAGTAAAGATTTTGATATCGGGTTTAACTATCGACCGAGTTCAGACGTTTCGGGACAGGAACTTGAGGTCGCGCTTTCGACAACCTTCCTTAACGACCGGGTACTAATAAACGGTAATGTTGGTATAGGTGAGAATAAATCGAATACCAGTAATCTGATAGGAGATATTGAAGTTCAGTTAAAAGTGAATGAAAGCGGCAACTTCCGCGTTAAAGGATATACCAGAGCGAATGACGAAATGGAAGCCGAATTCGGGCCATATACCAGCGGTGTCGGTATTTTCTACACCGAAGAGTTTAACACTCTCGGAGAATTATTTACCAAATTGTGGCATAACATAACTTTTAAAGAAGCCCGTGACAAGCGCAAGACAAAAAAGAAAGACACTTCTTTTCTGCCGGTAAACATTTGGGAGTACAGAACTGCTAACAAGTGCAGGATAATCCGTGAAAGGGCATTACTGGGCTAATCTGATTTTTTTCTGGTTAAGATCTTAGCTGATCCCGGCTCTTTATGAACCGGTTTGTTGTGAGATTTGTCTGACGGAGATTTTCTTTTGTTACGATATTTAGCGTTCCCTTTTTTTCTGAACTTACCGCCTCCGGTAATAACCTTATACTCCGGAGCTTTATCAAAATCTGCAGGTAACGGCATTTTATCAATACTGCGTCCCAAAAGTTTTTCGATTCTGTTAAAACTCATAATCTCATATTCACTTATAAAGCTTATTGCAAGACCCAACTTCCCAGCCCTGGCAGTTCTGCCTATACGATGCACATAATCTTCTGCCTTATCAGGAATATCATAATTAACGATAAGATTTACATCATCAATATCAATTCCTCTGGATAAGAGATTTGTTGCAACAAGAATATTTACCTGCCCGCTTTTAAATTGCTGTACGGTATCATTTCTTTCCTGTTGGGTAAATGATGAATTTATTGAAGCAGTCTTTATTCCGTTTGCCCGCAAATATGTCGAAATCTTACCTACATTTATTTTAGTGGAAACGAATATCAGAATTTTCTGGCCGGGATAATCTTTAAGTAAAGTTTTTAAAAGCCGCTGTTTGTCTGCATCATAAACCATATACACTTTCTGTTCTATTTCTTCTGCAGGCTTTGAAAAATTTAAATCTATAATCCTGGGGGACACAAGAATCTCCGCAGCCAGTTTTCTTATTGAACCGGGCATTGTGGCCGAAAACAATAAATTTTGTCTTTGCACTGGCAGATTGGAGATAATATTCATAATATCTGCATAAAAGCCCATATCGAGCATCTCGTCAGCTTCGTCAAGAACGAGAAATTCAAGTCCGGCCAAATTTACATATCCAAGTCCTATATGAGAGATGAGTCTGCCGGGAGTCGCAACAATAATATCGGCTCCGTTTGACAAAGCGGCTTTTTGTCTGCTAAATCCGTCCTGATCGTTTCCGCCATATACTGCGAGTGAAGAAATTCCGGCAAAATAGCCTAACCCGGCGATTTGCTCTTCTATCTGCATACAAATTTCTCTTGTCGGGGTAATAATGAGTGCTTTTATACCTCTCCTGTCCGACTTAAGCACACGCTCCATTACAGGAATAAGAAAAGCTGCTGTTTTTCCCGAACCGGTCTGAGAACAGGCCAACACGTCGTTACCTTCGAGTATAACCGGCAAAACGGCTTCCTGAATCTTTGTCAATTCGGTATAATTGAAAGAATCTATTCCATCTTTAATACTTTGGTCTAATACAAGTTCTTCGAATGTCATAAATTACTTTCCCTTTCTTTGAAACATACGCCCGCTACCGGACTGACTTTGTTTAAATACTCCCTGATTCACAAACCGGATATCTTCAACAGTATAGAAAGCTCCGGGATTAAACTTATTTATAATATCAATAAGTTCATTAAGTTTTTTACGACTGACAGTTATGAATAAAACATGAACAGGACCTACTGTGCCTCTTGCATCCATATGTGTAAGGCCATAGCCGTTTTCGGTTAAGCTGCTGATAAGTTCGTCAGCAGGTTTTCCTGTTACCAGTCTTAACCCGACTATTCCCATTGCAATTTTTTCCTCTATAACCATTCCTACATAATTACCGGTAGCAAAACCTGCCGCATAAAAAAGATAGCAAGTCCAGTTATCAAGGTTTTCCATAATCTGTCCTATTGCTATAATCCATATAAGCACTTCGACAAAACCAAGCAGTGGGGCAACAGCCTTCTGTCCTCTTGCTACCAAAATAATTCTGAGAGTTCCTATTGAGACATCACAGATTCTGGCTGCAAAAATCATCAACGGCAGCCAGACATAAGCAAACATATCAAATTCCATAAATAATTTTTATAATCCGGGACAAAGATATTCTAATTTTACGGGATAAAAAATTTACGGATATTAAAGAAATATTAAAGCCCTCTGTTGCTGACATATATATGTTGTAATACAGACATGATTATTCCCGATTATTTTGAAAAAAATATTAAATATCAAAAACAAAGAATCAACTTTCCTGTTTAACATCCGAAAACTAAATTTATAACTAATAAAACTAAAGAAATGGAAAAACTGTATACAGCTAAAGTAACAGCAAACGGAGGAAGAAACGGTCATGTGAAGAGTGATGACGGAATAATTGATATGGATGTAAGAATGCCTAAAGGCTTAGGTGGCGAAGGAGGAGAATTCACAAATCCTGAACAATTATTCGGGGCTGCATATTCTGCATGTTATGACGGAGCTTTAAATTTGGTTGCACGTATGGCAAAGCACAGAATTGAAAGCACCACAACTGCAAATGTAACAATAGGCAAAGAAGCCGACGGTGGCCTTGCAATAGCAGTACAACTGGATATTGAAGTAAAAGGAGTTGAAAGAGAAGTTGCTATGGATTTAATTAATCAGGCCCATCAGGTTTGTCCTTACTCAAAAGCTACAAGAAATAATGTTGAAGTAATTCTCAATTTATTATAAAGATTTCATAAATGTGTGTTTTTTGGTTTGCCCTGCCGGTTTCGGCGGGGCTTTTTATTTACGGATACCAGCAACTACCAGCCGCTGAATTATAAAGAAACCAAATCCATAATTTTCTCTATCTTTATAAATTCAGTTACGGAAGAATCTGCCTGCTCGTGTTCCCATGTAATATGAAACGGAATATGAACCGCCTTCCCTCCTGCTTCAATAACAGGAATTATGTCTGACTTAACAGTATTTCCTACCATAAGAAATTCATGAGGCATAACACCCAGTTTCTGAATAAGCTGAACATAATCAGATTTACGTTTATTGCTCATTACTTCGACATGGCTAAAATATTGTGCCAGCCCAGAATTACGGAGTTTTCGTTCCTGATCAAGCAGGTCTCCTTTTGTCGCAAGCACCAGCTTATATTTTTTCTGCAGATTCATCAACGTACTTTCAACTCCGTCCAGAAGTTTTACCGGCATGTTTATCAGATCTCTGCCGGTTTTTATTATCATCTGAATAGTTTTGGCGTCAACTTTCGATTCTGAAATCCGTATTGCTGTTTCAATCATTGATAAAATAAAGCTTTTTGCTCCATATCCGTAAATTCCAATGTTTGCAATCTCGGTTTTAAGCAATTCTTCCCGAACTTTTTTCACAGGCATAAAACCACTCATCAGCTCACAAAATTTCATTTCTGTTTCCAGATAAAAGTTTTCATTTTCCCAAAGTGTATCATCTGCATCGAAAGCAATTATCCTGATATTTTCCATATTATTCATATTCCAAAAGTTTCCGGCATCAAATTTAGTCTTTTGAACGGATTTTCTATCACAAATCATTTTCACAAAGAAAAAATCTGTTCTCAGAATAAATATTGTAATAAATGTGTAATTTTACGCAACAGTATTATAACCGGATAAAAGCCATATGAAAGAAAACAAGAAAATACAAAACAGTCTTATTTTAAAGGCTTTGTATTTTATCTTTATTTGTTTTCTCAGCTTTCCGGCAAGCGGATATATCTATAATTTTCAGGAATTTCAGTTTAAGGTTAAGACAGAACTGGTAACCAGGCAGTCTTCGAAAAAAGCAGGCCATTGTTATCGTTTAAGATTAACCAAAAATGACAAAGAGGAAATAACTAAAGAATCTGATTTTCAGTTTAACCTGATATTATATGTAAAAGAGACTCTTACAATAGTCTCTTATAATTCTCAGAAACTTGTCCGGTTAACTATTGACAAAGTAAAATCATTCCCTCCCAACAAGTATCATTACGATACTGAAGAAGTCGCTTAAAGAATTTCAGCTTATTATTTTAAAGCATTTTTACCGGAGCTATCTGCTTGCCAGTACTGTTACATGGAAGTAGCCGTGACTAAGGCTTTCATGTTACTGTTAATAGCTCCGCTACCTGACATCATAATATATTTATGTATAGTCCGGGGTATTCTTAAATAAATATTTTACAAATCATTAAATAAAAAAATTATGAATAACATATCATATAAAACAGGTTATATAGCTGCTGTTACATTAGCGGTTTCGTTTGCAGCATGGATTGTTTGTTTTACAGGAATAGCATTAACATCTCCATTATTCAGATGGACAAATCTTGCTGATTACATTGCTTTTATCAACTCTAATTCCCAGATTTTTAAAAATACGGCAATGATATTTATGCTTATTCCTGGGCCGGCTTATGTTTTGCTTATAAACGGGTTTTACGTTGTTGCGTCTGAAAAGAACCTGGCCCTGGTAAGAATAAGTTTATTGTTTGCCTTGGCATTTGCAGTATTGTCATGTCTTAACTATTTTGTTCAGTTAAGCGCGGTAAGACTAAATATTGAACACGGACAGACTGAAGGACTCGAGATGTTTATACAGGCAAACCCGAACTCTGTAATTACAGCAGCAAACATGCTCGGGTGGACATTATTTATGGGATTATCTTCTTTATTTATTTTTCCGGTATTTCAAAACGCAAAACTCCAAAGAATCATAAAAATTGCTTTTATCGTCAACGGAATATCTTGTCTTCTTGCAGGAACCGGATATGTGTTTCAGATTGATATAATGACTTTTGTTTTTGTAAATCTTGGAACAGGTGGAGCTCTTATGATTATCTCTGTCTGTTCAGCAGCTCTATTCAGAAAGATGATAAAAAACGACCTGTAAATCTTTCTTTTTTGCTAAATATTCACTGGTTCAAAAGGCAGTCTCCGGACTGCCTTTTGTTGTTTGTTAAAATACTGTATTTTCAGATTTTATTATATCCCGAATACCTCACAACCAACATTAATTTTGAGTTTATACCGAATTAAACCTGTTTTATGCTATCAATTTTGAGAATAAGATTCTGTTCTCAAAAATCAGAGAATTTTATTTTTAATAAATATGAAATTAAAAGTATAATAGTTATAACTATCAG